>JBDUEM010000136.1:0-18873 GCA_040002435.1 Bryobacteraceae bacterium
GCGGGGTCCTCGGTTCGTATCGCGGCCAGTTCGTTAATATCAAAAAAGCGCCGGTAATTGATCTCATCCGCCGCCACACGCCAGAAGCTCAGGCGATAGGCCTGCTCGGACAGGAGTTGCTCCAGGCTGTCAAAACTGGAAGGATCGCCCGCCACTCCATTGAGCATATGCAAGGCCGCAGTGATGCCGTCCGCCACTTCCTGGCACTTACCATTGAGCCCAAAAAGACGGCGCTTGATAATCTCTTTTTCGCGGTGCCGTTCTTTGATTCGATCCTGATCGGTCTCGCTGCGCCGCGGCAGGTAACCAAGGGCGGTGATGATGCTCTCCAGTTCGAACAGGTTTTGGTCGGCGTCGCCCAGGCGTTGCCGAACATAATCTGCCACCGGTCTGAGAATACGGGTCCAGCTTCTGGGTGCGATCGGCAGGGCCGTTTCGTAGTACCGCGCCAGGAATGCATCCCCCGAGTACTCCAGGCGAATGTGTTGATCTTCCAGTACGCGGCCGTATTGGTCACCCAAGATCGGCAGCAGAACTTTGTTTGCCATTCCCTCCCGCGGCGGATTCCAATCGATATCGAAGAATTTTGCCTGCTGCGAACTGGGGCCATTTTCAAGAACATCGAACCATTGCGCGTTCGCTAGATCCGCCACGCACATGTGGTTTGGAACAACATCAAGAATCAGCCCCATCGAAAGGTCCCGCAGGCGTTCGACAAATCGCTCGAGATCTTCCATGGATCCGATCTCCGGATTCAAGACACTGTGGTCGATCGTGTCATACCCATGCATACTGCCAGGGCGAGCCTTCAGAATCGGCGATATGTAACATGCACCTATTCCGAGGTCGCCAAGATAATCAGAGATTGATCGTGCCTGATCAAACGTGAATGTGGCATTTAACTGAAGGCGGTATGTTGAAGACGGAGCCGAAGCTGGAGCGTTCAAATTGTGACCTCATTTTGTAAATAACGACCGGTTGAGAAATTTTCCCGGTTCGTTCTATAGGGAGATTCGAGCGGCAGGGATTGATCGCTAGTACAGCACAGCGATTGCTGACTTCAGACCCGCCTCCGCTATTCTTAAGTTTATACACTTACCATGGTTTGGGCTATCCCTCACATGCTTGATCCGCAATATCGAATGTGGTTTCGCCTGCGACATGTCGGCAACCGGCGTTTCATCCATGCGTGATTATCAACGACACTCACGAAAATGGCGAGCACTGGCCAGGCTCTATGGGGCACAGATTATTACTTTGGGAGGGTTATCGGCAAGAGAACTCGCGCTCCAGCTATACGCAAGGATTGATGCGGATGAAGTTCTTGACAGGGCAGCGCAGCTTTCCTATTATTTCGTGCTCGCCCTGTTTCCTCTACTAATTTTACTTTCTACGCTCCTCGGAAATTTTTTTGCGGCGGAACGCGGCATGTATCAGATGTTCATGAATTACCTGGGTCGCGTCATGCCGGAACCGGCGTTCGAACTGATGCGCGACACGCTGGGCGAATTGACCGAGAAGCGGGGCGCCGGTACTTTCACCATAGGTTTGGCGTTGACCTTATGGACTGGCTCCGCGGGAATGGAGGCGGTCATTAAAGGGCTGAACATCGCCTATTCAGTGAAGGAGGCACGACCGTGGTGGCGCAGGCGGCTGCTCGCCATAGGGCTAACAGTGGCGCTGGGTGGGCTTGTCGCCATGGCATCATTCTTAATCCTCGCCAGCGATGCCGCGGCCCGAAACGCGGGACGTTTTTTTCCCGTACTGGCGGCCATCGGCGAGTTGTCCTCCTTTATGCAATGGGCGATCGGGCTGGGGTTCCTTCTACTCGCATTAACCCTCATCTTCCGGTTTGCGCCGAATCTTCGCCGGTCGCACTGGGAAGCGAACCTGCCGGGAGCTGTGTTGACCCTCATCTCCTGGGTTGTTGCATCGGCCGGTTTCAAACTGTATCTGGCAACCTTCGGAGCCTTCAACCGGACGTACGGTTCGCTGGGAGCCGTCATCGTTTTGCTGGTGTGGCTTTACGTCTCCGGAGCTGCATTGTTGATTGGCGGCGAACTGAATTCGGTAATATGGCAAGCCGTCTTACGCGCGCGTAAGGAGTGACTTTATGGCTTGCCCTTCAGCTGTCGATCCAATTCGAAGGCGGCGCTGATGAGGCCCAGATGCGTGAATGCTTGGGGGAAGTTGCCTAATGCTTCTCCCGTGGGACCAATCTCCTCGGCGTAAAGACCAAGATGATTCGCGTAGGTCAGCATCTTCTCAAAGATCAGACGCGCCGAATCCAGGCGGCCCGCCTTTGCCAGGGCCTCCACCATCCAGAATGTGCAGATGCTGAACGTTCCTTCTTTTCCCTGTAATCCGTCGCCGATTGCGCGGCCCAATTCATAGCGATGAACCAGGCTGTCCGAAACCAGCTCATCCAGAATTCTGTCGATTGTTCCGCGCATGCGGGGATCGTTAGGCGAAATGAACATCATCAGCGGCATCATCAGCGCGCTGGCGTCCACGGAATTGCCGCCGAAGACCTGCGTAAATGTCTGCCGCTCGGAGTTCCAGCCGTTCTGCATGATCGACTCGTAGATACGATCCGCTTCCGCCCGAATCCGTTCGTAATCGAGCGGCAAGCCGCGCTTTTCCGCAATCCGCAATCCGCGGTTCAGCGCTACCCAGCACAGCATCTTCGAATAGACGAAGTGATCTGCGTCCTTGCGAACTTCCCAGATACTGTGATCGGGGCGTTCCCAGTTGACGCAGACCCAATCCAGGAGGCGGCGGAGGTAGACCCAAAGGTCGTAAGAGATGGGCTCCGCATACTTGTTGTAAAGGTAAATGGAATCGACCAATTCCCCGTATATATCAAGTTGTAGCTGCCGGCTCGCTTCATTCCCGATACGAACCGGCCGTGAGCCTTTGTAACCTTCCAGGTGGTTAAGCTCAATCTCCTTGAGATCACTGCTTCCGTCCACACGATACATGACCTGAAGGGGGCCCGTCTCGGTGTCTTCCTCAGTCGCGCGCTCCTGTAACCATCGCATGAACGCGGTGGCTTCCGCCGTGTAGCCGAGCTTTAAGAACGCATAGATTGTGAACGAGGAATCGCGAATCCAGGTGAACCGGTAATCCCAGTTACGTTCTCCGCCCAATTCTTCGGGAAGGCTGCAGGTAGCGGCGGCTACAACTGCACCGGTCGGTTTGTAGGTGAGCAGCTTAAGGGCGAGAGCGGAGCGGATTACGATTTCATGCCACCGTCCGCGGTATCGGCACTTGGAGACCCAATGTTTCCAGCCAGCAATTGTATCGTCCAGGCGCTGTTGCGCGGTGGCCCGAATCTCACCCGGCTCGACGGCCGGATCGTCGCCTAGCGACAGAATAAAAGTTTGGGATTCATTGGATTTCAGGACGAACTCAGCAAATGCTGCGCCTCCGCGGTCTACTACGGGTACTGAGGAAAGCAGGTTCAGCCGCGTTCCGGCAGTGAAGGAGGCTCCGTGCCCGTTCAACTCCAGCGTGTGCGCTGACTGAGCATAGTCGAATGCCGGTCCGCACTCCATGCGGAAGTTCACCTCTCCTCGCACGCCGCGAACGATACGGATAATTTCATGAAATTCAGGATCACACGCAGCTTCGTCTCTCGCGATCGGCATAAAGTCGATGACCTCTCCGACTCCTTCCGAACTCAAAAATCGCGTGACGAGAACATTGGTTTCTGGAAGGTACATCTGACGGCAGCGAACCTCGTGGTTAACCGCCGCAACCTTGAAAAATCCCCCTTTGTTTTCGTCCAGGATTGCAGCGAATATGCTGGGCGAGTCGAACCGGGGAAGGCAACACCAATCGATAGAACCATCCATTCCCACCAGCGCGACCGAATGCATGTCGCCAATCACGCCGTAGGAGGCGATGTCTTTGTAGGCCATATATTGGTAGCTTACGCAATTCGGGAAGGCAAATTCACCGCACCGCGGTCAGCGTAAGCAGTGACTATTGCGCCAGGGCCGCCTGCACTCGCTTGTAGAGGATTGTCTCCGGTTTGCCGTTGGGCACGATGGGGATAACTTCCAGTTTCATCACGTTATCATCTTTGGTCATCCCGAAGCGCCGCTTCACAACCTTGGTTCCCTTGGTTTCCAACTGAACGAGCTTGTTGCCATTAAAATACATAGTAATCTTGGCATCTTTTCCATCCTCGTCCTTCAACTGACATTCTTTCGCCAAGCTGCTGCAGTCGATATCGAACACCTTCCCGTCACCATGCTTGCGGGCCATGTGAATTTTCTCTGGCCCATTCTCAATCACGAACGTTTCGACTTCCTTCTGATTGGCATCCTCGGGAGTCCAGGTTCCGCTGAGCTTCGCGCGGTCGCTCGCCCGGTCGGCGGAAAGGAACGGACTGAAGCAAATCATCAAACAGACAGCCATGCCGATTTTCATCGAAGTTTCTCCTTGCGTGTTCGCCGCCGGCTGAGCACATTACGTATTTGCGCCAGCCTAAGCGACTAACCTACATATATTAAACCGTTTATTGTGCTTCCGGGGATATCCCTAAAAGGCAGTAAGTTCTTACGGCAATCTCACTTGCGTGCCCGATGAGGATTCGCGCCGACAAGCCAGGACCCGGATTTTCCGATCGATTTACACCTACAGGCGAGTGAGTGTATAACGCGACAGCCGGAAGCGCGGAGATTCTCGTGAGATGGTGAGCGCGTCTGTAAGCACGGTTCGCGGGATTCGTTACTGATGAGCGACGTAGTTTCAATTTTCGGTTGAAATGCTGGTGGCGTTTTGCACCAGCATTCCCCCCGCGAACTGAGTTATGGCACAACGCAGCCACTATGGGCGTTGGAATATTCGGGCTGGATCCAGAACCCGCCGGTCATCTGATAGAGGTTGTGCCAAGCGCACTTGTCGTCGGCTTCGTAGCCACTCGCGTCGTACCAGGCGTTCACGTTGTTGTCGCCCGGGTCGGTTACCGCTTCTCGGATTTCATGGCTCGACACGATGGTAAGCATGTCAGCAACCGATTTGCCGGAAAGGCTACAACCGCCGCAATCTGGATAAGGGAACACGGCGTACTTGATTTGAACGCCATTATAGGTGAAGTGACTGTGGTATCCACAGAAGCTGCTGCAAGAAAGTCCGCCGGAAAGTTGAACCTTCATTCCCGAGGGGAAATAGATTCCATAGAGCGCATTCGCCTTCGGCGTCAGTCGTGAAGCCTGAAACAGACCGGCAAGGTAACTTCGAATCGCGGAGTCCTTAATCATGGATTTCGGAGATTGAGAGTCCACATAATCACCCGCAAATGGAATCGACGACGTTATCCCGCCGTTAGCGCCCGTATACTGCTGAACGATCGTGTAATCGGGGCTGCCAGAAAAGTTGCTGACGAATTGGGTGATTTGGTTTTGTATGTTTTTATAGCCCAACGACCCTGTCGAGTTCGCGACATTGGAATTCCAATACACGGCGTAAAACTGGGCAGATGAAATAATATTGCCTTTATGGTTGGTGAGATTCCCCGAACCGTAACTGGCGGGATAGACCGAGATCCTGCCGGTCGCCGCAGCATCCGTGGGATTCGTTTCGCGGGGAGATCGAATCGAAGCCGGCGTCGGTAACACGTGCACGGTCTCGCCTGTGTCGGTGTGGTCCCAGAATGGATTGGTATTGGGTTGGGAGAAAACCCGCAGCGAGAATAGCCCGGCCGCTCCCGCAATGGTTAACCCTAAGCAAACCGTACTTCGTTGATAAGAGTGCCTTATCCGTGCCATCGTTAAACTCCTATGTGCAAATTCACCAGGCCAGAAGTATAGCACCATCCTCGCGCAGACGAAATTGGCATTTTTCCTAGTCCGCTCTACCGCATTCGGCCTGGGTACGGGCTCGAAGTTCGGCTTACTTGGGCCGCCGATTCCGCCTGTACGAAGGGGTGACCAGAGGTACACGAAAAAGAAAAGGGTTAGCTGGAAACGCAAATCAATCTGGCGGACAACCGAAAATAGGCAGGTTGTTGTTTACCAAACCGGCGAAACCGATAAAACCGACCGAGGCGCCCATCCGTTACACGTCTATTACAGGCGACGAGACCGGCTGCTCGCGTCTGCCACTTCAGTTTCAGGGGAGATCGCCATCGACCCCTAACTGGATATGATCCGAACCACACCTCAGTTCTGAATGAAATAATGAGTCACCTATCCAGCGGCCCCACCGAAGACGCTCACGTTTGAGTCCAACGGGTCGCCCCGCTGCTTCCATCGGTTAGCTCTTCTGTTTTCCCCGGCTGTCCGGACTTTAATATGCGAACCCGGCGTACCAACGCTGCCCTTCGTTCAGTGTTCATCCGCCGCCATCTGGCTCCCCGGGGGAGCCAGATGAAAGTTCCAGGGGAACAACGTTCCGGCTGTCTTCCGAACCTGGGACCGAAGTCCTGGGCCGTTACTCTACAGACTACGCATGATCATGGAGCGAATTCAGGAGGTGTGCAGTATGGTTGTCGTCAGCGCCCCCGCCCATACTTACTCTGTGAGGCGCGAGAGTGAAAATATCCGACCGGCATGAGGACGACAAATCGGATCTGGAATTCGTTTCGCCCAGTATTTGAGCGTGAAAGATCCAAACTGACTCGGAGAACATAATGATGTTGAGAACTAAATTATTGACCCTTATAGGTTTTACGTGCCTACCAACATTGGCCACGACTATTACTTTTAGCACGACCGCGACTTCGTACACCAACATTGCAGGAAGCGGAATTGACCTGATTTTGAGTTGCGGCACCACAGCCGGCGGCGTAGGAGGAAGTGGCTGTGCAATTGCCAACGCGGAAAACGGAAGCCCAAATTTCAGCGACGGATTATTAACCAGTGGCAACTCCAGTGCAACCAGCAATCCGATCGAGAATAACGAATACATCATTTTTACATTCAATTCATCTGTGACTTTAAATAGTGCAACTCTAACTCTGACGGGCTCTGCGAACAACAAATTCACGGTACTCAGATGCACGGCCGCCCCGTGTACCACCTCGTCCATAATCGTGAGTAACCAAACGGCAACTGCTACACCAACCTTCAGCACCAACAATGTCGGGACTATTTTTCGATTTGAAGGGAGCAACCCTAATAGTGCCTTTGGGATCGATGCCTTAACGTTTACTGCGGCCTCAGTAGCCACGCCTGAACCTACAACGCTCAGCCTGATCGGAGGCGCTTTTCTTCTTTTCGGGGCTCTGCGCCGGGGAATAGCGCAAAGGTAGGGCTGTTGACGCTCAGCGACCTTGGGAAGTGGGTCCAAGGCCTGCTGGGTAATGGGATACTCCCGGGACAGCTTTTATCGCTTTAAGGAAACTTTACGGCGGCGGAAGAGCTCTAAATCCTCCGCTGCACACACTTCGACGTCCTATCGCTGGGTTCGTTGCCCTGGCTCAGCCGCGATACCACCCGGCTCGACTTGGGCTCAATGTGAGAAAGTCTGTCCGATACGCGGGCAAAGATCGTGACCCGTTACACCGGCCGCGTAAATCGGGCAGTGGCATTTCTTCGAACTGGGTCGCAACTCGTCGGTTTTGTAGTTGTGGAAGTCCGGCTCGTACCCGGCGACGCACTTCCAGCGATGCGAAAGTGTCGGCGGTACAGATTCAGGGGCATAACCTTGGGCTCGACTGAAACATTCATTGCCCGCGTTTGCCCACCGGTTTGGTGGTTATTCTGGCGGTGAGGGTGGGATTCGAACCCACGGTACCCGTAAAGGTACGGCAGTTTTCGAGACTGCTCGATTCAACCAGCTCTCGCACCTCACCGTCCTCTCTAACTTAGCCTATTTCCGCTCGCCGGAGCAAATTGGAAGCTCCGGAAATTACGGTTTTCCTCCGCCGCGCTCATCCAGGTCCAAAATCGAAGTCCCCCGGCGTTTCCGGGGCTCCGAGACCGGTCTGCGGCTGAAGAACGGATCCCCCGACTTCGTGCTGCGAATGATCACCAGGAATACGGCCAACAGGCCGATCATCACCGCCACCGTCCCGATCACCATATAGTCCAGTTCCTTCAACGGCCCCGGCACCACACGTGTCAGTATCATGGCGGACACACCAAAAACGCAGAGAAAAAGAGCCGGTAGCGCCAGTAGCCGCGACGATCCTGCCTTATTCTCGGGTTCAGCCATGGTTCGATTGTACGGCACAGGGTCGTATAATCGAATCGGTTAGGGGTAGGGGTTTGCCCGAGATCTTACCAGGAATCAATCGTATTTTTCGAAAACGATCTGTCGCCGGTCTAATCCCAATTCCTTCAGCTTCGCGCGCACATCGTCCACCATCGCCTTCAGCCCGCAAATGTAGACGTCCATGTCGAGCCGGCTCCCAAGCGTGTCGAAAACATGCTGCTGCACGTGCCCCTTCAGGCCGCTCCAATTTTCGTCGGGACGGCTCAGTGTAGGAAGAAATCGGAAGTTGGGGTAATCCCTCGCCAATTGTTCAAATTCGGCCCTATATAGCAGCGAACTCTCAAAACGCACTCCGAAGACCAACGTGAACTGGCGGTCCGGGTTGCTCTCCAGGTGCGCGTGCAGCATGGAGCGGAATGGCGCAATCCCGGTTCCCGTCGCGACGAAAATCGAGTCGCTGACAGGTGTCTTCAGCACAAAATGCCCCAGCGGCCCCTTCATGTCTACCGTCGCGCCTGGCCGCATCTCAAACAGATAGGGAGAAAAGCAGCCATCGTGGACGCGGTTCAGGCAGATTTCAAACCGGTTTCTGTCCGGCGCCGAGGCCGTCGAGTAAGCACGCGTGATCTTCTTCTCGTTGATCACGCCGGAGAATGACACAAATTGCCCCGGCAGATAAGGCAACTGCTCCACTTCCGGCACCTCAAACACGAAATGGCGAACCTCCGGGGCAATCTCCCGTGACTCAACTAACCGTGCTTGCAGCACTGCAACCCCCATCCATCGCTTCCCTCGCCCGGTCGAGAAGAATGTCCAACAACGCGGTATGGCCGTCCATAGGCCCGGCGATCTCGAACCCGACACTACTATGGATGAGGCGGAGCTCGGCCACGATGCGAGGTAGATCTCTTTTTAAATGAATGCCAAGCGTCAGAAAATACGGGATCACGATAATCCGCGTCGCGCCCTGGCTCACCAGGCGCTTGACGGCTTCAGGCAAATCCGGCTGGCCCAATTCCAGGAATGAGGTCTCGATCAACGGAAATCCGCCCCTTCGGCCCAGCTCGATGGTAAATTGCCGGACGGCCTCATTCGCCGATTCCACGCTGGAACCGTGACCGAACACGGTGATCCCGGTCATAACTGCACGGCAGGTTCCGCTTTCTGCCCGGAAAACTGAGACAGAAAGCTGATGAACGCCCTTCCTTTCCGGCGGCCGTTATTGTGGTGAATCTCCATTCTTTGCAGGAACACCAGCACGCCGAGTATAACCGCATCCCGGAGCGGTGGCATTTCAGCCGCCTGCATCCGCTCCGCGAAATCCTTTATGGTCTGTTGGAGTTCGGCAGAGAGATAGGCCGCCAGGGGATTGGCCGGCTTCGTTTCGTAAATCAGGCCGCTTTCCAGCGTCCGATAGGTCTGAATCAGCGCTTGCAGCCCTTCCCGGACGTCGAAATCGATCATCTCCGATTTAGCAAAGCAGGCATTGGCCAGCGAGATGGACAAGATGGTCAGGATGGCCTCGTGGGCGGTGATAAAGTCGTCCGTTATGCGGACGTCTTTGTTCGGATACTCGTCCGGCAAATCATTCGGTTTCTCATGGCGGCGCGCCTCGCGCAGGAATTCGCAGTCGAGGGGGCAGTTTACAGTCACCTCACGCTCCGTGCCGCAGCACAGAGAGCAGATGTCACCTTCCACACCAGGACAATGACGGCGAGGACGCCTTATTTTGCAAATCTTACAAAGGTTCACGGGGATGATCTTATCGTAACGTAAAATGAAAAAACGAACCAATGATGCGCACAGATGTTTACCTGAAGGTTGTGGTGGAATACGATTCGCCGGATACCGCACAAAAGATCGCGGCGGAGATATGCCGCCAGGTGGAGAAGGTGTACGGCGTGAGGCGGGCCGAGCTTTCCAATCTCGTCAGCCAGCAGTCGGAGGAATAGGGCCGATCATTTGCGCGTAGACCCGCCGGAAGTAGCCGTCTGTCATTCCGGCAAGGTGGTCGCAAACTTTTCGATGCAGGGTCTCGGTTGAGTCCGCGTAGCTCTCCGGCAGCTTTTCAGGATGGTCCAGGAAGAACTGAAAGAGTTCGGATATCATCCCCGCCGACTGGGACCGTTCCACGGCAAGTACGCCGGAAAGATACAGCTTGTCTCTCAAGAACCGCTTCAATGACGCATTAGCCTCTTTCGCCGCGGGAGCAAAGGCCGCTATGCGCACCGGAGACCTGCGAATCTCATCCACGTTCGATATTCCTTGCGCCGCGGCCGTGGTGCCATCGATCAACCCGGACACCAGGAAATCGATCATGCCGCGCAGGCACTCGAGAAACCGCACTCGCTCCGAGGCTCCGGCAAACTGCGTCTCAACCGACTCGACTATCTCCCGAAACTCCGGCACATCGGCGGCGATGTCCTCCACGGTGAAGAACCCCGCGGATATGCCGTCGTCCAGATCCGCCGTGTTGTAGGCGATTTCATCCGCCAGGTCGATTAGCTGTGCCTCCAGGGGCGGCTTCAGCCCGGGAGCGTATTCATCCAGCTCTGGAATCTCACCCGGCTCGAAATCGCGCGAGTGCTTCGCAATGCCTTCGCGTACTTCAAAGGTCAGGTTGAGACCCGGGAAACGGGCATACCGCTGCTCGAAAGACTCCACAATCCTCAGGGAGTGAAGGTTGTGATCGAAGCGGTCGCCGAACCGGCGCATCTGGCTGTCCAGTTCGTCTTCGCCGGCATGAGCGAACGGCGGATGCCCGATATCATGAGCGAGCGCGAGCGCCTCGGTCAGCGTTTCGTCCAGGCCCAGCGCATAAGCAACCGTTCGCGCTATCTGCGCTACTTCAATTGTGTGGGTAAGCCGGTTCCGGAAATGATCGGAAATGCCTTGCGTGAAGACCTGCGTTTTGTCTTCTAGCCGGCGGAACGCGCGCGCATGTACAATGCGATCGCGGTCGCGCTGAAAATCGTCGCGGTAGGCATGAGGCAATTCTGGATAGCGCCGGCCCCGGGAAGCGCTCACCGGAAATCGCAAATGCGCCAGGGGAGCCCGATTCACGGTGGCGCCGTTACTTCTGATTCAATTCGCCAAGCGCCGTGATTGCCATACGGCTGACGGCGGAACGTTCGGTTCGCAGCGGCTCCAGCAGCTTGCGCGCCTCTTCCGGCTTGGTGCGTGCCAGGGCATGAGCCAGCGCGATAGTGGCCTGCTCTTTGGAAACCATGATTGTGGGATGATCCACCAGCGACCGCAGCAGTTTCTCGGCATCGGCGGACCTGCCCTGTGTTTCATAAAGCTGCGCCAGCGACAACTTCGCCTGCGAGGCGTAATCGGCTTCGCCGGATTCCGTGATTGGCTTCCAGTAGTTCTCCGCTTCCAATACCTTCCCCTGGTCCGCGTAAAGAACGCCAAGATAGAACCGTGCGATAAGACCTTCCCGCTTGCTGGGGTATTTCTCCATCACGCTGGTAAGAGCTTTGGTAACGGCAGCCGTCTTCTCAACTTGCGTCGGGAACGACATGACGAATTCGCTCGCGTTTGCCGGACCGATTTGCGCATCCTGAACCCGCATGGCGGCGCTAAGGTCCTCGGCGCGGACGGTGGCCTGATGCTCGAAATAGGCGTAGCCGCCCACGGCAATCACAAGCGCTGCCAGACCGATTCCGCCCCATTTGATCACTTGGCTTCTGTGATCGGTAGCGTATTCAACAGTATGACCAACCTGCTCTACGAACTTGTCATGCTTCAGATTGTGGCGATGTACTTTGTCCAAGAAAAAAACTCCGAAACCTCTATTCTAGCGCAACTAAGGCGAACACCAAACAAAAGTATTGCGTACGTGATTTCAGAATGATATCATTTGCATATCACAAAGGATTTGACATGACAACTGAGAAGAAAGCATCCACGGTTGCGGGCGTGCTCGCGCTGCTTCTATTGCTGGCCGCCCTGGTATTTTCGATCATCTTGTACTACAACGCGTTCGCAAGCCTGGACCGCAGCGGCCGTGGCTGGGCAACGCTTGGCTTGGTGCTTTTTTTTCTGGTGGATATCATCTGCCTCTCGGGGTTATTCATAGTGCAGCCGAATCAGGCCGCTGTGTTGACATTGTTCGGCAAGTATAGAGGCTCTGTCCGCGACGCCGGGTTGCACTGGGCTAATCCTTTCGTGGCAAAGAAAATCATTTCCCTGCGCGTGAGGAATTTTGAGACAAATCATTTGAAGGTGAACGACCGGGATGGTAATCCGGTGGAGATTGCGGCCGTGGTGGTGTGGAAAGTAGTCGACTCGGCAGAGGCAATATTTGAAGTCGACAACTATGAGAATTACGTCCATGTGCAGAGTGAGTCGGCGTTGCGCAACCTGGCAACCGCGTATCCGTATGATTCGCACGATGAAGAACTCACCTCGCTCCGCGGCCATACGTCCGCGGTGGCCGATCATTTGCGCTCCGAGCTGCACGACCGCCTGTCGAAAGCGGGCGTCGAGATAGTCGAGGCGCGAATCAGCCACTTGGCCTACGCGCAGGAAATTGCGCAGGCGATGCTGCAGCGCCAGCAGGCGTCGGCTATTATTGCCGCCCGCCAGAAGATCGTGGAAGGGGCCGTGGGCATGGTGGAGATGGCTCTTGAGATGTTATCGAGCAAAGGCGTGGTTCACTTGGATGAGGAGCGCAAAGCTGCGATGGTCAGCAACCTCCTGGTCGTCCTGTGCGGAGAGCGGGGGACTCAGCCTATCGTGAACGCCGGATCGATCTACTAAGCCCGCCACCCTCCCACGATGGACGAACGAAAATCATTCCTGATTCGAATCGATGGCGCACTCTTGAATGAGGTGCGCCGTTGGGCTGACGACGACCTCCGCAGCCTGAATGGGCAGATTGAGTTTATCCTGCGTCAAGCCTTGCGAGAGAAAGGCCGTTTGAAGAAATCCCACACCGAGCCTGACGCCCCGGCGGCCGAGCCCGAAACCTAACCGGCGCCGATTTCCCGTTATGTTACCGCCGTCATGTTACCGAGGTCAGGTCGCGGTGTATAGCAAACTTCACCAGCCCGGCCACATCATAAATATCCAGTTTCCGCATCAGGCTGGCGCGGTAGGTATCCACCGTTTTGGGGCTTAGGTCCAGGCGGGCGGCAATTTCCTTCGCCCGGATGCCGTCAATCAATAGCGAGAATACCTGGTATTCGCGGGAGCTGAGAGTCTCCAGCGGATCGCCCATTTCGTTTTTGCGCTGCGAAATGAAAAGCTTCTCCAGCTCCATTTCCGGCGAAACATACACGCCGCCCGCCATGATTTGCGCCAATGCGTCGTGCAGGTGCGCGGCCGAGGCGGATTTCAGCAGAAAACCGTTGGCGCCGCTTCGCAGCGATTCCAGAACCAGTTTCCGGTCGCCGCGCGCGGAAATAATCAAGACTTTGGTGGGAAGATTCTGTTCCCGCACCTTGCGCACAATCTCCAGGCTGAAGAGCCGGGGCAGATTCAGATCCACGATTGCGATGTCAGGCAATCGAGTTTGAATCAGTTGGAGGGCCGTGGCGCCGTCCCCGCAGTGTTCTGCAGCGTAGTAAAGCCCTGTGGATTCACAAAGCGACGCTATACCTTCACGTACCAAGCCTAGATCGTCAGCAAGCAGGATCGATATCTTTTTGCGCTCTTCCATAAGTAAGACGCAGGGTAGAAGACCGCCGTCCGGCGTCCGAATTCCCCGCAACACCTAGAGAGTACGGATTCAACGGGAAAATTCTCTGAAATGTATGGTGTAAATCTCGGAATAATCCGAAAGCGGTTTCGTTACTATGAAATAGCAGGATTCTAGGCGATGTGCGCGCCTTGCGCTTCCACGTACACCGTGTAGAGGGATTGACCGGCGGCCATGAATAAGCGGTTCCGTTTTCGCCCGCCAAAGCAGATATTCGCGCAGATCTCCGGCAGCAGGATCATCCCAATGCGGTCGCCGCCCGGCGTGAAGACGTGAACGCCATCGTATCCAGCGCCGACCCATCCGGCGCCGACCCAGATATTGCCGTCCGTATCGGCCCGAATGCCGTCCGGCAATCCGGCCCCTTTGCCGGGCATTTCCATGTTGATGAACTGCTTCCCGTTGCGCAGGCTGGTGCCGGCAACATCGAAAACCTTGATGATCTTCGGCAGTTCGGGGTTATGCGTCGCTCCGGTATCGCAAATGTACAACTTCTTATAGTCCGGTGAGAAACAGAGACCATTCGGCTTATGAAGCTCGTCGGTCACCATCTCCATCTTGCCGCTTGGGTCCACGCGATAAACGGCCTCTTTCAGTTCCAGGGGGGCCTTCTCGCCTTCGTAGTTGAGCAGCGCTCCGTAGCCGGGGTCAGTGAACCAGACGGCTCCGTCCGGGTGCACCACAATGTCGTTCGGGGCGTTGAGCGGCTTCCCTTTCCATTTGTCGGCGATCACCGTCGTGTTCCCGTTGTGCTCGTAGCGCACCACGCGGCGTCCGCCATGCTCACAGGAGAGTTGCCGGCCCTGGTAGTCAAACGTATTTCCGTTACTGTAGCCGGAGGGGCTGCGAAACACGCTCACGTGTCCGTCATCCTCAATCCATCTCATCTGTACGTTGTTGGGAATGTCGCTCCAGGCAAGATAGCGGCCCACGGTGTTCCAGGCCGGACCTTCCGCCCACAGCATTCCCGTATGCAGCCGCCGGATGGGAGTATTGCCAATCTTATATTTATCGAATCGCTTGTCGAGCGAGAGGATGTCCGGGTCCGGATAGCGCGAAGGATTCATACCCGACCAGTCACGCTGCGTCTGCGCCGCGGCCAGCGGGGCCAGTGCGGAAGCCGCAGCCGTTTTCAGAAACGAACGCCGCAGCGAGCCAGTGGATTGCGATGGAGTGGGTTGGGTTTTCATATGATTGCCGAGAGCTATTCTGTCACAGATCAGCCCGCCGCTGGTAATGGAAGCCGCCGGATTTCATCTTGCCGCCGCGGCCATTTGCACGCTCTCCGCCTTCAAAGCCTGGAACGCCGGATTGTTCCGCATGGGATCGAACATGCTGTCATCCATGTCGATGCGCAGCGAAGGCGGCAAATCACGGAGGACGATGGCCCGGAGGTGAGGAATCGCCTCGTCGTAGCGTTGCACACTGACAAGCGCGAGTGCCAGGTCCCTGCGGGTTTCCAGGGTTTCGGAATGTTCCGGCCCCAGCGTGCGGTTAGAGATCTCGAATGCTCGCGCCAACAGTTCCAGGCCCTTGACATGGTCGCCAAGGCGCAGCTTCAGGCGTCCAAGGCTTTTCAGGTTTGGCGCGAGCCGCACGCTGTTGGGACCCAGAGCGGCCTCGGTGATGCGGGCCGCGTCCTGCTGCATGGCGATCGCTTCGCCGAGCTTTTCTTCCGCCTCCAGAACTCTCCCCAGCCCCGCCTCCGTGTAGGCAACAGCAGGGTTGTCAGGCCCGAGGGCGCGCTTCTGGATTTCCAGCGCATGCTCATACAACTGGCGCGACTCGGAAAGCTTGTTCATCCTCCAAAGCATTCTGGCTTGGTCGTTCAGGTTGTCGGCGACTAACGGATGGCTGCCCCCGTACCGCTTCTCCAGAATGACCTGCGCTTCCCGGAACGAATCCAGCGCGGCCTGCCATTCACCCTTGCGGTCCTGAACCAGCCCGATCCCACGCAGGCTGTTGTAGGTGCTGATATGTTCCGGTCCACCAGCCCGCCGCTGAATGGCAAGCGCGCGCCGGTGGGCCGCGACGGACTGATCGAACTTCTCCAGTTGACCGTAGAGTGACCCCAGGTTGTTCAGGACGCGGGCGACTTCCAGGTCATTCTCGCCCTGCAGGCGAATGCGAATTTCCAGTGCGCGTTCGTAGGCCTTGCGGGCTCCTTCAAATTCTCCCTGCCTCTGTTTGACACGGCCCAAAACAAGCAGCGCATCGGCAAGTCTGTCATCCTCACGCAGTTTCGCCGATTCGCTGACGGACAAGGCCTTCTCCGCCAGCGCCATCGCTCTTGGATACTGTCCGAGCGAATCATACACATGGCTCAGTGTGCTCAGGAGGTCTGCCTGAACTCGAGGCTGGCCTCCCAGTTCCTTCTCCACTTTACTGGCGCCCTTATCAAGCAGTTCCTTGGCAGTGAGTGGGCTGCCGGGTGCGCGGTTGGGATCTGGCAGCGAGAATAATTCCACCAGGAAATCCGATACTTCATGCGCGGTCGCGGCTTCCTGCCGGGACGTGGCCTCGGCGCGTTTTGCCCGCAGGTACCCTGCGGTGGAGGCGATCGCTCCGAGAGCCAATGCCACTACCGCGATCACGGCCGCGGCGAAGTGGAACCGGTTGCGCCGGATCAGCTTGGCGAGCCGGTAGGACAAGGTAGGAGGCCGCGCGTTGATGGTCTCCTGCCGCAGACAGCGGCCGATGTCATCGGCCAATGCATCGGCGGATGGATATCGGCGGGACCGATCCGCTTCCATGGCGCGCGTCACAATACAATCCAGGTCGCCGCGGTCAACGGAGCTTCGCCGATTCGCGGCAGCGAGCCGTCCGGTCAGGGGCGCAATTTTTAATTCGCCCCGGGTAAGCTGAACCAGGAAACTGGCATATCCCAGTTCGGCGGGGTCGGCCGGTAAAGCGCCGCCAAGCAGTTCGTAGAGGATGACGCCGAGCGAGTAGATGTCGCTTCGCGTATCGATATCGACTCCACCTGCCTGCTCGGGGCTCATATAGGCCGGCGTTCCGACCGGATGATCCGTCTTTGTCCATTCGGGTGAACTGGCAGAGGCGAGAAGCGCCTTGGCGATGCCGAAGTCGATTACCTTCGCGATCGGCTTGCCAGGTTCGTCACTCACCAGGACGTTGGAGGGCTTCAAATCGCGATGAATGACGCCTTTCTGGTGAGCGTGCTGGACAGCGTGGCAGAGCTGCAGGAAAAGGCGCAGCCGGTCCTGTACGGAGAGCGAGTGCGCGTCGCAGTACTCCGTGATGGAAGCGCCGCGGACCAGTTCCATGACAAAGTACGGACGCCCCAGCAACGTTTCCCCGGCATCGAAGACTTTCGCCACGTTCGGGTGATCCATCACGGCCAGCGCCTGGCGCTCCGTGGCAAACCGTGAAATTACGGCCCTTCCGCCGAACTTGACGACCTTGAGCGCGACCATGCGCTGCACCGGTTCCAACTGTTCGGCCTCGTACACCGTGCCCATCCCGCCTTCTCCGATGATGCGATGCAGGCGATACCGTCCGATGAGATCGGGAATGTCATCAAGGGGAATGTCCCGGAGACCTGCCACACCCGTCGTGGCCAGCGCGTGAGCGTGCAGAAGGCGGTCCAGCCGCTGTCGCAACACCGTATCACCAAGGCATTCGCGGTCGAGATACGCGGTGCGTTCCGCGGGGGTGAGACCCACGCACGAGCCGAAGATCTGTCGCTCGCGTTCCATCCCGTTCTGCCTTAACGTGTATTCATGAAGTCAAACAACCAGGCCCGGCCGTAGGACCAGTCCCGTTTTACGGTGGATAGCGATTGGCCGCGGAGTTCTGCAATATCTTCCAGCGTAAAACCCGCGAAATAACGAAGTTCCAACGTCCGGCACAAGCCTTCGTCATGGGCGGCGAGAGCCGAAAGCGCCTGGTCTAGCGCAAGGATGTCGACTTCCAGATCCTCGGTTCCCACGCCCACGTCGGTAAACGTCACGCGCTGCGCCGCGCCCGCGCGCTTTTTCGCATTCCGCGTCCGCGCGTTGCCAATCAGCACCTGGCGCATAGCCCGGGCCGCGGCTCCAAAAAAATGCGCCCGGCTTTCAAACGACGGTTTCCCCTGGACCAGCCGCAGGTAAGCCTCATGCACCAGCGCCGTAGGTTGAAGCGTGTGGCCGGGCCGCTGATGCCTCATTAACGAACGCGCCATCCGGCGCAGTTCCGCATAGGCGAGGGACACCAGGGCGTTGAAGTTTTCGGGATCGCCCGCGTTTGCAGAATTGAGCAGAACTTCGAGGTCGGGCTGTACCATGCGTCCTCTACCGGTCCGAGTAAGTCCATTTATATCACGAGGTCATTTCCGCCGGCATTCGTGAACCGGTTTCTAATTATTTGACCTATGAATCGATAGAGGAAAAAACAATGATCTCCGATTTGTCAGGCTGCCTTATTGACGACCGGGAAAATGTTTTGGAGATCCGGCTGACCTCGTCGGCGGAGCCGGTACCAGCCCGTTGGGCTCCACACCAATGCACTAACATGCCACTCCGTTGCTTTAGCGTTTAGTCGGCGTCTGGGAGGTGCAAGGAATAGGAAACGGGAAGGGAAACCGCGGGCGGCATTGCGCCGCCCGCCACGGCAAAACTACGCGAAGCTGCGAACTGCGGTGGCTTCGTCTTCGAAAACTTCAAACACTGTATAGAGCTTTGTGATCTGCAGCAGATCCTGCACACGCTTGTTCAAGTTGAGGAGCTTTAACTGCCCGCCCTGATTGGTAACCGATGTAAATCCCGAAACCAGCTCTCCAATACCGGAGCTGTCAATATAGGAAACATCGGCGAGATTGAGAAGTACTTTCTTCTGGCCTTTCGCCACCAGCTCACGCAATGTCTCGCGGAAGACGCTGGAACCTTCGCCAAGCGTGATCCGTCCGGCGGCGTCCATCACGCTTACATCACCCACCTGGCGGGTTGTCAGTTTTACACTCACGGAAATGAACCTCCCTGCTCAATTATTTTTTTAAT
>JBDUEM010000137.1:0-18858 GCA_040002435.1 Bryobacteraceae bacterium
AGGGCAAGGTGGCGCTGATGATGCATGCGCCGGGCAGCGCGTCCACCATGGATCGGGAGAAGGGCTTTCATGATGTGATGGCAAAGGAGTTTCCGAATATTCAGATTGTGGCGGAACAGTACGGGATGTCCGACAGGGCGAAGGCGATGGCGGCGTCGGAGAATATTCTGACGGCGCATCCGGATTTGGACGGCATTTTTGCTTCGTCGGAACCGAGTTCAGTGGGCGCCGCCCTGGCGATCAAGGGGCGGGGCCTGTCCGGAAAAGTGAAGCTGGTCGCTTTCGATTCGAGCGACGGAATGGTGGAGGATTTGAAAGGCGGCACGATAGACGCCATGGTGGTGCAGGATCCTTTCAAGCTGGGCTTCGAGGCGGTGCGAACCATTGTGGACAAGCTTCACGGCAAGACTCCCCCAAAACGGATAGACCTGGCGGCACGGGTAATTCGCAAAGCGGATTTGGATACGCCTGAAGTTAAAAAGCTACTTTCGCCCCTACCCGCGCGTCCGTAGCCGATGTTGATTTGGATCAAAATTCTGCACACCGCGGTGTGGTTTTTCTTTGCGGCATGTATTGTTGCCTTGCCGATTGCCGGGGTGTTGCGGGAGTTCTGGTGGGCCGGCGCTCTAGCGTGTCTGGTGCTGATGGAGTGTGCGGTACTCGCGGTAAACCGTTGCCGTTGCCCTCTTACGGACCTCGCGGCGCGCCACACGGATGTGCGGACTTCTAATTTCGACATCTACCTACCCGTTTGGCTGGCGCGCTGGAACAAACAGATTTTTGGCACCCTCTTCGTTGCCGGCGGCGGCATCGCCATCTGGCAGTGGCTGATTTATCGGGGGAGGTAAAATGTACTGATGCCCGACCCTGAAAAGCCCATTGCCACGTTCGAAACCGGGCTGCAAGAGCTGGAACTTGTCGTCAAACAACTGGAGAGCGGCGAACTTCCCCTGGAGCGTGCCCTGGAGCTGTTCGAAAAGGGAATGGAATTGAGCAGCACTTGCCGCAAGCAGCTGGAAGAAGCGGAAACCCGCGTAGAAATGCTGGTGAAGAAGAACGACAAAATTCAGGCCGAGCCCTTTAAGCCTGGGAAAGCATGACCCTTCCGCAATACCTCAGCGCACAGCAAAAATTGATCGATGAAGCCTTGGACCATTGGGTGCCACCGGAGTCGACGCCTCCGGTGAACATTCACCGGGCAATGCGGTACAGCCTGTTTGCCGGTGGGAAGCGAGTGCGTCCGGTGCTGTGCATCGAGGCCGCGCTTGCCGCAGGCGAGCATCCGGCGGGCGTGGAGAATGCGGCCTGTACTTTGGAGCTGATCCACACCTATTCGCTGATCCACGACGATCTTCCGGCGCTGGACAACGACGATTTGCGGCGGGGCCGGCCCACGTGCCACAAGGTCTTCGGCGAGGCCATGGCTATTCTGGCTGGCGATTCGCTGCTGACGCTGGCGTTCCAGGTGCTTTCGCAGCTTCCGTCGATTGACGATGGCCGCAAGGTCCAGTTGATTAGGGAACTGTCGACGGCGTCCGGCACCGTTGGAGGGATGATCGGCGGGCAAGTCCACGATATTGAAGGCGAAGGACGCCAACCTACCGCGGAGCTGCTGGAGTCCATCCATCGCGCAAAGACGGGCGCGCTTCTTCGAGCCAGCGTGCGCATGGGCGCGATTTATGCAGGAGCCGGTGAGGAGCAATTGCAGGCCCTCTCCTCTTATGGCGAACATGTCGGCCTGGCGTTTCAGATTGTGGATGACATTCTGGATATAGAGCAGCCATCCGAGGCGCTGGGTAAAACGGCGGGCAAAGACGCCCAGCAGCAGAAGATCACTTTTCCGGCGGTATACGGACTGGATGTTTCGCGCGCCATGGCTGAGGAGCAACGTCTGCGCGCGCATGAAGCACTAAAGATTTTCGATGGGCACGCAGGACGTCTGCATGAGATTGCGGACATGATTGTGCAGCGCAAAGCATGAAAGCCCAAGCCAAAAAACGAGTGGATCAATTAGTGGTGGAGTTGGGTTTGGCGGACTCCCGGCAGAAGGCACAGGCGCTGATACTGGCGGGAGAAGTCACGGTAAACGGGCAACGCGCAGAGAAGGCCGGGCAGACGGTGGCTGCCGATTCCGCAATCGCCGTAGGGCAAGCGGCGCAATATGTCGGGCGCGGCGGCTTGAAGATGCGGGCCGCCATCGAACACTTCCGCATCGATGTGCAGGGCAAGGTCTGCATCGACGTAGGATCATCGACGGGCGGATTTACGGACTGCCTGCTGCAGAACGGCGCGCTTAGGGTGCACGCGGTAGACGTCGGCACCAACCAGCTGGATTGGAAACTTCGCAGCGATCCGCGTGTTGTGGTTCATGAGCAATTGAATGCGCGATACCTGAAACCGGAGGACATCGGCGAACTGTGTGAAATCGCCGTGTGCGATGTGAGCTTCATATCGGTGACGCTGATTCTTCCTGCACTGCCCGCCGTTCTGCGGGAGAATGCGGAAATGGTTATACTCGTCAAACCGCAATTTGAAGTTGGCCGGGACGACGTTGGAAAGGGCGGCATCGTACGCGATCCGGAACTGCACGACGCTGTTTGCCGGAAGCTGGAGAACGCCGTACAGCAGTTGGGTTTTCAAACAGAGATCATCGACAGCCCGATTCTTGGGGCGGAAGGGAATCGGGAATTTCTCCTGCATGCTAGCCACTGAAGCGATAGAGAAGGTCGGAATCATATCAAAGCCAGGCGTGGCGCAGGCCTACGATCTGGTGCCGAAGATTATTGAATTCCTGCAGCAGCGCAAGATCGCAGTGCGCTATGATTATCAAACCGCTACGTATGCGGGACGCAGCGACGGTCATTCGCGCGAGATGGTCCCCGAAGGAAGCCAACTTATCGTCGTTCTTGGAGGCGATGGCACACTTCTTTCGGCCGCACGCGCCATTGCTGGCCGTCAAATCCCGTTATTTGCTGTGAATCTGGGCGGCCTTGGTTTCCTTACCGCCATTACCGTAGAAAATCTGTTTCCGGAATTGGAACGCGCCTTTACCGGCGGACATCGCATCACACAACGCCGCATGCTGCACTGCGAGTTGTGGCGTGAGCACCGTATGGTGGCGCAGTATGAAGCATTAAATGACGTAGTGGTGAACAAGGCCGCACTGGCTCGCATGATCGATCTGGATACACATGTCGATAAGCATTTCGTCTGCACCTTCAAGGCCGATGGCTTAATTGTGGCCACGCCAACCGGCTCGACGGCTTATTCCCTTTCCGCCGGTGGACCTATCGTTTTTCCGACGGTGGCAGCGCTTTGCATTACGCCGATTTGTCCGCATATGCTGACGAACCGGCCGGTGATTGTGCCGGATGAAAGTGAGATTCAGATTGTATCGCTGGCCGATAACGAATCGGCCTATCTGACGGTGGATGGGCAGGTGGGTGAGCCCCTGATGCGTAACGACGCTGTTCTTTGCAAGCGCTCTGAACGCTCGCTGTATCTGGTCAGGCCGCCGCAGATGCTGTTCTTTGATGTGTTGCGCGAAAAACTGAGTTGGGGGGAAAGATGAAACGCCTGTCGCTTACCGCATGGATCTTTATCGCAATGGTGTTCGGCATTGCTCTAGGCGTGCTGGCGCCGGCTTTTGCGGTGCAACTGGCCCCCGTCAGCAATATCTTTCTCCGGCTGATTAAGTCGATTATTGCGCCGTTGTTATTCGGCACACTGGTGGCTGGGATTGCGGGCACGGGCAGCGTGAAGGCGATGGGGCGTATCGGCGCCAAGGCGATTCTCTATTTTGAAATCGCTACTACGATTGCGCTTTTTCTCGGCCTGGGCATGGTGAACCTGGTTCGGCCCGGCGATGGACTGAAGATCGAGCGCAGCGCCGCGGAATTGAACATACCGAAAGCATCCATGAAGATCGGCGATATTCTGGAGCACACTTTCCCCACCAGCGTATTCGACTCCATGGCCCGCGGAGACGTTCTGCAGTTGGTGGTCTTTTGCTTCCTTTTCGGAACGGCTTGCGCCGCCGTGGGTGCGGCTGCAAGACCGGTAGTACACTTTGCGGAATCCGTGGCGGAGGTGATGTTCACGTATACGAAATACGTAATGTATATGGCTCCGCTGGGGGTGGGGGCGGCCATTGCGGTCACGGTGGGAAGCAAGGGTGTCGGTGTGCTCTTCAGTCTGGGAAAACTGGTTTTGACTCTCTACGGATCGCTGTTGATCTTTGTCGTAGTGGTGCTTGGCGGCATCATCTTGATTACGCGGATTCCGCTCAAGCGCTTCATTGCGGCGGTGAAGGAACCGTGGATCATCGCCTTCTCCACAGCATCGAGCGAGGCGGCACTCCCTCTGGCAATGAAGAACATGGAGAACTTCGGAGTGCCGAAACATATTGTGGCCTTCGTGATTCCGACGGGATACAGCTTCAACCTGGACGGCACCACCATGTATCTGGCGCTGGCTTCGGTATTTGTGGCTCAGGCAGCCGGCGTGCAGATGGGATTTGGACAGCAGTTAATCATGATGCTGACGCTCATGTTGACCAGCAAGGGAGTTGCCGCTGTGCCGAGAGCTTCGCTCGTAATCCTTGCCGGTACTCTCACTACGTTCAATTTGCCGCTGGAAGGCATTGCGGTGATTCTGGGCGTGGATGCCATTTTAGATATGGCCCGCACATCGGTAAACGTTTTGGGAAACTGCCTGGCGTGCGCGGTGGTGGCGCGGTGGGAAGGATATTCGTTCAACGAAGAAGGGAGACAGAGCGAGGCCGCCCTGTCCCCCCAGGAAGCTATGCAGTAGCGGCGCTGAGTCCCGCTTTCAGGTACCACGGCTTGGCCGGCTTGATGGCTTCGTTCACCGCGTTGATATTCTTGACTCCCTGATCGCTGAGCCAGTCTTCCAGCGCCTTCACACCCTGTTTGGCGTACACCGGAATTGCTTCTTTCCAGGTGGCGCGTCCGCAGAGAACGCCGGAATAATCGGTGCCGGCTTCGGCGGCCATGTTCAGTTCTTCCACGAACTGGGCGTTCCCGACACCCGCGCTGAGGTAGATGAACGGCTTGGTCGCAATTTCGGCTGCCTCGCGAAACAGGGACTTGGCTTCTTCCCGCGTGTAGGCCTTCTCGCCCTTGTAGACGGAACTGCCTTCCACGTAGACCGCGTTGATGGGGACCTCGACCTTCAGCATATCCACGTTGTAGTGCGGCTTGGAAAATTCCCGCATCGCGCCCATCACTACCTGCGGCTTGATCTTGGCGTAGGCCAATGCTTTCTCGTCGGCGCCGTTTGCATCGTAGCCCACGAACTCCAGAAAGAAGGGGATCTCGTAATATTCGCATTCGGCCCCGATGCGCTCGACAAAGGCGTGCTTGATGTCATTGATGCCGGCAGGGTCGAACGGGGTGTAGTAGATGAGAATCTTTACCGCGTCGGCGCCCCAATCGACGATGCGCTTCGCGGAGACATGGGGAAGCAGATCAGGGAGGCGGCCCGGCTGTGTATTGTCATATCCCGTGGCTTCATAGGCGAGAAGCAGGCCGGCGTTGCTGCTGCGGGCCTTGGATGCCTCGATGCCGTATTCAGGGTCCAGCAGGATGGCGCTGGCGTGCGGTGTGAGTACCTTGGTGACCGCTGTCTTGAATTCGGACATCATTTCCGGCGTTACGCTTTTGGCGTCGATGCCTTTTGCTGCGGCGATGGACTTTTGCAAACTGCCGCGCTGATCCATTGCGGCCGCGGCGATGACTCCGCGGTCATCAGCGAGTTGCTTCATGCGGCGCAGCTTGCCTGCGGATAGGCTCATTGATTTGTTACTCCTTGGGGGTTGTATTTCTACTTAGTATAGTCTCGGTACGGCGGAAGTATGTTTTTGCGCGGCCTACGTCCTTGAAAATCTGTGTCTTCAAAGCCTCTGGAGAATCGAACTTCTTCTCCTCGCGGACGCGGCGGAGAAACTCGACTTGAATGCGCCGCGGTGTGGCTCCGTCGAGGGGCGCGAGGAGAAAGGTTTCTATTGTCAGCCGGTCGCCATCGAAGGTGGGCCTGTAGCCCACGTTGGTGATAGAGGGCCACTTTCGCGCAGCGTCCAGATCGGTGGTGCGCGTGATATAAACTCCAACCGCCGGAAGAATTTCCGATCTGGTATCGAGATTTAAGGTAGGGACGGTCTGCTTTGACCCGATGCCATGGCCGTGCACCACATCGCCCTCTACCGCATAAGGGCGACCCAGCAGGCGGCATGCCATGGAGACCGCGCCCTTATCCACCAGGCTGCGGACTTCACTGCTGGAGACCATGCGCCCGCGCATTTCCACACCGCCAATCATCTCCGTGGTGAAGCCATATTCAATGCCCAGCCGGTGTAGCAGGTGAGTATCACCGGATGCGCGGTTGCCGAAGCGAAAATTATCACCTACCATCACGGCCTTGGCGTGAAGTTTATCCACCAGAATCTGCTTCACAAAATCGTGAGCGTTGAGTTGGGAGAATGCCAGGTCAAAAGCCAGCACAAACACCTGTTCGATGCCCTCTTTCTGAAGCAGGTGGAGGCGCTGCTGCGGAGTGCTCAACAGGCGCGGCGCACGCGCCGGCGCGACCACTTTGGTGGGATGGGGATCGAACGTCAATACGGACGGGGTCAACCGGAGCTCGGCCGATAATTCCACCACGCGCTGCAGGATGCGGCGGTGTCCTTCGTGCACGCCATCGAAATTGCCAATGGTCAGGGCGCACGGGGCGGCATCCGGACTAAGTTCGGAAAGACTTGTGAAAACGCGAAACATCTAAGACAGTTCTCCGACAGTAATGTCAAGCCCGTCGTAGGCGAGGCGCACATTCGGGGGCAATTGGCTCTCCACCCGCTTGTGCTGCAGATCGTGGCAAATGTGCGTGAAATAGGCGCGGCGAGGAGCCAGCATTTCGACGTATTCGAGCGATTTCTCCACGGTGGAATGGGTTGGATGAGGTTTGTAGCGCAGCGCATCCAGGAAAAGGACGTCCAAGCCCCGCAGCAAGCTCAGAGACGATTCGGGAATATCGCTGTGATCGGTCAAGTAAGCGGCGTCGCCAAAACGAAATCCATAAATCGTTTCCTTACCATGCGTGACTGGAATGGGAGTAAATCGCAAACCGAACAGATCGAATGGATCGCCGGTAAGGACATGCGGATCCAGCTTGGGGATAGCGGTGGACGCGGCGGAATTGTCTCGAAAGATATAACGGAACGCGTTCTTGATGGCATCCAGCGTGTCGCTGGCGGCGAAAATCGGGATTACTTCGCGCTGGCGGAAGTTGAAGGGGCGGACGTCATCCAGGCCCATGATGTGATCGGCGTGCGAATGAGTGAAGAGGATGGCATCCAGCCGCTCGATTTTAGCGCGCAGCGCCTGCTGGCGAAAATCAGGGGTCGTGTCTATCAAGACGCCGTGGCCGTCGTAGCGGATCAGCACGGAAGGCCGAAGCCGCTTGTCACGCGAGTCGTCGGAGGTACACACCTTGCAATCGCAGCCTATGGTTGGAACGCCGACACTGGTGCCAGATCCGAGAACCGTTATATGGAGCCCGGACATCTACTGTTTGCTGCTCGCTTCCATCACCTGCACATAACGGAACCGAAGCTCCGTCAGAGAGTTCTCGATCAGGCGCTGCTCTTCAATCGACAAGTTTCCCCGAGTCTTCTCTTGGAACATGGAGAGCAGATCGATGGAATGGCGGGCAACCCGGAAATCGGGTTTGGGCATGTCCGCCTCGTCGCCAAAGTTCACCAGGCCTAGATGCATTTCAGCCTGCATCTTCATAGAGAGAACGAAAAATTCGAAAGTGGCGGGAGGAAGCGGTTGCTCGGTATCGGATTCGCTCATCCCTTATAGTTTACATTCGAGAAACAAGGCGCCGGGGACCGGATTGTCGTAGTAGGGGTCAATATGCTGAAACCCGAGGGATTCGTACATCTGGATGGCGGCTGCCATGAATGGCAGCGTATCCAGCCGGATGGCTGCGTAGCCGAGTGCCTTTGCTTTCGCCATGATTGCTTGCGCCAAAAGCCGGCCAGCGCCGCTTCCGCGAAACTCGGGTGCGATGAAGAGCCGCTTCATCTCGCAAGCCCCATCGCGCATGGGCCGGAGCGCCACGCACCCTCCGGCGGTCCCTTCAAAGTCCGCCAGCAACAGACACCCTTTCGGCGCCGCACAGGCTCCGGGCAAGCCAGCCAACTCCTGCTCAAAATTCTGGAAACACAAGCTGACGCCGAGCGAGCCGGCATAGGCGGCAAAGAGCCGGCGTACCTGCTCAAGATCATCCGATGAAGCTGCTTCCCGTATTCGCAGAGATGCCATTTCTGCCTATGTTACTCTGAAAAATCACCGTGGTACGCCTTCCATACCTTTCCTATGCCTTCTGAGTCCGCAGGTGAGAAATTTGAGCGGCTCGTCGCGATAATGGCCCGGCTGCGCGCGCCCGACGGATGCCCTTGGGACAGGGAACAATCCTTCGATACCATCAAGCCTTATTTGCTGGAAGAGACTTATGAGGTAATGGAAGCGATTGACGCGCGCGACTGGCCGGAGCTTGCCGAAGAACTGGGCGACCTGCTGCTGCAACCTGTTTTCTTTGCGCAGATGGCGTCGGAAGAAGGGCGTTTCCGGATTGCAGATTCGCTGGACGCGATCAATGAGAAGCTGATCCGGCGGCACCCACATATCTTCGGCGACTCCAAGGCCGATACGGCGGGCGAAGTCCTGAAGCGCTGGAACGAGATTAAGCTGGAAGAGAAGAAGGCGAAGAAACAGGAGCCAAAACTGCTGCTGGAATCGATTCCGGCGGCGATGCCGGCGCTGGTGGAAGCGCAGCAGATCAGCTCTCGCGCCGCAGGTGTTGGGTTCGATTGGCAGAACGCCGAGCAGGTGCTGGACAAGCTGGATGAGGAACTGAAGGAACTGGCAGAGGCCCGCGTCTCCGCAACGCAGGAGGAGATTGAGGGCGAGGTTGGCGATCTCTTCTTCGTGTTGGTGAACCTCGCGCGCTTCCTGAAAGTGGACCCCGAGCAGGCACTGCGCAAAACGAATCGGAAATTCCGCCAGCGCTTTGGCTATGTAGAGCGCGAACTGGCGGGGCAGGGTAAGGCGCTGCGTGATTCGTCCGTTGTGGAAATGGAAGAGCTTTGGCAAGAGGCAAAGAGCAAGGGATGATTGAAGTTCGAGAATTGACCCAGCAGTCCGAGTTGGAGGCCGCCGTCCGTCTGCAGAAGGAGATCTGGGGGTTTGCCGACATCGACCTGCTTCCGGTGCGCCTGTTTGTGGTGGCCGGGAAGATTGGCGGGCAGGTGCTAGGCGCATTCGAAGGCGGGCGCATGATTGGCTTCTGCCTCGGTATTCCAGGACTGAAGCCCGGGGGCATCACCTACATGCACAGCCACATGATGGGCGTGGCGGCAGACTACCGGAATCGGGGAGTGGGACGGCTGTTGAAGACACAGCAGCGGCTGGACGCGCTGAACAGGGGCATCGACCTCATCGAATGGACGTTCGATCCGCTGGAGATCAAGAACGCATTCTTCAATATTGAACGGCTGGGTGTGGTGGTGCGGCGTTATGTTTTGAATCAGTACGGGACGTCGTCGAGCCATTTGCACGGCGGATTGCCGACTGACCGCTGCGTGGCGGAATGGAACATCAGCAGCCCCAGGGTAGAGATTGCGCTGGAGTGCAGGGTGCCCCCGCGGCACGAAATTTTGGCGCGCATTGAAGTGCCGATGGAGATTGAAGCACTACGGAAATCGGATCCGAAACGCGCGCGGGAGATCCAGCTTTCCATCAGCGAACAATTCCTGCTGCACTTCGAAAAAGGTCATGCTGTGGTCGGCTTTGAAAAGTCCGCACAGGCCGGAATGTATTTGTTAGGTCCATGGGAATCAAAGTAGATCAAGTTATCGTCAGGCATCTGCGGATGCCATTGGTTCATTTTTTTGAAACCAGCTTTGGGCGCACTACCGAACGCGACATCGTCCTGGTGGAAGTGATCTCGGACGGCCTTTCCGGTTGGGGCGAGGTAACGGCTGGCGAGAACCCGTTTTACAACGAAGAGTGGACCGATGCCGTCTGGCTGCTGCTGCAGCATTACATAGCTCCCCGCGTGATCGGCAGGGAATTAGGCAGCGCTGAGGATGTGGCTCCTCTGACGAATCATATCCGCGGCCACAAGATGGCGCGCGGCGGCCTGGAAGCCGCGGTGTGGGATCTGGAGGCGAGGCAGAAGGGGATTCCGCTTTGGCAGCACATTGGCGGCGGCGCGCGGCGTGAGATTCCTTGCGGCGTGTCGATCGGTGTGCAGGATTCCGTGGCACAACTGCTGAAGAAGATTGAGAAGGAACTGGCGGACGGATACCAGCGCATCAAGATGAAGATCAAGCCGGGTTGGGATGTGGATGTCATCCGGCAGGTGCGGCAGGAATTTCCAAGTATCAAGCTAATGGCGGATGCGAACTCAGCCTATACGCTGGCCGATGCGGACCGGCTGAAACAGTTGGATGAGTTCTACCTGATGATGATTGAGCAGCCGCTGGCGCACGACGACATCATCGATCACGCGACGCTGCAGGCCCAACTGAAGACGCCCATTTGCCTGGATGAATGCATACGTTCCGCCCATCACGGCGAACAGGCCATTGCGATGAGGGCATGCGGGATTATCAATATCAAGCTCGGCCGCGTGGGTGGATTCCTGGAATCGAAACGACTGCATGATGTCGCGCAGAAAGCCGGCATTCCGGTGTGGTGCGGCGGGATGCTGGAAGCCGGCATCGGACGTGCGCACAACGTGGCGCTGGCAACCCTTCCGAATTTCGTGCTGCCGGGGGATGTCTCCGCAAGTAAGCGCTATTGGGCGCGCGACATCATTGTGCCCGCCGTGGAAACCACGCCCCAGGGCACCATAGCTGTTCGCGATTCGCCCGGATTTGGATACGACGTTGACCTCGACTTCATCCGCAGCATCACCATCCGTGAGCAGAGGATTGGCTCCGGGGAGAGCCGGAATTGAATGATGGCTCGCAAGCGGCGCCCTCGCATTGGCGGCTCTATTCGCTGATCGGTCTGATGACCTTTCTGTGGGCGCTGAACTTCATTGTTGCGAAGTTCGCAGTGCGGCAGATTCCGCCGCTGATGGCCGTGGGTTTTCGAACCAGCCTTGCCGGAATTTTGATCTGGCCAATTTATTTCTGGGAGCGCCAGACAAAAGGCGTCGCGGTGTGGACTAAGACGGATGTGCCGATGCTGATCTTTCTCGGGATGTTCGGCGTCACCTTGAATCAGCTCTTTTTTGTCGTGGGCATTGGGAAGACGAGCGTCGCCCATGCGGCCATCATGATCGGCATGACACCGATTCTGGTGCTGGCGATCGCCTCCGCCATTGGCCAGGAGGTGTTGAGCGCGGCGAAGCTGCTGGGAATGGCGCTGGCACTCAGCGGAGTGGCGCTGCTTCAACTGACGCCTACGAAAGGTACGGGAACAACCTTTTGGGGTGATTTGTTCATCTTTTTCGCTGCCGTTACGTTTGCGTTGTTTACGGTGATGGGGAAGCGTGTCACGGGAAGTTTCTCCAGTATCACCATCAACACCTTTGCATATGTTGGCGGCGGTGTATTTCTGTTGCCCGTTACGCTTTGGCAATGCTCCGGCTTCGCGTTCGGGCAATTGTCCTGGGCTACATGGGCCAGCGTAATCTACATGGCGGTGTTTCCGTCCGTCCTCTGCTATCTGATCTACTATTACGCTCTGGCTCACATCCCGGCTTCCCGCATCTCCGCGTTTTCTTATCTACAGCCGCTTTTGGCGACGGTGCTGGCGATTCCCTTGCTGGGTGAGAACCCGACGCTATCCCTTGCGTCGGGCGGACTGCTGGTGCTGGTTGGCGTGTTTGTGGCGGAGAAAGCCTGATGGCGGAATTCGTAGACCTGTTGCGGCAGAACCGGAACTACCGCTACACGTGGATGGGGCAGGTGGTAAGCGAGATTGGAGATCATTTCAACAACATCGCGGTCTTCAGTCTGGCGCTCTCCCACACGCGGTCGGGAATGGTGATCACTGGGATCATGATGTCCCGCGCGATTCCCGCGGTATTAGCCGGCCCTCTCGCCGGAGTGCTGCTGGACCGCATGGATCGCAAGCGCATTATGATCATCAGCGATCTGCTGCGGTTCGCGGTGGCGCTCGGGTTTATTCTCACCGTCTCCGGCGACAGGACGTGGCTCCTGTATCCGCTGAGTGCGCTGCTAATGCTGGCTTCGCCGTTCTTCACCAGCGGACGATCCGCCATCCTGCCGGCCATCGCAAGTAAGAAAGAGCTGCACGCCGCCAACTCGCTCACGCAGACAACGGCTTGGGCGACGCTGACGATTGGGACGTTTCTTGGTGGAATCAGCGTGGCTCAGTTCGGCTACGAATGGGCTTTCGTGCTGAATGCCGCCTCATTTCTTTTCTCGGCCTTCTGCATTTCGCGATTGCGGGTTCCATCCGGAAACTTCAAGGCGAAACGCTCCACATCGCTTACCGAGAACGACGTAGTGAAACCCTGGCACGATTACACAGAGGGCTTGCGCTACATGCGCGCCACGCCGCTGTTTTTCGCCATCGCGATGGTAGCGGTGGGATGGGCTACCGGCGGTGGAGCCGCACAAATCCTGTTCAGCCTTTTCGGTGAACTTGTTTTTGATCGGGGGCCCGCCGGCATCGGTATCATCTGGGCTTGCGCCGGCGTGGGGCTGCTGGTAGGCGGTGGCATAGCGCACACCATCGGCAAGAAACTGAGCTTTGAAGCCTATAAGCGAACTGTCGCTGTCTGCTTTGTGATTCACGGCGTTGCGTACGTCGTTTTCACGCAGATGCGATCCTTCGGCGCGGCGCTCTTCTTCATTGCGCTGTCGCGCGCCGCAGTTGCGATAAGCTCCGTATTGAATTTTTCGCAGTTGTTCCGGCACGTCTCTGACGAGTACAGGGGCCGCGTGTTCTCCACCATTGAGACTTTCACCTGGTCTGTCATGATGATTTCCATGATGGGAGCGGGAATCGCTTCGCAACACTACAGCCCGCGAGATATCGGAGCCGTTGCGGGCGTACTGAGCGGGACTACGGCGATCTTCTGGGGTTGGGCCAACTGGACCGGCCGCCTGCCGGAGCCGCAACAGGCGCTGCTGGATCCGCTGGATGTGGAAGTGCACGGCGAGCCTACGGTGTAATCGATATGGAAAGTCTGGTTGGAAAAATCGTTCTGGTAACCGGCGCCGCGAAGCGGATAGGGCGGGGAATTGCGCTACGTCTGGCGCGCGAAGGCGCCCGGGTGGCGATCCATTACAACGGTTCAGAAGCCGAAGCACGCCAAACTGCCGCCGAATGCGGAGACGCTGCCATTTTCCAGGCGAACCTGGAGAGCGTTGCCGATATCCAACGCTTGTTTCAGGATATCCGCGGGCACTTCGGGCGGTTAGACGGATTGGTGAACAACGCGGCCCGGTTCACTGCATTTGATCCGATGGATATTACGGAAGCCGACTGGGACTTCATCCACGACGTGAATCTGAAGGCCACTTTCTTCTGCTGCCAGCAGGGAGCGAAGTTGATGCGCGAAGGCGGCGGGGGGCGCATTGTGAACATCAGTTCCTTGGGGGGCATCCGTCCCTGGGCAGAGCACGTCCATTACTGTGCTTCCAAGGCGGGCGTGATCATGATGACGCGGGCGTTGTCAAAGGCGCTGGCTCCCGAGATTACTGTGAACTCGGTTGCGCCGGGTGTGATTCCGTTTGGCGAAGGCGGGGAACGGATCGACTCCATGATTCAGGCCACCCCGGCGAAACGTGCCGGAACAGCGGATGAGATTGCCGATGCCGTCGTCTTCTTCCTGAGCGCGACGAACTTCGTCACCGGGCAATTGATTGCCGTGGATGGCGGGCTTAGCCAGAGATAACGCCTATTGTTTCGATTGCGTGTCCCTTATACAGGATCCCTGACTTCTCACTAAGTCGCTAGAAGAAAGGGGGCAGGGACATCGACCGGAAAACGAGGCACGCCCAGCCGTCCATCGTCAACGCGTCAGAGACGCCCGCGCCGATGGAGCTTTTGACCCGGTCCATTTCATTCTCGCGAAAGCCGCTGACAATCAACCGGGCGGATACCCGGCATAAGTCGGCCGCGAGCATGTGAAGTGTTGCTGCGTTCAGATTCGCCACAGCCGCGTCAAAAGCGCTGGACTTTACAGATTTCAGAGATCCTGCGAAGACGCCGATGGCCGCACCGGTTTTCTCGAAGTTGTGGCGGGCGATGACCGCTGCTTCCTGCTCGATATCGCAAGCTACCACCCGCTTCGCGCCGAGCAGCAGCGCGCCGTGCGCGAGAATGCCGGTTCCGGTTCCTACATCGAGCAGCGATTCACCAGCCTGCAAATGGTGCTCCATCGCTATAAGGCAAAGCTGCGTCGCAGGATGAATTCCCGTTCCGCAAGCCATTCCAGGAAACGTCGTCAGGCGTATCCGCCCGTCGGGCGCTTCATCATCGCGCCACTCCGGTACCAGGAAGAAGCGCTCCCCGACGGCGAAAGGTTCCCAATAAGCCTGGCAATCCTTCACCCAGTCGCGATTCTCTTCTGCGGTGACGTGTGGGTTATATTCCGCGAAGAGGCGTTCCAATTCCGAAGCGTCGAGGCCGTCTTCAAAGAATGCCCGCAAAGCGCCGTTCTCTTCGGTAATCCCAGTGGTTCCGGCTTCCCACAACTCCGCGATCAAGGCATCTTTCGCGGCGTCGGAAACGGTTAGAAAAACGGAGATCAACCTTGGACCCGCTTCGCTTTGCCTTCCCAGAATCTCTCTTTGAGTACCATCTTACGAATCTTGCCGGTTCCAGTTTTAGGTAGCGGCTCCTCGGTAAATTCAATGATGCGCGGCATCTTGAATTTGCCGAGTCTTTCCTGCAGGAAGGCGATCAGCTCGCCCTCTGTAAGCTTACAGCCGGCTTTCAACACCACAATCGCCGCCGGCACCTCGCCCCATTTGTCATCCGGAGCGGCCACCACGGCGCACTCGTAAACATCTGAGTGCGCAAAGATGGCTTTCTCCACTTCGAGAGAGGAAATGTTCTCCCCGCCGCTGATGATGATCTCCTTCTTGCGGTCCACAATGTGGATGTAGCGCTCCTCATCCCAAACCGCCATATCACCTGTATGAAACCAGCCCCCGGCCATCACCGCTTCTGTGCCGGCCTCATCGCGAAAGTATCCTTCCATCACGTGGTCGCCCTGGACCACCACCTCACCGACGCTCTCGCTGTCTCGTGGAACATCCTTCAAATCGTTGTCCACTACCCTGATCTCGACATTCGGAAGGGCCCAGCCGGCCATTGCCTGGCGGCGGATCTTTTCGCTCTCCGGCTGATCGAGCAGCGTGCTCTTTAACCGGCCGTTCGTAATGACCGGGCCGGTCTCTGTCAAACCATAACCGGCAATGCAAGTGCACCCCAAAGCCGCCTGCACACGGGTCACCAATTCCGGAGTAGAGGCGGCGCCGCCCAGCATCACGCACCGTAGGCTGGAGTGGTTGTACTTAGCCAGCTCTGGTGAATTCAACAAGGCATTTGCCATGGTCGGCACCAGGCACATATCCGTCGCCCGGTGCTCATCAATCATTTTCAAGACCGAACCAGGTTCGAATCGTCTCACCATTACCTGCTTGACCCCGAGCATGGTAGAGGATTGCGGATGCCCCCATCCGTTGGCATGGAACAACGGAATGGTGTGCAGGTCGACCATCGTTTCAATGTCGGTATAAAGACCCGCCACTGACAACGCATGCAAGTAGAGCGTGCGGTGCGTCAGCATTACGCCTTTCGGGGTCCCAGTGCTGCCGCTGGTGTAGAACAATTCGGCTACCGAATTCTCGTTGAATTGAAATGCGTCGGGACGTTCCGCCACGCCTGTGTTTAAGAAGGATTCGTAAGCAGCATCCAGCGGGATGAAGTGCTCGATCACCGGACATTCCGTCCGCAGCTTGTCTACCAATTCGACGAACTCGGTCTCATAGAAAAGGAACCGCGCTCCGGAATGATTGAGGATATTAATGAATTCCAGGGTGGACAGGCGAACATTCAAGGGCATCACCACGCCATGTGCGATCACCACTCCGTAGTAGCCCTCCAGGAGTTGATGGTTATTGAAGCTGAGGTAGGCGACGCGATCACCCTTTCGTAGTCCCGCCTTCAAGAGCGCCGATGCCAGGCGTGTGGCGCGGTCCCCAAACTCAGCGTATGTAAACTGCAGGTCGCCAGACACGATGCCCGTCTTAGCGCCGAACAGATCCACGGCGCGGTTGAGAAAACGAATCGGTGTGAGCGGAACGAACATTGGTCTCCCAGTTTCAAAATGATTTTCATTCTATCGTGCGGTCCAAACTTTTTTCGGAATTGTTCGTCAGAGGGAATGACGCGCTATGCTCCGCCTCTTTCTATCAGCGTTGATGTGCACTTCGGCGTGGTTCAGTATGAAGGCCGCAATGCCGGCGGCCGCGACCTCGACTGAGCAGGGGAATCAATTTCGCCGCAAGGGTATGGTTTCGGAGGCGGAACAATCTTATCGCGCGGCTATCAAGGCGGCGGAGACAAGCAGTGATCAGGCGGAGCTTGCGAAGGCCCTCAATAACCTGGCAGCACTTCTGTACGAACGTAGCCGGTATGACGAGGCGCTGCCCCTTTACAGGCAGGCCGTATCACTGGCGGAGATCGTGTTTGGTCCCGAAGACAGCAACACAGCGGTATACCTTGCAAACCTCGGCGAACTCTACCGGCGTACCGGAAAGTGGCCGCAGGCCATTGCAGCCGCTACGCGCGCCCTGGCCATCCGTGAAAAACTCTATGGAGTAAACGACCCCCGTCTCGCGTCGAGCCTGAACATCCTGGCGTGCATCTACTTTGAATTGGGCCGCCACGCAGAAGGTGACGCGGCTATCGCGCGTGGCTTGCAGATCAGAAGGGACTCCGGGCAAACTCAGGACTGGGTCTTTGCGGTTCTTCTGGAGGCGGAAGCGACTTCGCTTCGCGTGCATGGGAAAACCGAGGAGGCGGGCCGAAACCTTGTGAGCGCTCTGGCAATCGCCGAGGGGCTGTTCGGTCCGGACAGTGTGCAAGTGGGCACCAGCCTCAATCATCTCGCGGCCCTGTACGAAGACCAGGGGAAACTGGCGGAGGCGCTGCCGCTGCTGCAGCGGGCCTTGGCGATTCGCCGCGATCGACTGGGATCAAACCACGTCTCCGTGGCGGAATCGCTCAATAATCTGGCCAGCGCGTACCGCCGCGCCAATGACCTGGGACAGGCGGAGTTGCTGCAAAAGGAAGCGAACGGAATCTGGACGCGAGTATCCGGAAAGATGGACCTCAGCTACGCATCGGGGCTGAACAATCTTGCGGAAATTTATAGCATGAGTGGACGCACTGTAGAGGCTGAACCGCTGTATCGGGAAGCTATCTCCATTTGGGAAGCCGTTGCTCCAGAGCATGTCAATCTCGCCACCTGCCTTTCTAATTTTGCGCTGCTCTTTGGACGGCAGGCGAAGGCTTCCGGCGCCGAGAAGTTATTGCTGCGAGCCTTGGCAATCCGGCGGAAGGCGCTCGGGACGGAAGACGCATCCGTTCTCGCAGTGGAGCTGATGTTGGCGAAATTATACAGAGCGCAACGCCGGGATACTGAGGCGGCCAAGCTGGAACGGCACTCTTTCCGATAGGCCACTTGATTGCAGTGATCTTCTTCGATGAAGAATGCAGTCGCATTCCTATTGGCCCTTTCGCTCGCGGCGCAGGAGGTTCCACGCTTCGATGTGCAATCGCGGCTTGTGCTGGTGCCTGTCACCATTAGAGATGCGCGGGGCCAAACAATGGAGGGCTTAGGGCCCGAAGACTTCGTTGTTCTCGATAACGGACGTCCGCAGAAAGTTGGGGTGGATACCTTTGCCACAGGTGTTGCGCCAATTGCACTGGTGATTGCTGTGCAGTCTTCCGGCATCTCGGCTGCCGTTCTCACAAAGGTGCGAAAGATTGCATCGATGATCCAGCCCTTGGTTACGGGCGAGCGTGGCTGCGCGGCCCTGGTTTCCTTCGCGGAGCGTGTGGAATGGCAGCAAGAGTGTACAAATGATGCCGACGCTCTTGGCCGGGCATTTCTCCGGCTTAGACCTGGTGCGCAAAAGCAGGCGCGTTTGTTGGACGCGGCGCATGAGGGGATCGAGCGGCTGCGCAAACGCCAGAATGTGCGCAGAGTTTTGCTGCTGATCTCCGAGGCGCGAGACCGCGGCAGCGAGACTGCGCTGGAGACCATTGCCGTGGATGCTCAAACTGCAGGCGTCACCGTCTACGCGGCGACATACTCGGCGTTGAAGACCGGGTTCACCGTGAAATCTCCGAATTCAGCTCCACCCCCACCTGTCAGTTCCTTGCCAACAACCGAAGATTTAGAGAGTCCGCGCACCAAAACAAGGCCCAGAGTTCCTCCGCCGCAGGAGCGCGTAGACCTCCTGGGCGCCATCGGCGAGTTGTCGCGGCTTGGAAAGGCCAAGACCACAGAGATCCTGGCGGCGAGCACTGGAGGAACGGAGTTTTCTTTTGCACGGCAGAAGGGTCTTGAGAATTCCATTGAAAAGCTGGGGGCTGAATTGCATACGCAATACGTCCTCAGTTTTACTCCCGCTGAACCCGCTGCTGGTTATCACCATTTAGAGGTTCGGGTCGCCGGTCACGAAGACTTGACCATCCGGGCGCGTCCGGGTTATTGGCAACGCGGACAGTAATACGTTGACCGGCCGCCTTGCACGATGCGCGCTATTTT
>JBDUEM010000138.1:0-18789 GCA_040002435.1 Bryobacteraceae bacterium
GCAGGCGCTGCTTCAGGAGATCCTGTTCTAACGACAATAGATTCTCCTCAAGAAATTATAGCGGCTTACCGGCGAACGATAATCTCACGCAGGCTATCCCGCGTAAGAAAGAACTTCACCGTCTGCCCTTGAAACAGCTTCTCAAGGCCACGATTGTTGAAGAACTGCGCACGTTTTCGCGAACCGCGCGGAGTCAGCAGGAGATTCTTCTCGTCGGAAATCCGGTAGTTGTAGAGCGGCACCTGCACCGCTTTCTCGTCGGCGTGAAAGAACGCAAGCATACTAGAGCCCGGCCGCAGTATCGTCTGCAAACGCTCCACGGTTGCTTCCAGCAGAGGCGGTGAAAGAAACTGCAGCGCGTCCCACACCAGCGCGCCATCGAAGTGGCCCGCCGGGAAGTTCAGGTTCTCGTCGAGAAACTTCTGTGCCTGGTCCGGGTCGTCCTGGTTCTCATAAAAGTGCTCGTCCCCAAAGGTAAGTTCCAGCGAACGGAGGTAATCTTCAGAAGAGAGCCGGTGCCCAAGGTTGGTGATAAAACTGACGTTCGCCTGGCTGGCACCCGCAAAATCCAGGATATTCAGCCCCGCCTGTCCGCGCAGCGACGAGAAAAACTGATCCAGTCCGTTGCTGTGACGTGTATACGAAGGCCCCGTCGCGGCTCCAAGACCGGAAGAGGGGCGGGGAAGAGTCGCACTGGGAGTAGACATCCCGCCAGCGGACGAACCGCGGAGAATCGTCTTCAACCGGTCTTTGAACAAAACCTCTCCCTTGAAACCAGAGAATGGACGAGCTTAACGCTTATCGGAAGCGGCGGCCGCAAGCGGAGCCGGCGGTTGTTGGGTCTTTTGGGAAACAGGCTGCTGCTTGGCAGGTTCCGGCCTGACGATGTCGATACTTCCCTTGAAGTAGGCACCGTCTTCAATGATGATGCGGGCGGCCTTGATATCGCCTATGAGCTTGGCATCCTTGCGAATATCAATCTTGTCTGCCGCTTCCACATTTCCCTGAATAGAGCCAAGGACGACAATCTCTCGCGCTTTGATTCCAGCAACTACCTTTCCGTTCGGCCCGACGGTCAAACGGTGTTCCTGCACGTCGACCGTGCCTTCGACTTCACCGTCGATGATCAAGTCTTCCCGGCTGTAAATCTGGCCTTTGACCATTACGGCTTTGCCGATGGTAGCCGAACCGGACTGCACTTGTGACGGCGGCTCAAAACTGCGATTGGGCGATGTCGACATTGGGGATCCTTCCTTTGGTTGTTGTGCCGGAGCCGGTTGGACAGGCGCCGGTCTTGGGGGCGGTTCTTCGTCTTTTTTACGATTCCACATTCCGGTCTAGCTCCTTCGAGGTGGTGTAGGCCCCTCCAACGAGGGTACCTCGAATTACTTATACTAACGGGCTTCACTACAAAAGGCAATGCTGTAGCACCGGAAATAACTGGGTTCATGCGGAAGGCTGACGAGATCATGCCATCAGCACGAACGCCCTCATCGGTGGCGCAGTAAACCAACTGCGGCTTGCGCGGGATATCCGTTCTCCGCGAGGCCAGAAGGAATTGTTCTGTCTCGTCAAAGATGTCCATACACTTAGGGCAATTTAGCAGATGTCTTCGAGAGCCGGTTATCTGAATCGCTGGGCGATGCAATCGATAGGACTCCGCGATATCTCAGGCGATGAAGCTGCAATCCTAAACGGCGTCTCTTCCTTTGTTCCATCCCGCAACATGGATGCCGATTTGCGCCTTTCCGCGAATCGGCAGCACCTACGCGTCGATATGGTTCGAGAAATAGCGATCCAGCGCGAGCTTGTTCTTCGTCGAGAGCGCCTGCGAGAGCGTCTGCATCTCACCTTTTGGCAGCGGCTGGAAGGATTTCGCCAGACGCACATTCTCTTCGATCAATTCAAGCTTCGGCATGCCAACCACAGCCAGGGTCACCGGCAGAGAGAGCGAATAATACAATAATTTTTCAGCGGCCGCCTGTCCCACCAGGCCATCCGCGGCGAAAATCTTCATGGCGATGATGCCCATGTTTTTCTTTACCGCCACAGGGAGAGCAATAGTTTCGAAGCTCGGCTTCATGTCGGGGTTGATCACCATTCCCTCGGTGACCGTTTTCATACCGACCAGCGCGGCGTTGAGAGCCATCTGGGTACAGTCGAAGTCATTGCGCTCCAGCGCAGTCTTCAAAACCGTGGGATCCGTGTGGCAAGTGACGCCGATGGCTTTGGTGACCTTCTGGTCGCGCAGCTTGTAGAGAACCTGCAGGATGCCATCCTTGGCTTCTATAGCCGCGAGATCTTCAGCGCTGGTGAGACTATGGATGTGGATGAGATCCAGGTGGTCCGTCTGCAGGCGCTTCAGGCTGCCCTCAATGATGCGCATGGCGGCGTCGCCATTCCGCTCCGGGCATTTGGTGGCCAGAAAAACTTCCTTGCGGCGTGTCGCCATCACCTTGCCGACGCGGCTTTCGCTAAGCCCATTCACGTACGCAAATGCGGTGTCGAGATAGCTGATGCCCAGGTCGATGGACCGGTTCACCGCCTCAATGGCTTTGTCCTCCGTCCCGTAGGCCAGGAAGCGGCTGCCCCCGCCCATTGCGAGCACGGAAACTCGCGCGCCCGTGCGCCCGAGGACGCGAGTCGGCATCGAGGTTGGTCCGGCGGCCAGCGCAACACTGCTGAATGCCGCTGCACCTAAGAGTTCTCTTCGTGAAATTTTCATAGTTATCTCCCTTCCGCGAATGCCGGGGATCCTCCCACAACTTCCGCTTTCTCCTGATTGACAAGTGCCGGTTCACGGCTGGAAATTACAGTGGCTACCGAACCGATGACGATACCGCTCGCGATAAAAGACCACATTGTGGGATGCTCGCCGCCAAACATCCAGCCAAGCATGAGGGCGACAATTGGGTTGACGTACGCGTAGGTGGCGACCCTGGTGGGGGAAATGCGCCCCAGCAGCCACAGATAACAGGTAAACCCCACAAGCGATCCGATGAGGGTGAGGAACACCATGGACCACACTGCCTGCGGCGTGATTGCGGACCAGTGGAATCTGTCAGACTGGCCGGTGGCGAAACCAGTGATCAGAAGCAATCCGCCTCCCGCTGTCATCTGCATTCCAGCAGCCAGCGCCGTGGACGATGGTTTCGGTACGTTCTTCGCGAGCACGGTCCCCGCTGCCCAGGACACCGCGGAACCCAGGACGACAAGCGCCCCAAGCGATCCGGGTTCGCGTCCGGCAAGCACTTCCGGATGAATGACCAAAAGCGCGATACCAATGAAGCCGACTACCAGGGCAACAATGGTGCGGCGCCCGGGACGGGTGCTATGGCCGCGAACTACTTCGAGGATGGCGGTCCACAGCGAGATGGAGGACATGAGGAGGGCCGAAACGCCCGATGGTACGTATTGCGCCGCCCAACTGACGCCGCCATGGCAGATCAGAAAGAAGAGTGCGCCCATCCACACGCTCGCCGCTGCCTGTGGCAGTGTGATGCGTTCAGGTTGGCGCATTTGCGCATACGCTACTAAAATCAGGCCGGCTAGAAAGAATCTTGTGCCCGAAACAAAGAAGGGCGGAATTGTTTCAACGGCATAGCGCGTAGCGAGAAAGGTGGAGCCCCAGATCAGGTAAATCGCAAGAAACGCAAGCGCAACTCGAATTCGATTTTGCAAACAGGCCTCGCAATGGAATTAAGGCCTCGACGGAGAGTTGTATGAATTACCGGGACAATGCGGTGGGCTTACGTAGCCTTGTACAGGCACATGATAGCATGAGGCCGACTAGAGCAAACTATGTGGAATAACCCAAGCCGGCGCTCTTTCCTTGCAGCCGCGATGTGTACGACAGCCGGGTTCGCCGCTGCACCAAAAAGATATCGAGTTGCCGTCATAGGCCACACAGGACATGGCGATTATGGCCACGGTATTGACGTGGTGTGGAAACACTTTGAACAGATGGACGTTGTCGCGGTGGCCGATGCGGACTCCACGGGCCGCGCGGCTGCGGCGAAGCGCACTGGAGCCAGGCGGAGTTATGCAGACTATCGTGAGATGCTTCGCGTCGAAAAACCGGAACTGGTGGGAATTGGCCCCCGCTGGCTGGATCAGCGGCGGGATATGGTCATCGCTGCGGCGGACGCCGGTGCACATATCTTTCTTGAGAAAGCCTTTGCAATTTCCCTGGAGGACGCGGACCGCATGGTCGCCGCCGTACAGAAGAACAGGGTAAAGCTGCAGGTGGCGCACCAGATGCGAACGTCGCCCTTCGCCATAAGAGCGAAAGCGATGTTGATGGCAGGTGAAATCGGAACCGTTCAGGAAGTACGAGTGCGTGGGAAGGAGGACCGTCGCGCCGGCGGTGAGGACATGATGGTCCTTGGGCCTCACGTTGCCGACATGATGCGCTATTTCCTCGGGGATCCGAAGTGGGTGGTATCCCACGTCACGCGAAGCGGCGAAGAAATCAGCGCGAAAGACACTACACAGCCCACCGAACCCGTCGGACCGATAGCGGGTACGCAGGTGAGCGCCATGTTTGCGTTCGCGGACGGAGTGCACGGGTACTTCGCTTCCCGCGCCAGCGACCAGACCGATGCCCTCCGGTTCGGGACGTGGATCTACGGCAGTAAAGGTGTTCTGTTTCTTCCCAATTCCATTTACCCGGGCGGTGGACTGTATGTCCTTCGCACACCCGCGTGGCTGCCTGACGAACGGAGCCGTTGGGAACGAATCGACGCCAAGGCGGATCCGATCCCTGGCTTTCAGGGAGACCATGAGATGGGAAACGCGTTACTGGTCGCTGATTTGCTCCGGGCTATTGAACAAGATGGGAAGCCATGCTGCAACGAAGTGGATGGACGCTGGACAATAGAAATGATGCACGGGATTTATCGCGCACAGCAGACGGGAAGCCGCGTAAGTTTTCCACTCAAGTCGCGCGCGCATCCGCTGGCAGGGTAAGACCTATTTATAGGCCGCGATCCCTGTCACGCGTTCACCAATCACCAAGGCGTGGATATGGTCGGTACCTTCATATGTCTTCACCGTCTCCAGATTGCACAGGTGCCGCATGATCGGATACTCTTCCGTGATTCCGTTGGCTCCCAGGAGGTCCCGGCTCACCCGCGCGCAATCCAGGGCAATGGCCACGTTGTTGCGCTTCAACATGGAAACGTGTGCCGGTTCCAGTTTGCCTGCATCCTTCAACCGTCCGGCATGCAGCGCCAGCAACTGTGCCTTGGTGATCTCCGTGATCATCCCGGCCAGCTTCTCTTGAACCAATTGATGACTGGCGATCGGCTTATCATCAAACTGTTTGCGGTCGATGGAATACTGCCGGGCGGTCTCATAGCAATCCATCGCCGCGCCAATCGTCCCCCAGCCAATCCCGAAACGCGCCTGAGTCAGACAGGCGAGAGGTGCTTTGAGGCCCTTCGCCAGCGGGAGGACGTTTGAGTCCGCGACGCGGCACTCGGTAAACGACAAGCTCGAGGTTACAGACGCCCGCATGGACATTTTTCCGTGAATGTCGGAGGAACTGAACCCTGGTGTCCCTTTTTCCACCAGAAATCCTTGAATGCCCGCCTCCGTCCGCGCCCACACCACGGCGACCGCTGCCAGCGAGCCATTCGTGATCCAGGTTTTCTCACCGTTCAGGATCCAGTAGTCTCCGTCTTTGCGCGCCTTCGTCAGCATCCCTGCCGGATTCGATCCAAAGCCCGGTTCTGTGAGTCCGAAGCAGCCGATAGCCTCTCCGGATTGCAGCTTTGGCAGCCAGCGCTGTTTTTGTTCCTCAGACCCGAATGTATAGATCGGGTACATCACCAGGGCGCCCTGCACGGATGCGAAACTGCGGACGCCGGAATCGCACCGCTCCAGCTCCTGCATAATCAGCCCGTACTCCACATTGCTCATCCCGGCGCATCCGTACCCTTCCAATGTGGCGCCGAAGAAGCCAAGCTCGCCCATTTCGCGGACTGTTTCCATGGGAAATCGGCCTTCGCGGTAACAGTCTTTGATCTGCGGCATCAAACGGTCGTCGGTAAACCGCCGCGCGGTTTGCCGGACCAAAAGCTCCTGCCCGCTGAGCTGCGAATCCAACAACATATAATCGACACCGCGAAAGGCCATATAATCCATGGTAACAATGGACAACTCGGGTGAATCCATGAAACAGCCATTGAAACGGCCGTTCAACCAACCAATGACAAGGTATACAACCTTTAGCCTATATACTGGTACCGTGCATGCGCTTTTCTGTTGACGCTCACGCCATAGGCCAGCACTTAACGGGGAACGAAGTTTACATCCGCAATCTGATGGGTGGTTTTGCGGGGTTAGACCAATCGTCCGAATTTATCGCTTACCTCTCCGCCAGCGAGCGCGATGCGGAGGCGGGGGTGCCTGCCCGCTTTGTGCGCCGGCAGGTTTCCAGGAATTCTTTTGTTCGTCTCGGTTTCGATCTGCCGCGCCAGGTGCGGCGGGATCGGCCCGACCTGCTGCACGTGCAATACACCGCTCCGCTCACCTGTTCGGTACCCGTCGTGGTCAGCGTTCACGACGTCAGCTTCCTGGAACATCCGGAATACTTTCCATGGATGCGCACCATGCAATTGCGCATCACGGTAGAGCGAACCATTCGATCGGCGGTCAAAATTATCACCCCCAGTGAATTTTCGCGTCGTGCCATTGCGAAGGCGTATTCCCTCGATGAGGCGAAAATCGAATCGGTACCGATCGCCGTGTCCTCCGCCTTCCATCCCATCTCCCGCGAGCTTGCGGTCAACAAGGTTAGGGCGCGATTTCGCATCCCGGCTCCGTTTATCCTCACCGTGGGCGACCTACAGCCGCGCAAGAACCAGATCGGGCTGATCCATGCGTTTGAAGCTCTCATTAAGTCCAATCCCAATCTCACGCATCATCTCGCCATTGTTGGGCAGAAGACCTGGTATGCCGACCACGTCATGAAAGCGGCCAAGTCATCCGCTGTTGCGGACCGCATCCACTTTACGGAATTTGTAACCGACGACGAACTGCTGCAGCTTTATAATGCCTGTGAAGTCTTCGTGTTCCCGTCGTTTTATGAAGGTTTCGGGCTGCCGATTCTGGAAGCGATGGCGTGCGCCCGCGCCGTGGCCTGCTCCAATAGCTCGGCCATGCCTGAGGTGGCGAACGCCGCCGCGCTGCTGTTTGACCCCCAATCCACGGAGCAAATGACCCGCGCTATCCGGGATATCGTGCTCGATGCGGAATTGCGTGGAAGAATGGAGCGATTAGGACAGCATCGCGCGTCATTATTTACATGGGAACGAACAGCCCGAAGAACGCTAGACATTTATTACCAGATTGCCGGCCGGAACCAATCGGCGGTACGGCAGGAGGCAAAATCGATCTCCATCGTCCGGCCATGAGATTACTCGCCCTCCTTTCTCTTACAGCAACCCTCTTCGGACAGAAGCCTGCCTTGACTGCCGAATTGCGGGGTGGCGCGGCGGAAGAGAAGAAAATTGCCCAAAGCGAAACTCTGAACTACAGCATCAATTGGCCCAGCGGCCTCAGCCTTGGGGAAGGACAGCTTTCCTCCACCCGTACCAAGTCCGCTGATGGCGAGCACTGGGAATTCGGTCTGAACCTCGAAGCGGCGGTCCCCGGATTTCCTTTGCAGGAAACGATATCCTCCAAGGCAAACGCGGGTTATTGCAGCACCGAGTTGGACAAGAACTCGATCCGCGGCAAGAAGACCTCCAAGGAGACGACCACATTCGACTCCGTAAAAATGACTGCCACCCGAACGACGCTCAACGGTGGAGGCAAATCGGAGATGTCCTTACCGGCCTGCGCCAAGGACGCTCTGGCGTACATTTTCTTTCTGCGGCGGGAACTGGCACAAGGCCGGCTTCCGATCCTGCAGAAGGTTTATTACGGTTCGCCTTACGATACGCGAGTGCAGTTTATGGGCGCACAGACAATCCGCGTGGGCGATTCCCAGGTGGATACGGATCGCATTCTGGCTACCATTAAAGGTCCTGCTTCCGAGGTCACGGTGGAACTCTTCTTCGCACGTGACCCTGTGCGCACTCCCGTCCTGATCAAAGTGCCTCTGGCGATGGGAAAGTTCAGTATGGAGATCATTCGCTAGTGTCGCGAGTGGCCGTACCGTGCGGCTAGCTTTTTTTTCCCCTTTGCCGCCCGTCAAGAGCGGTATCGCCGATTATTCCGCTGCATTGTTAGATCCGTTGCGCAAGCAAGCCAATGTGACTGTGTTCAGCGAATCATCGGCTCACTTTGATCCAGCCGCCTTCGACCTGGCGCTCTACCAGATCGGCAACAATCCGCACCATTCCTTTGTCTACGATCACGCGATCCAGACGCCTGGTGTAACGGTGCTGCATGAGGCCAATCTGCATCATCTGATTGCCGACGTGACCATCCGCCGCGGCGATTGGGACGGCTATCTGCGCGAGGTGGAATTTGATGGTGGTCCCGAGGCCTTCGCTTACGCCCTGAAGCACGTCCGGACATTGGAGCGGGGCCCTGACTATGACGGTGTGCCGATGCTACGCCGGATCGTCAGCAAATCCAAGGGCATCATCGTTCACAGTCATTGTGTAGAAAAGGCGGTGCGCGATTTGGGATATGCGGGGCCGGTCGCGGTAATTCCGCACGGGGCCTGGCTGCCGGATACCGACGGTTTTGGCTACAGGCAGCGCCTGGGCATCGATCCCGCAACGCCATTGATCGGCATCTTTGGATTTCTGAAGCCCTATACACGCATCGCGGAGTCCCTCCGTGCGTTTCGCCGCTTGTTGAAGCTGCAGCCGAACGTGAAGATGATCCTGGTGGGCGAGCCGCACCCCGAACTTTCCCTACAGTCGCTGATCCACTCGCTCGGACTCGGCGCCAGTGTGCGGGTCATCGGATTTACGCCCATCGAAGACTTCGTCGGATACCTCGCCGCTTGCGACATCATTCTGAATCTGCGCTTTCCGACGGTGGGCGAAAGCTCGGGGACATTGCTGCGGTCGCTGGGCCTCGGAAAGGCTGTGCTCGTCTCTAACATTGGATCGTTCGCCGAATATCCCGATAGCATCTGCTTGAAAGTGCCGGTGGATTCGACGGAAGAAGATACGCTGTTCGAGTATCTGAATCTCCTCGTCACTCGTCCCGATTTGCGAAAAACCATGGGGAGCCGGGCGCGCGAGTGGGTTCGGGAAGAGTGCAATTGGAATCTTGTGGCCGCGCGATATGCCAGCTTCCTCGAATCGGTGGCTGCTGGATCGCAGTGGGCGGCTACACCCGAAACTACGCCGAAAGCTGAGTTACCGGACCCCGCGCCGGTGCTTGTAGAACCGGAATACGTCATCAGCTGGGCCGCCGACCCCGGCGCGCGCGAATACATTAAGACGCACATCACGCGCCTCGCAAAGACTCTCCAGATCACTCCGCCGGGAACCTCAGAGGACCGCATCCTGGAAATGGGAGCTTATCTGCAGGTCACTCCCTCCCTCAAGACCAAGCTTGGGTACGGCGAGGTTCGCGGATGCTACTACGGCACTGCCGGCACCGTGGCCCATCGCTCCATTGAATCGGAATTGGGTGATCATTTTGAATGCGATATCGATTTGTTCGACGCTGAAAAAGACTCGTTCCCTTATCCCGATGAGCATTTCAGTACCGTGCTCTGTTGCGAACTGCTGGAGCATCTGCCGAGCGACCCAATGCATATGATGGCCGAGATCAACCGCATCCTAAAACCGGGCGGATACCTCGTGCTGACGACTCCGAACATCGTCTCCTACCGCGCAATGTCCGCATTGCTGCTGGGATATCACCCCGGCTTTTTCCCTGCATATCTCCGGCCCGCCGAACCGGGCGATGAGGTAGACGCACGTCACAATCGCGAATACGCGCCGCGTGAGGTTGCCGATCTGATGGCCGACGCCGGCTTTGAAGTCAAGCTGCTGGAAACCGGTGAGTTTCTCGACGAACCGAAACCGGAACATAATTGGGTTCTATACGTTTTGGAACAATGCAAATGTCCAACCGACCTTCGCGGCGACGGAATTTACGCTGTAGGCGCAAAGACGGGCCCCATCCGGCAGCGCTTTCCGAAATGGCTTTACTACGGAAAGGACTGACCGCTTGAGCGTCGCCTACCTGGAGCCACGCTTCCAAGTGGACGAAGAGGCTCGTTCGATCGTCGCGAATTTTCGCATCGTCAATCAATCCAATCGCACCTGGCGGCGCGCTGAGGGATATTCGCTGGGCTGGCAGATCTTCGATCCTGAAACCGGAACCTTCATTGCCGAGGGCGACTGGCTGCCGCTGCAGAAGGATCTGGCTCCGGCCGAAACCGAAGCAGTCGAACTGAGCCTGACTCTTCCACCCGAGCGCGGGCACTATCACGTCTACATTTCGCCCATCCATTCGGGCGAGGGCTGGTTCTATCAGCGCGGCGCCACATTCCTCTTAGTGGGCGCGTTCGTGGAGGGCGGCAAAGCTCATCTCACCGAAGGCGGCGCGACCACGCTCCGTTCCCTGCGCCGCCGGAACCTGCGGCGTGCGATCGGCAAAGCCTTCACGCTCCCCTGGGTCAGCATTTGGACCAACCGCGCGCTGATCCGTTCCATGGTGCGGCGGGACATCATGGCCCGCTACCGCGGTAGCTTCGGTGATGTCTTGTGGACCGTTCTGAATCCACTGCTGCTGATGGCGACCTACTTCTTCGTGTTCGGCGTGGTCTTGAAGGCGAGAATCGGCCCCGACGATAGCCGTAGCGGGTTTGCCCTGTACCTTCTGGCCGGAATGCTACCGTGGCTGCCTTTCGCTGAAGCCGTGGGGCGGGCTCCGACCTGCATACTGGATCACCGCAATTTCGTCAAGAAACTGGTTTTTCCGGTGGACACTCTCCCCGTCAATCAGGTCTTCGCCGGCCTGGTGACGGAGGTGTTCACACTGGCGGTGTTCCTGGTCGCCATGCTGCTGGCGCGCAACAGCTTGCCGCCCTCCGTGCTCTGGTTACCCGTGCTTCTGGTCCCTCAACTTTTACTTACCTTGGGTTGTAGTTGGTTTCTCTCGGCGCTGGGAGTTTACATGCGCGACCTCGGCCAGATCATCGGCTTTCTGATCATGATGCTGTTTTACATGACGCCGATTTGTTACCCCGAGGAAGCACTGCCCGCCGGAGCCGCGGCGATTCTCACAAAGAATCCCATCTTCACGCTGGTGCACGGTTACCGGTCGATCTTTTTGGATGGCCAAGCTCCGGAATTTCATTCCATGTGGAAACTGTGGCTGCTTTCGGCGGTCGTGTGTGTCGCCGGCCACGCCTGGTTTTATAAATTGCGGAAGAGCTTTGCCGACGTCGTGTAACGGCTGCCCACCCGGTATAATGATAGATTGGACCTTGAAAAAACGCTCCTGCACAAAGTAGGTCAGGCCGTCACGCGCTTTCGGATGATTCGCGAAGGCGATCGTGTTGCCGTCGGCCTGTCAGGCGGAAAGGACTCCGTTACGTTACTGGAGGCGCTGATCCTGCTGCAAAAGCGTGCCCCCATCCATTTCACGGTTTGCGCTTTTACGGTGGAGCAGGGAAAGTTTCTGCGGCCGATCGCGCCTTTCGGCGAATACTTGAAAAGCCGCGGTATCGATTGGACTTACAAAACGGACGGCCCATCTTTACGGCTCATTGATGAGGTTCCGGACCATGGCTGCGATATGTGCAGCCGCTTCCGGCGCCGTGCGGTCTACGAAATCGCCCGGGGCCTCGGAGCCAATGTCATTGCTTTTGGACACACCGCCGATGATTTTTGCGAATCTTTTCTCCGGAACGCCATGTTTACCGGCCGCATCAGTGCTCTTCCTGCGGTAACATACTCCCGTAAAAAGGACTTCCGCCTGATCCGCCCTCTTGTCTTCGTCAACGAAAAGCTCACCACGGAATTTGCCGCCTCGCTCGGCGCACCTGTAATTCCGTGCGGCTGCTCCCAGAAGACGGGAACGGTCCGCCGCACGCTGCGCGATATTTTCCAGGATCTGGAGCAAGAGCATCCGCATGTCCAAGAGAACATTCTGTCTGCACTCGGAAACCTGCAGCCACAACGGCTGCTTGATCCGCGCTACCTCGACTTGGATGCAGGAGACGAACAGGAGTCCTCAAGCGAGCTTTTCCCGGTTCTGACCGGGTAGTTAACCGAATCGTAACCCGATTGAGGTTGACCCCGCGCCGTAGCGGTTGAGAAGATAGAGTGCTTTGCGAGTGGTGTGATCCTATGTTGCCGATACCAGAGAATATATGAACCTCCTGCCTAAGGAAGAGAAGTTTTATGACTTCTTTCTGAGCCAGGTCAAGCTGATTTCAGAAGCCGCAGCCCTGTTGCTGGATGGCGCCAGAGCCGGCAATTCGCAGCTCGCTCAAGCTGCTTTGAGAATTAAAGTCCTGGAACAGAAGGGCGATGATATCATCCACGAAATTTATACGCGGTTGAATCAGACCTTCATTACCCCGCTTGATCCCGAAGATTTGCACTCCCTCTCCTCGCACCTCGATGACGTTCTCGATGGTATCGAAGACGCGGCGCATCGCATGGTGGCTTACCATGTGAATCCGATACCTCCCCGCGTGGTGGAGGTCTGCTATCACATCCTGGCCTGTGCCAAAGCACTCGAGGCTGCATTCATCGCCCTGAACAAAAATGAAAAGCTGATTGAGCATTGCATTGAGATCAATCGCTTGGAAGACTTTGTCGACAACTTAGTCCGCGGGGCGGTGCAAGACTTGTTCGAGAACGAAAAAGATCCCATTCAGATCATGAAACTGAAAGAGATCTACGAATTGCTCGAGCAGACCACCGATTACTGCGAAGATGTCGCGGACGCCCTGCAAAACGTCGTAGTCAAGAACAGCTAACCGCGATCCTGCATGGACTCGACGTTTATCCTTGTAGCGGGCATCATCGTGGTTGCCCTCGTCTTTGATTACATCAACGGCTTTCACGATGCTGCCAACTCCGTCGCAACGATTGTCGCCACGCGCGTGCTGACACCGGGCCAGGCCGTTGTCTGGGCCGCGGTCTTTAACTTCGTTGCTGCCTTCCTCTTTGGCACTGGTGTGGCGAAAACCATGGGCAAGGGGATGATCGACCTGGCTATCGTGACGCCCTATGTCATTTTGGGCGGGCTGATTGGCGCCATTGTCTGGGATTTGATCACATGGTGGTTTGGCCTTCCAACCAGTTCGTCGCACGCGCTGATTGGAGGCTACGCCGGCGCGGGAATGGCGAAAGTGGCCATGGTGAGGGGAGTGGGTCACAGTTTTGATGCACTCGTAATCGATGGCTGGAAAGGCTGGCCGGAGACACTGGCATATCTGGTTTTTGCTCCGTTACTGGGCTTGGTGCTGGCGTACGCCCTGATGGTGGCTATCTATTGGCTGTTCCGAAAATCGACGCCAGTCAAGATGGACAGCTACTTCCGCAAACTGCAGCTGGTCTCGGCCGCCATCTTTAGTCTCGCGCACGGATCGAACGATGCCCAAAAGACCATGGGCATTATCACCGGTCTGTTAGTGTCGTCGGGATTTCTCACAAAATTCGAAGTTCCGATCTGGGTGGTGCTGACGGCTCACGCGGCCATCGCATTAGGAACCTTAAGCGGGGGCTGGCGAATCATTCGCACCATGGGAGGCCGCCTTACCCGGCTCAAACCCCGGGGTGGATTCTGCGCCGAAACCGCGGCTGCCATCTCCATCTTGTTTTCCACCTACACCGGAACTCCGGTCTCCACGACGCACGTCATCGCCGGCGCCATCGTCGGCGTGGGATCCATTCAGCGCATGAAAGCGGTGCGCTGGGGCCTGGCCACCAACATCGTCTGGGCGTGGATTCTGACCATACCCGCAGCCGCTGCAGTGGGCGCGATTTCCATGGTCGCGCTACGGCTGATCACAGACAAAATCTGAACTTCGGCTCGGGTTAGAATCTACCAATGAAGTTTTGGTTCTGGCTGCTCCTGCTGGTCGCCGGTACTGCCTGCGCGCCCGCTCCGGTGGGGCCCATAGATCCGGCAATCGCCAGTGCTCTGGCGGCAACGAAAGCGATCGACAACCACGCACATCCCGTGCGTCCCACGGCGGCGGGCGAAGCTCCCGACATGGGGTTCGATGCTCTGCCGGTGGAAAGCCTGGAGCCGTGGTCGGATCCTGTTCGTTTTCGTCCCGGCCGCAGTGAGTATGCGGAGGCGAACAAGGCCCTGTTTGCCGGGGACCGGGCTGCGGCGGCAAAGTCGTGGGGCGCAAACTATGCGGCTACCGTTCTCGACAAGGCGGGCATCGATAAGATGATCGCGAACCGCGTAGCGATGGGAGAGGGATTGCCGAAGGAGCGGTTCCTTTGGGCGGCTTACGCCGATGCACTGATGTATCCGTTTCCTACCGAAGGGATCACCGCGAACTCCGACCGCAAGGCATTTTTTGAGCTGGAGAAGAAGCTGCTGGGTGAATACTACAAGCAATCCGGGGTTGCCGCCGCGTCCGCATCACTCGATCAGTATTTGCAAAAAGTCGTAACCGCAACGCTGGAACGTCACAAGCAAGGCGGTGCGTTGGCCGAGAAGTTTGAGATGGCTTATCTCCGGCCGCTGGCGATCGGGAATCCATCCAAAACCGATGCGGAACGCGCGTGGAAGACGTCGGCGGCTAGTCCTTCGGACTACCGCACATTACAGGATTTTCTGTTTCGTTATATCGCCCTGGAATGTGGACGCCTCGGGTTGGTCATTCATATCCATACAGGAATGGGAGCCGGCGGATACTACGACGGGGCAGGGGCAAATCCCGCCCTGCTCGAGCCGTTGTTCAACGATCCTTCGTTGCGGAAGACCAATTTTGTGATGGTGCACGGCGGGTGGCCGAATGCGCGGCTGGTTACTCCCCTGTTGACTAAGCCGAATGCGTACGTCGATTTTTCGGCGCAGGGACTGATCCTGCCGGTATCCGACATCGCAGAGTCGCTACAGAGTTGGCTGGAAATGGTGCCCGAGAAGGTGCTCTTCGGGACCGATGCCTACCCGTTCGCCCCGGCGGCCAATTTGGGCTGGGAGGAGACCGCGTATGTCTCCTCGCAAGCAGGGCGGAAGGCCTTGGGAATGGCGCTAACCGCAATGCTGCGCGATGGTTCGGTTACCCGGGAGCGGGCAATTGAAATCGGCAAGTTGGTCTTGCGGGGCAATGCGGCAAGGCTGTATGGCTTGCAATAACAGGCACTGCGAATCTGAAGCCCTCCTAGACAACCTAATCATTTCGGCGAATTAGCACTTTCGCGTAGGAGGACTTCGCTCGGTGAAGACCCTAAATCTTACTTAGAGGGCTTGCATTCGGCTCTTAAGCCAGCCCGCTATTGAACATGTTCCTGCTACCAGGATAGGGTCAAAAACACGTTGCTTTTCAGGAGCCTTAGTCGGGCAAACTCAAGGGCAGGGAAGTACTAAATAGCTCATTAGCGCTGGCTTCCCTGACTGCACGATCTGGACAACGAATGACCCGCATAATAATATCCTTACTAGTAGTGTGCCTTGGCGCATTTAGCCAATCGCGTGAAGCGCAACCCCCGTTTGATCGCTTAATCGTGAGAGCCCGTCAAGGCGCCAGCGGAGCCGCTGTTAGTGCCGCCATCAGTGCGCAGGCTGCTTCGATTTCGGACCAGATTCCACAACTCAACATCCGGGTTCTTCGATTGCCTAACAACGCCGTCGAGAAGATCAGCGGCGCTCTCGAAAAGACCGGGCTATTTACTTTTGTCGAGCGAGACGGCCTGGCGAAGGCAACCCTGACGCCAAATGATTCCTCGTTTGCTTCGCAGTGGCACCTTGCTAAAGTGCAGGCGACCTCGGCATGGAACATTTCCCAGGGCAATGCTCAAGTTGGGATCGCAATTGTCGATTCGGGTGTCGACGGCACACATCCTGACCTTGCCCCCAAACTGATTCCGGGCTACAATTTTCTCTCGGGAAATACGAACACCTCCGACGTGCTCGGTCACGGTACAGCAACTGCCGGAACAGCGGCCGCCGCTACCGACAACTTGACCGGAGTTGCCGGCCTGGCATGGAAAAATTCGATTATGCCTTTGGTGGTTTTGAGCTCATCCAACTACGCCTATTATTCCGACATCGCAAATGCCATCATCTACGCCGCAGATCACGGGATTCGGGTAATATCCATCAGCATTGGCGGGACTTCGTCTTCCAGTGTTCTGCAGGCCGCTGTAGATTACGCCTGGTCCAAGGGCGCCATTGTAGTCGCCTCCGCCGGGAATACGGGCAATTCGATTCCGAACTATCCGGCTGCCTGCGACAAGGTGATTGCAGTGTCGGCGACCGATGCCTCGGACAACCTTCCTGGCTGGTCCAGTTACGGCGCCTGGGTGGATCTGGCCGCTCCGGGTGATTCGATTTTGACTACCAGTATGGGCGGAGCTTACGGGTATTGGTCTGGCACATCCTTTTCGGCGCCCCTGGTATCAGGTCTCGCCGCGCTGGTTTTGTCCGCGAACCCTGCCTTGACGAACACCAGCCTGGTTCAATTGCTCCAGCAGAATTCGGACGATCTGGGCACTCCGGGCTTCGATCAGTACTACGGGTGGGGCCGCATCAACGCATTCAAGGCTTTGTTGGCGGCATCCTCGAATGCCGGCGACACCACTCCGCCGTCCGTTGTTATCTCTTCCCCGGCACCTTTCGCGACCATTCCGTCTGCGATTCAAGTGCAGGGAACGGCGACTGACAATATGGGCGTCATCCGCACCGAACTCTACGTTGATGGACAGTTGAGCACGTCGGGTAGCGCGTCGCCGTTTTCTTTTTCTTTTGTCCCGGCTGCCTGGCCGAATGGCATTCACACCCTGATGGTCAAAGCATATGATGCCGCCGGGAACGCAGGTTCGGCCTCTGTGAGCGTCTCGGTTTGGACAGCGACGATTCAGGATGTCCAGCCGCCGGTGGTGAGTATCCAAACACCGGCGAATTTCGCACAGGTCTCCGGAGCGGTGTCGATAGTCGCGAATGCCTCCGACAATAACGCCGTGACGCAGGTCACGATTTATCTCGATGGAGTCGCGGTCTACACGGGCACGTCCGCTCCTTACTCTTACGACTGGAATACGAAAAAGAGCTCCGTGGCGATTCACACTATCATGGCCAAAGCTTGGGACGCAGCGGGCAATGTCGCCCAGTCGTCCGACGTGAAGGTTAGTGTCCTGAAATCCCGCAGCAAGTAGAAACACGATTTCTCTTCCGATCGTCCTGCCGTGTTGTCTCCGTCAATGCTGACGTGACTTGTCGTCAGCATTGACACCTCTCTCCCATTTCTGCCAAGCGTACCCTCTCTCCTCTGCCTTCAAACCGGAAGGTCGGGCCTTAGTACTTCCGTTAGTACTTCCCTATTGACTTAGATAAAATGTAGTATAAACTACAGTTAGGTCATAAGGTATAAACCTTAGACACACTGCGTTCGGAGGCATTACCCATGAAGCAACTTGGTATCATCAAAGGTCTCGCCATGTGCATTCTGTGCACCGGTTCAGCCTTTGCGACGCTTATTCCCATAGGGCCAGTTTCCAGCTCTGGAGATGGCATCGGAAGTGTGAATAGCGTAGTAACATTTCAAAATACCGGCATTGAAGTTGGATGCGTAGGTGTGAATTCATCAGGGATGACAGTGACGGGGTCGACCGTCTGTGCGGGCGGCGTCACGGCGCCCGGTGGCATAACGAACGAACAGACAGGCTCAGGCAACAACACGTATACAGCTGGGGACCTTGGTCTTACGTCTGGCGGTACACTCACGTTCGCGAATGTCATACTCGTTTTCAATGGAAACGAAGGTGGCGGCGCGGGCGAACCGATTACGCTGGATAAACTGTCATTAAATCTTTTCGGAACCAACGGCTCGGTGCTGGGTACTTTCTCGACGGCCAGCGCCTACTCGGCCAACGCATTTCCGGGTGTCGGGAATGCGGGTTTCGGTTTCCAGTTGGATGCAACACAAGCCGCTTCGGCGAATTCGATCCTCGCCGCCAATTCCACGTTACGAATTGGGGCATCCGCGCAAGCCAGTGGTGCGAATGCGGGACCGGAAACCGTATTTATTTCCACGATTAACAGCACGCAGCCTGGGGGCGGTGGTGGCGGGAATGAAGTTCCAGAGCCCGGTTCCGCTTGGATGTTGGGAAGTGGGTTCCTTGGTGCGGCGTTCTTGTTGAAACGCAGAAGCTGCAGAGCATAGAGTTAGCAGCAGGTCAAAAAGCAAAAAGCTCCGGACCCGAAAGGGAACCGGAGCTTTTTGCTTTTACGGGCTTACTGTACCGCTGACATCGACGCGCAGCCCGGTCGGGTTCGCAGATGAATAAACAGCATTGTTGACGACGAAATCCAACGTGTTCACACCGGCCAGAAAGCCGCTTGAGGCCGAAAACGAAGTGAATGCGGTAAAGCTGGTCGCCGATCCGATCGTTACGCCGTTCAACTTAATCGTCACGGAATTGTCAGCAGCAGCCCGCCCCGTTATTACAGCCGTAGCCGCATTAAAACCCGTGAGATTGAAGGTCGTCCGATAAGTGTAGTCTCCGGAGAGATTCCCAAGGCCCTCGTTTGCCTGCGGGGCGATCCATTTCGAATTAGGCCCGTTTGTCAGCCACGGTCCGATGGGAAAGACATTCGAGTTCACAACGAACGCACCCGGCCCCGGAAACCCAGGGTCCACGCTCGAGACCAGTGTGTAGTGACTGT
>JBDUEM010000139.1:0-18734 GCA_040002435.1 Bryobacteraceae bacterium
CCACGATTTATAAGAATGCGCTGCCCGGACTCGTCTATCACGGCGATAAGCGCCCCCCGGGCTATGGCGGCGGCGACACATTCGGCGACACCGTGACGGACCCCGACTACATCAATTTTGCACCGCGCGTTGGATTCGCCTGGGATCCTTTCCGTAATGGCAAGGTCAGCATTCGTGGCGGCTATGCCATTTTCTTCGATGCGCCGTCTCTCAACGCGCAGAACGACGCTAATAACGTCACTCCGTTCAGCTACAACACCAACTTCACCGATGGCCTGTTCTCAGACCCATTTCTCGGCCGCGAGAAGTTAAACATATTCCCAGTCAGCGCCGCGAACCACGATGTACCTTTCCCCACGCCGCTCGAACTGATTGTTTTGGACAAGAAGTTCATCACGCCCGACACGCAGAATTGGAGTCTCACCATCGAACGGGAAATGGCGAAGAACCTGATCGCCCGCGTCGGCTATGTCGGCACGAAATCCACTCACTTGAAGAGCGAATACGATCAGAACGCGCCGATCTACAATCCGAACCTTTCGCTGAGTGAAAATCGCGCGACCGTGGACGACCGGCGTCCGGTTGCGGACTTCCTCACCATCTCGCGATGGATGCACGGGCTGAATCAGTCGTACAACTCCCTGCAGCTTTCCCTTGAAAAACGCTACAGTCAGGGGTTTACCGTCAGCGCGAACTACACCTGGTCGAAGAACCTCGATTATCATTCGCGGAACGGATTCGGCGGCAGCCGCGGTATTAACAATCCCTTCAACTTTTTCTTCTCGCGCGGCAACTCCGACTTAACCCGCACACATCGCTTTGTGACTAATTTCGTATGGGATCTTCCCAAGTTTCAGAAGAGTAACAACGTAGTTCACGCCGTGTTGGGGAATTGGCGCATGAGCGGAATTGCAACCCTCCAATCGGGCCGGCCCTTTTCCATCAACTCCTCAAACAATCCCGTTGCCGGTGCAGGCACCGCGCGGGCCGATCTCGTTGGCACCGGATATCCCGTTCTCGATACGGGACGCTCCAAGGGGGCCATTCTCGCTCAGTACTTCGACAAGACACGTTTCGCCAATGCCTCTCCGGGCACCTACGGGACCCTGGGCCGTAACATCCTCTTTGGACCCGGCTTCGCCAACATCGATGCGTCCCTCTCCAAAGGCTGGAAGCTGCCGTTCATTGGCGAGGCCGGATTGCTCGAGTATCGCTTCGAGGGTTTCAATGTCGTGAATGCAACGCACATGGCAAATCCCGTGACAGGCCTGACTAATCCGAATTTTGGCAAAATAACGGGTACGGATGGTGACCCGAGAATTCTGCAGATGGCTCTCAAAATATTATGGTGAGCGGTTGACGCGCCGGGCACTCTTGACTTCTGCATTCGCGGCTTTAGCATTAGCCCAGAAGCCGGAAGTCAGCCCGACCGATTTGTCATTGATCGACGACCCCGCTGTTCCGAACGAACTATTCTTTATCCGAGAGCACTTTCCGCGGCCGGACGTACTTTCCTCGGCCTCCTGGAAATTATCAGTCACGGGAAAAGAATACTCCTTCGATGACATATTGGCCATGACCGGCAAGACGATTCCCGTAACCGTGGAATGCGCCGAAAATAGCACTGGCGGCGGGCTTGTAAGCCATGCGGAATGGAGAGGAGTGCCGATTGCATCGCTGCTGCCGAAGGATGCGAAACCGCCATTTGTGAAGCTCGTGTCCGCTGATGGTTACTCCCGCACCGTTCCAGGTTCCAAAGCGCTCCATCCCGACACGATCGTCGCCTACAGCATGAACGGCGAAAAGCTTCCCATCACTCATGGATTTCCGTTACGCGCCATTGTTCCGGGTTGGTATGGCATGGACGCGGTGAAGTGGCTGCGCCGCATAGAATTGCCTGAGAATGAGGATCAGTCACACGCGTACGTGCGCCGCGTAAGGTCTTTCTTCGGCACCAGGGACGCAGAACCCGTTACCGCCATGCAGGTGAAATCGGTCTTCACGCGGCCGCAGGATGGAGCCATCCTCACCAAACGCCGCTTTATCTTGCGCGGAATGGCCTGGGCCGGTGAGAATCGTATCGCGAAAGTGGAAGTAAGTGTGGACGGCGCTGCAACCTGGCAAACGGCGAAGCTGGATTCAGGCCCCGTGGAATATAGCTGGTTACCCTGGTCTTTCGACTGGAAGATTCCCCACGCCGGCGAGTACACTCTGAGTGTACGGGCGAAGGACGATAAGGGCCGCGAGCAACCACAGCAGCGGGCAACCGACCGATCTGACGTGTATGAGTGGAACGACTGGCAAACCGTGAAAGTGACCGCGGTATGATACGGCTTCTTCTGCCTCTGTTGCTCTTCTTTCAGCCGGAAAGCCTGCTCGAAAGAGCAGACGAGGCATTTCGATCAGGCGAACTGGAAAAGGCGGAAACACTTGCGCGGCAAGCCCTTGCTCGCGATCCGGCGGCGGTCCACGGCCACATGATTCTGGGCGTAATTGCCGCGCAGAAGAATCAATGGGAGGTTTCGAACCGGCACTTCCTTGCCATCCTCAAGCTGGATCCATCGAATCCGTTTGGATATTTTTATCTGGGGCAGGCAAAGCTCTATCAGGAACAGTGGGCACAGGCAGTCAACTATCTTTCCAAGGCCATGGAGCACCAGTATCCAGACCGGGAGCGCCTGATAGTAGAACTGGCGATGGCTCAGAACGAGGCGGGTAATCCGGCGCAGGCCTTGAAGACGCTGGCGCTGACTGAGCCGCCCACCGACGCGCGTCAGGGAGCCCAATATTTTGGGGTCACTTCTTTCGCTCAAGGCAAGCTCGGCCGCTTGCCCGAAGCTGCCGAAAATGTGCGGCGTGCCATTCAGCTCGATGACTCCAATGTGCATTATTGGGACTTTCTCATCGATGTCCTGATCAAGACGGACCAGGCGCCGCAAGCCCTCGCCGAAGCTATTCGAGCGCAGCGCAAATTTCCAGACGATGCAGATACGCAGTTTCTGTTCGCGCTGGCCAGTCATCACGTTGTCGAGAGTCCCCTTAGCAAATTGGCGCTCCGCAACCTCCGGGAAGCCGACCCTGGCGACGCGCGCGTTCCGTTTGCCGAAGGGCTGCTTTATAGAAAGCGGGGGAAAACGGAAGAGGCAATCGCAGCCTTTCAGCGTGCGGCGCAACAGGGAGCCCCGGACGCCCATCTGCTATTGGGGATTGTGTACAAGGAGAACGGCGACTATGTCGCGGCGGAACGGGAGTATCGGGAAGCAGAGCGTCATAATCCTTCAAACGCCCAATTGATGCTCGAATTGGGGAAACTCTACTTCGCCCGAGGTGAACTGGAACTTGCGCGCCAGCGTCTGGAGAAGGCTGTGGAATTGGCGCCAGATGCTTCTACCATCCACTACCAGCTTGGTTTGCTGTACCGTCGATTAGGCCAGACGGAGAAAGCCAAAGAACATTTAGCGAAATCGAAACAGCAATAACAGACGACAACTAATTCGCGGTTTTCTCATCAGATCCGCGAGACGTAGGATTATTGCAGGGAGCAACCTTCTTCCAACCAGTCGAGCACTTCTGAGAGACATGCGCAATTTGATCCGGACGCACCGGTCGGCTCAGCTCGCGCGGCGGCGCACTTCGCGGTTGCTCCACGCAGCCCCAAAGCAAGGGCCGTCTGAAACTTTTGGCGTGCCTCTGACGGCCTCGTTTTCTCCAACAGCACTCCATGGAGCAGATACGGCCTTTCCCACTCAGGCCATTTCGTCTCAATCTGCCTTAGAGTCCTCTCCGCGCCGGCGGTTTCGCCGGCCATCGACTGTCCTGCGGCAAGGCCAAGCAGGAGGTCCGGATCTTCCGGAGCCTTCCGAAGAGCATCCTTCAAGAGGGTGATCGCGTCACTGGTTCTGCCCTGACGGAGCAGAAGGAACGACGCTTGCCGGGCAAATTCCGTGCCCGCCGGATGGAGTGCCAATCCCTGCTGCAACATACTGGCGGATTTCTCCTTCTGCCCGGCGCCATCGAGGATTCGCGCATATACCAGAAAATAATCTGCCGTGCGCCCGCCCGCCGGCACAGTCTCCAGTATTCGCAAACCGGCATCTGCGCCGTCCATGGAATAGGTAGCCCAGGCGAGCTCGACGCGAACGCCTTCATCCGCCGCCGCGGCACGTTCTAGCAGTTCCCTCGCGGGACCAAATTGCCGGGACGCTACCAGTGCGGCGGCTGCTTTCCGCAGAACTCCGGCATCGGCGCGCCCCCCTAAGAGTTGTCGAAATTCCTGCGCGGCTTCAGCGGTATCGCCCTTCGCCAGCAATAGAGCCGCGAGGTTAAGTTGTAGCTCAGCGTCACCGGGATGCGATACGGCATCCCGCCGCAGCCGGTCGATATCCCTCTGGATTCGTTTCCCCTCGGGCATGGATGCCATCTCGATCAGTCCAGCTTCCATCCGCGGCCTGCGCTCAGTCTGGGGCCGTGATTTCTGGAACCGCTGGAGAACGGCCTGCGCCTCTTCCGTGCGGTCCATCGCCATCAGGCAGCGGCCGAGGTGAAGCAGTGTCTCGGGCGTGTCCGGTGCCAGAGCGACGGACTGGCGCAGTGATGTTTCGGCCTCCTTCAGCCGGTCCATGGCGAGGTACACCGAGCCGAGCTGCGAGAGAATCCCGGCGTTATTCGGACTTCCCTTATCTGCCGCCAGCAGTTCCGGCAACGCCTCCGCGGGCTTACCCATGCGGTACAACAGCCATCCTTTGGCCAGTCGCGCGGAGACGAGTTTGCCGTCAGCCTGAATTGCGGCGGTCAGTTCCCGCAGGGCGCGGTCGGGATCAGACTTCCAGACAAGCTGGGCCAAGTCGAAATGTCCGATGGGATCGGCGGGATGGCGTCGAGCGTAGGATTCCAGCTCACGCATCCCTTCAGAAAGGCGCTTTTCGCTAAAACCCCACATCAGCGCACGGTCGCGAATGGCAGTTTCATCAGTCGGGCGCAGGCGCAGGTAGCGATCGTAGGCGACGGCGGCGTCACCATAGTATGCCGCTCCCTCGGCGGCCCGGGCCAGCGCGAGGAGAACATCGGCCCGGGTCGGTGCACGCTCACTCGCCTGTGCCAGGAGAAACACAGCCCGGCTAAAATCCTGGCGAGACGCGTGCAGGAGTCCGAGTTCGAGCAAGGCATCGGCATCGCCTGGTTGAGCTCGCAGAGCGGCTTCCAGAGCATGCAATGCCCGATCGTGGTGGCCCGCGCGGGCGGCGGCCCGGCCAAGATTGAGGAGAACCTCGTACTCCTGCGGGTACGAGGCCAGGACGTGATTGAAGGCGGACTCGGCTTGATCATACCGGCCCATCCGTGCGCACGCCAATCCCAATGCGAAGAGAATCCGTGAATCGTTGTTTGCCTCGCCCTCCAGATGCTGTAGGATTGCGGCGGCATCGGCTGTCTGGCCCGACAACTGAAGTGCCTCCGCGCGAAGCAACTGCGTGGGAGCGGCCGAATCGGTCACATATTTCAGATGCGCCAGTGCTTCACTGCCCCGCTTTTGATCCACGGCAATCCGAGCTAATTGCAGATTGGCATTGGCGTGAGAGGGATTCGCCTTTAGGACGCGCTCGAACCATTCCCTGGCTTGCCCCGGCTGGCCGCAGGCCATGAAATGATTGCCGAAGTTGTTCGAGAACACGGGCGAGGGAGCCGCGCCGCCCAGAGCCCGGCGATAGTAGCGTTCAGCTTCTTCACAGTGGTGTTCGCCGTCCAAACGGGCCGCTTCCACCAGAAGCTGTTGCTGCTGCGCCGTGGCCACGGGAAGAAAGGCCACGGCGCTGAGCAGAACCGCTGCTGTTCTCAAAACTCCAGCCGCAGACCTAGTTGGGTTCGCCTGCCGAACGTATTCTGCAGTTGGTCGGTGGACCTTCCGAAAGTGCTGGAGTAGACGCTGGTATTCGGGTCAGCCCAAGTCATACTGTTCAGGGCGTTAAAGGAATCCGCACGCAAATCGAAGCGTAGCCGCTCTGTAATGTGGAACGCCTTCACGAGCGATACGTTCACGATAAACTGTCCCGGTCCGGTGAGACCTGAATAGAGCCACGGGTTGGACCTCGGGGTATAGGCGGGCAAGGGAGAGAACACCGAGGTGTTGAACCAGCCATTTGGCCCGGGGTTCGAGACATGCGGATCGCCGTTCACCACGAGACCGCCGAATTGAATGTATCTGCCCGAACGCCAGGTTGCCACGGGAGTCAGATTCCAGCCGCCGATAATAGCGTCCAGCACGCGCGGAGCAGCGGTCAAGAAGTGACGCCCTTGTCCAAACGGCAGTTCCCAGGACCCCGCGAGCGAAAGGCGGTGCCTGGAAGCGTCCGAATCGATCCATGAGTAGGCCTGCGCATACACCGCGCGATCGTCATAGAGGCGCTGGTCCTGCTCGTAGTGGTAGTTGTATCCGAGCAGAAGCGAGTAGCCCTTGGAGAAGTTCTTCTGCGCCTTAATCTGCAGCGATTGATAGCGCATGTCTCCCCCTGACTGACCGTCGATTACACTGAGGTCGCCATACTGCGGATAGGGTCGCATCAGCGACAAAATACTGACGTTCTGTTGATAACGGAGCGACCCGGGAAACTTATCCACGGTCAAAATGTTATAGAAGGGATTGGGCACCGATTTATTCACCGCATCTTTATATTGATAGGCGACATTCGGGTCCACCATGTTCACATTGCGCGTCGTGTCGAAAACGAAGCTCGACAGATTCAGATAGTACGTGACATCGAGAACGATGTTCTCCGGCAGTTGCCTCTGAATGGAAAAATTGAAGCGGTCACTGGTCTGCCGCGGGCGGTTGCCCTGGTAGTAGCTGATGCTGTCTCCCAGGCCCGTGTACCGTCCGAGCGTTTTCTGATACGCGGGTATGACTGGATAGGCGGAAGGAAACGGATTCTGCAGCGACATCTGCGGAACTCCCTGCACCAGCGGTGGCGCACCGGTGTAACTGGTGAAGCCCGGCGTGGTCAGGTTGTTAAAGTCCGTCGTCCCCTGAATCCACGGAGTGACGTATCTGCCATAGGCTGCGCGCAGAGACGATTTGTCATTCAGCCGGTATGCGATTCCAATTCGCGGCGACCACGATCCGCTGCTGGAATTCCATTGGCCCCGGTTATTGCTGTCGGTAAACTGGAAGGCTCCATTGAAAGTCCACGTGCCCTGGTAGAACTGCTTCACCTGGTCCGGCATCACCGGCGCGTTGGCGCCCTGTAGTTCGGGAATAGCACTGGTGAGATCGAGAGGACGCACGGACCGGTCCTTTTCCTCCCGCCAGGATTGCTCGAATTCGTACCGCAACCCGAGATTTAGCGTCAGCTTGCGGCTGATTTTCCAATCGTCATTCACGAAACCCGAATAGAATCTGGACGACGGATTCAGGAAATTGATGGCCGGCATGGAAGTCCCGCTGGAGTCCCAGTCGCTCGCTCCGCCATTGGTCGGCGCAACGGCGCCTATCAGGAAAGTGGCGAACCCATCGCCGGAAAGGGTTGTGTTCGGATTGACGTAGGTGCTGGCGGTAGGAGTGGCATTGAACCCGAAGCCGGGATTGCTGAGAATCAGCCCCTGCGGCGACCGGTTCCCTCGCGTCTCAAAGCCAACCTTCAGGTAGTGCGACCCGCGCTGCTGTGCCAGCTTGATATCGATTCCGTCCGCCGTAGGCCGCTGGTCCCAATAGCCGCCGCCCGGTCCCATATTGAAATTTCGCGTGGATCCATCAGTGCCGGTGATCGACATGCGGGGCAGCAGAACCGGAACGGAAGGATCCTGAAACACCTGTTTGAAGAAACTGGAGTTCGGCCAGATTTTCGCCCAGCCGTCCGTCGTGAAGGTCGTCGCAGGCTTTGCCGCGTCGATGAAGTCGTGATATTCGCCACGGATGTTCAACACCGTCCGGGGATTCAGCGTGTAAGTCATATCAGCTGAAACCGACTTGGAATCACGCTGGCTGCCGCGGTCCGAAACGAAGTAGTCCGACCCGGTCGGATTGGAGGTAGTGATGTGGGTCTGAAACATACTGAAGCGTCCGGATATCCGTAGTTTGTCGCTCACCTGATAATCCACGCGATCAGTGAAGTTGACAAACGGAAATTTAATGGGCAACGCCACGGAATAGTTGTTGATGTGGTACGGCCCGATGCCCGCTGAGTTCGGCTGCCATAGGTGGCTGGCGTAACCCACGGCGACGGGGTCAAGACGGTTGGCCGGAATGATGTTGCCGGGGAACGGCGTCCGCGTGACAACGCTGCCGTCAGCCGAAACCTGTGTACTCCAGGGATCATAAATGGTCCGCAGTCCACCTGCGGTATTCAGTGACTGCGAGAAGTCGCCCTTGCGTTCCAGTTCCGTCGGCAGGGTGTTGATCAAGGTTTGTGGATCGGTCTGCCGCCAGCCCTCGTAGGCGACGAAGTTGAACAGCTTGTTTCGCAGAATGGGGTGACCCAGGGTGCCGCCGAACATATGATTGCGGCCGAGGTTTTCGGTTCGGTAGATACGGTTTTCCAGCGCGTTCGCCCAAGGATATTGTCCTTGGTAAAACCCGGTTCCATGATATTCGTTGGTGCCGGATTTGAGAGTGAGGCTGATAGCCGACCCGGCGCTGTGGCCGTACTCGGCATCCACGGCATTCTGCTGTACGTTCACTTCCTGCACCATGTCCGGCGATGGAACGTAGCCTGTCTTGTAGCCGATAGTCACAGACGCCCCATCTACCTGAAGGTCGTTCGTAAAGTTCTGGCCGCCTCCCACTCGCTGCTGGTTTGGGCCCCAGCTATGGTACGGCATGTATTCAGAGCCGTAGTCGTTCTTCTCTACCGATGGATCGAGGGTTGCCAGGAGGAAGGGAGTTCGATAAAGCTGCGGCACAGTCGACGTCAGCTTGCTGTCTACAGTGGTCTCCAGCTTTCCCGTGTTGAATTGAACGACGGTGGCTTCCGCTGTCACAGTGACCGTATCCCGAACATCGCCTGTCTTAAGCATCGCGTCGACGCTCACATCGCCTCTCTGCTGCAGAACCACGTTTTCCTGGACGAAGCGGCTGAAGCCGGTGTATTCCACGTTTACCGTGTACGTCCCAGGTTCCACAAGATCGAAGAGGTAATGGCCGACTTCATTGGCTTGGCGCACCGCGGGCACACCCGTCTTTACGTTGGTGAGCGTCACGGTTGCGCCGGGAATGGCCGCCTTACTGGTATCCGTGATAGTCCCTTGAATTCTGCCCCTGTATTCCTGGGCATTCAAATGAAATGCGAATAGACCTGCCGTGAAGAGCAGCAGGAATACCTTTCTAAAGCATAAAACTCCCACTTATCGGCCTCCTTCGGACTAAGAGATATCTCTTAGATCAGGTAAGATTTATCACACTGCGGAATTGGAAGCAAGCTATAACAAGCGGTTTATCGTGGTTCATTTACTTGCAGGATCCGGTCGGACTTTACATCACTCATCGTTTGGATCTTGCCGCTCGGCCATCGGATTTCGATAGATCTGATGGCGCTCTCAATGCCCAATCCGAAGTGCACCCGAGGGTCGTTCGAGGAGAGAAAGCCCCCACTGGATGTGACGTAATTATAAAGCGTCCGGCCGCTTGCCGTGGTCAGTTTCAGGCGCGCTCCTATGCCGTCGCGATTGCTGCCGGAACCGGTGGTAGCAATAGTCAGCCAGTGGCTTCCTTTGTTTCCGCCGTTCATCAGAATGCGGGGCTTCTCATGCAGAGAGGTGACGACGATGTCTTCAAACCCATCGTTGTTGAGATCCACGAACGCCGATCCCCGCTGATAGCCGATTCTTAAAAAATCGGCTCCAATCTCGCTGGAAACATCGATAAACTCTTTCCCTTCTCTATTCTCAAATAGGGTGTCGTGTTGGGCGGATTCTGCCTTTAAGTTATCCACATCTCCATTGGCGGAATACAGGTCTTTCCATCCGTCATTGTTATAGTCCACTAAGCCTCCGCCCCAACCCGAAAACGTCCCGCTGAGCCGCGCCATCTTCCAAGCCGGCGAAACGTATTGAAAGGATTTCCCGCCACGATTGCGAAACAATCCCCAGATCTGCCCCATAAGATCGTTATAGAAAACGTCCGGCCAGCCGTCGTTATCGATGTCCTTGACATCGCTGCCCATGGCGGAAACCGCCCTTCCATTTTCGTCGTAGGCGACTCCCATGAGAAGAGCGGCTTCCCGGAAGCGCCCTCCGCCTTGATTGAGGAAGAGCAGATTTCTTTCCGTATCATTCGCGATGAACACGTCCGGCTTTCCGTCGTCGTTGACATCCGCAATGGCGATGCCCATGCCTTTGCCTGGCACCTTTCCGAACCCGGCCTCTTCCGTGACGTCTTGAAATTTTCCCGCTCCGAGGTTTCGGTACAGGCGCTGGGGAACGTTGGCATAGGTTTTAGGGGTGCAATACATTTCCCGATCGCCGCGCAGGCAGCGCCGGTCTGCCGCGGCAGTCCAGATTGTATAGTCCGACACGACCAGGTCCAGCAGACCGTCGTTATCGTAATCGACCCAAGCTGCCTGCACACTCAGCGTACCCGGCTGTTTCGTATCGAGCCCCGAGGCGGCCGTGACATCAGTGAACGTCCCGTCCCCGTTGTTGTGATAAAGCGAATTGCTGCCGGCATTGGTGACCATCAGGTCTGTGTGACCGTCATTGTCATAGTCCGCGGCCGCCGCACCGAAGCTATAACCGAGAGCCTCCCCCGCGAGTCCGGACTTCCGCGTAACATCTTCAAAAGTGCCGTCCCCTTTATTTCGAAGCAAGCAGTGATAAAAGGATGGGTCCGTCTTCCTCATCGCCGGAAAGGACGACCCGTTGGTAAAGAAGATGTCCATCATCCCGTCGTTGTCGTAATCGAGAATGGCGACCGCGCCGCACATGGGTTGAGGGAAATATTTGCGGCCCGTGAAGCCATTATTTGTGACGTAGGAAATGGTGGAGCGCGGGGCAACATCCTTGAATTGCGGCCGGCGTTCTGCGGCTCGCGTGGGAATTGTAAGACAGAGGGCTGCCATCAGCGCCAGCGCCGTGGCCAAGACTGCGGCGAGATGAACCCAATGCTCTCTGATACTCTTGGCCTGCCGTCGCCTATTGTATCGGCTCGTCAAGCTTCCAAAAAAAGACCCAGCCGCGCGAACGGCTGGGTCGAGAGGGGAACAGCTATTTGCGCCTTAGCGGATGTTGATGGTGACGGTGTTGGTAGTTTGGCCGTCAACGGTGAAAACGACTGGTGTTTCACCTTTTCCACGCAAAGCCGCCGGAAGCTGCACATTGATTTGGTCCAGTCCGACGAAGCCACCCTGCGCGCCGGCGAAGAGAACTGGCGAGTCCACTCCACCGATGGCTGCTTTCACATTCGTCAGGCCGCTGTTCTTACGCAATCCCGTACCAAAGAATGTGACGACAACCACGTCGCTTGCTGCGCCCAGGTCGATGGGCACGGTGGTACATACTCCGGCGGCCGTGCATTGCAGGACGGCTACTGGAGTCTGCGCGCCGGAGGAATCGGCGCGCACCGCGGTCGCGGCGGCCACCGTCCCACCTGGCACTGTGAACACCGATGGCGCCACGGCAGCGATGTCCACGTTCCCCGTCGCCATAGCCCCAGTTGCACTCGTCACGGTAACCAGCGCCGTGCCGCTGCCCGTCGTTCCGGGCACTAAAAAGTTGACCTGGCCTGGCCCGACGTAGAACAACTGGCCTAACCGCACTGCACCAGCCGCATCTTGAACCGAAACCGTCGTTCCGTTAAAGGTGACGGGCAGTGGAATCGTCGATGGACCTCCTGCCAGGGTCGCGAGTCCAGTACCGTAGCCCGAGGCGATACTATCCGGCGCCACTTTGGTTCCGATAGTGGGGGCCGCCGAGGTGACCGAGAGCTTCGTTGCCGCATTCGGCGCGATGGGCGCAGTGGAAGCGTCAATCGACAGCAGGAACTTAATCAATTGCGCCCGCTTGGCAGCGTCTTGCAAAGTGTCCGTTCCCGTCCCGGCGGAGCGGTGCGCTGCGTTGGACATCACAGCTTCCAAGGTGTTCGCGGCGCCTCCATGGAAGAAAGTTTGCGGAAATGCAAACAGCGAAAGCAGCGATGGCGGCGTGAATCCATCGGACCCGATGGCCGGCGCTCCCGTGTTCCGGACTTCATTCGCGGCCGTCGGGTCGAACGTGCCCACTTTCCTGAGCTCCGTCAGCAACTGTCCGCCGGAGATGAGACTGGCGTCCGGCGGAGGATTGAAGCGGACACGGCTGGACGTCCACTGTGCTCCGCCATGGCAGCTCTGACAATTGCCCTGCGTGAATAGAAGCCGCCCGGCGGCGATGTCAGGATCGGCCGAGTTACGCAGCGGAGAGATGGGCGCGCGGATGCCGCTCTGCATGTACGCTTCCAGGGCATCCCAGGCAGGCACGCCCCTCACCTTCAACTGATTGCGTCCCTTGCTCGCGATCGGGGTCAGATTCACCACGTTCGGTTCCTGCGTGACGCCATCGGCTAAGACAATGAGGCCCATACCGCCAGAAACCGCGCGAATGTTCAACTCGAAGTCCGCTTCTTCATCGCGCTCGGCATTCCAGTTGAGAGCGCGAATGGTTTTGCGCGTGGCGTCGGTCTGGTCAAAATCGGTATGCTGCGGAATGGTGCGCTTCGGACCGGACGGGAAAATCCAAACAACATTGTCGGTCAATCCGGCCGGATGGCATGCGGAACAGGAACCCCAGCCGTTGTTCGACATTCTGCCGGTGATGGCAGTGCCTCCGGCAGTCGTGGGATCAAATTCGCCAATGGATGTGTGGTAGAGTTCCTTGCCGACCTGAATCTTATCTTCGGCTGAACCGGCTGTTGGCAGGCTCGCGGAGCGAAGCGTTAGGGTCGCCTTTTCCACCGCGCCCGATAGATCGATGATCGTCACGTCGCGGGACACGTAGTTCATCACGTAAGCGATTTGATCCGTTGAGTTAATAACGATACCGCGAGGGTTCTTGCCGGTGGGAATCTCGAGCACGCGTGTGGCGTCAGCCGGGTCGTTCTGCACGGTGGCAGCGCCCGTGGCCGGATCAATCTTCAGCTTGATCATGATGTTGCTGGCCGCGCTGATCACGTACGCCTCGTCCGCTTTATTCTTCGTCGCAATTGCCCAAGGCACGGTGATGAAGCGCTTCGGCGTTCCCGTCTGCGCGGCGACGGCGGAGTGCATGTTGATGGTCTTGCCGGCATCTTTGCGCGTGGTGGTGTCGATCACACTGAGCAGGCTCTGCGTATTGACGTCGAACCGGAATGGACCGTTCGGCGATGCTCCGGTGTTCGGTACGAACGCGAACTTGCCGCGTATGCCAATATTATTCAGCTGATTCGGATAGGCGCCTGTCACAAACTTGAAGTCCGCGGCAACCGGAGTGGCAGGCGGAGCTACCTTCGCAAGGGCGTCACCCAGCGCCTTGAAGCCGGTATCGGCAATTGGATTGATCACGATATCGCCAATCACGGCATCGGTCGCGGCGGAGATAGCCGTCACATGGCCGGCTTTGGCATCATCGGCGCCGTCAAATTTGCCCGCAACTGGCAACGAGAGAAATTGCGTTACGAATACCGTTTCCTGCGTATCGTCCGCGGATGGGGTGTTGGTGATGGCGATTCCGCGAGGCTCCACGCCGACATTGGCGATCGTCTTCACAGAGTAGCTTGCGGTGGTGTCGATCACCGAAACCGTGTTTGAGCGCGAATTCGTCACATAGAGCTTGCGTCCCGTGGGTGTCAGAGCCAGCCCATAAGGCTCCGTTCCAACCGTGATGGTGTTCGTCACAGTGGCGATGGTGGACGCTGTCCGGTTGATGGTGAGGACGGAAACGGTTCCATCTACTGTGTTGGCCGCATAGGCGTGAAGACCGTCGGGCGCCATCGCTACCCCGTTCGGCTCCTTGCCAACAGCAACCTCAGCCAACCGGGCATAGCCGTTCTTGGCGTCGAACAGCGTGACACTGTTGTTGTCGGGATTGGCGACAATCAGCAGCGAATCGTCGGCGTTTAAGGCCAGCGGCTGCGAATTGGTTGGTCCTGCGAAACGAACTGGCGATTGCGCCGATACATATTCCGGACCGAAATAAAATCTGGCTGACACCGCGATCACCGCCACAGGCAGCAGTGTTTTGTTCCATCTCATCCACTTCATTGAACTCTCCTTGAGTCTTGCCGTGTTTCCAGTCCGAAGCAGGCGCCGTCGCGGTAGTCGTAACAGCCGCTGCACTCCGCCGTCGAAATGATTTCAACCGCGGCGAACTCATGTTCCTGCTGCTCGGGCAGAGGATTGAACTTCACCGCCAAGGCCGCGCGGGCATCCAGTTTCAGCGCCCGCGCGGTAATCATTGCCATCTCTTCCAACCGCGTGAATACCTCTTCATACAATCGGGTCATCCGGACTCGGTCCTCGAATGGCAGAAGGATGGGTTTCTTCGCAGTTGGCACGGTTCTCAGAATACCCGGGATCGCGTTCGGCGAATGTTAGGAAATCGTAAATTGCCAGGTTATGCCCCGGCCGCGTGCACCGCGGAATCGCGGCCCATCAATCGGAGCAATTCGAACGCGGGGCCGTCCGCCGGCAGGAAACCCTTCCGCTGGAAACGAATCCCCGATCCCGCCACAGAATCCCGAACCGGGGCGGCGACCAGAATCTCGCCCACACCTGCACGTTCCTCAATCTGTCGGGCTATCTCAACTGCCGGACCGCGGATACTATCGTCAGAGATCTCACAGTCGGCAGTGTGAATACCCGCCGTCAGCTGAATTCCAAATCTGGCGGCGTAAAATGCGATTGCAGAGGCACAGCGAAGGGCGCGGCCGGGCCCGTCAAACGAAGCCAGCAGATAATTGCCGGATTCGCCGAAGGCGCGTCCGCCGGCCCATTCCAACTCCCGTGTTACGTGGTCCTGGAAGCGCCGCCAGGCGCCGGAGGGTGCGTCCGACGGCTGGCGCTGCGATTTGAAGCTCGCGGCGAGCACCGAGGCGAAAACTGGTTCCGTCTGCCGCGAGCCGCCCGCTCCATTCACGAATTTCCCCACTTCCTCCAAAATCGATTCCTGATCACCCACAAATGGCAGATGGTCCTCTCCGCTCAATTCCACGAACCGTGCACCGCGGATCCGGCTGGCAACGGAACGGCCTTCTTGAATCCCGACAGATCGATCGCCGCTTCGGTGCAGCACAAGGGTGGGGACCTTGATGCTTGGAAGAACTGAGGCTACGTCAATCTGAAAGTTCATCCGCGTCATGGCAACCGCCGCACTGGGGCTTGCCGCGGTCCGCAGGTAAGCGGACCACCACTGACGAAAGGTGGTGCTGGAGGACAAAGACCACGCCTGCTCCTCTATGCCGACGGGACCGCCCCACTTATCGCGAATATATTCCAGAACCATCGCCATCTGCCCTTCACTGCGGTTCTGTTTCGCACAAGCGCCGATCATCACCAATCCCGCCGTTCGTTCGGGATACGTGGCCGCAAAGAGTGCCGACATAGAGGCCCCCTCAGAGACGCCACAGAGAACCGCACGCTTGCAGCCGGCCGCGTCCATCACCGCCCTCACGTCGTCCATGCGCTGTTCGAGAGGCGGCAGAGCGTCCATCGGGACGGGGTCCGAAAGACCAGTACCGCGCTTATCGAACAGGATCACTCGCGCGAAACCGGCCAGGCGGCGGAGAAAGCGGGCGAAAGAAGGGTCTGTCCACAAATATTCCAGGTGGGAGACCCAACCTGTGACGAACACCAGATCGTGGGGCCCTTTTCCAAGAACCTGGTAGGCGATATTCACATCACCGCTCCTCGCGTAATGCGTTTCGGGGATATTCTCGTCTACGGCCAGCTCTTTGGTCCCGGCAATAAAGCGGTACCCTCGCCGATGAGCGGTTTCGATGAAGCGAGGCTCCCGGCAAGTGTCGGCCAGCGCCTTACGGATTTCTGCTATTTGAACTTTTAGTACTTGATCGCCAACGTACACATTCGGCCAGATATTCTCCAGCAATTCTTCCTTACTGACCAGGCGTCCTGGACGTTCGGCCATGTGGCGAAGCACCCCAAAAGCTTTCGGTCCGAGACTGAGCGGTTTCGAGTCGCGCAGCAGCCGGCCGCTGGCCAGGTCGAGTTCGAAAGGCGGAAAGGAAATGCGTTCAGTATTAAGGGTGGAGAGCATGGGTCTTTGTGGTACTATGGCTCCGATTGACGCCAAAGTCCTAAAGTGCACCTAAAAGAAGTATAAAAATTCTAGGAAAGAGCCCATGTTACAGAAAACCGAATACTTGTATGAATTCGGCCCATTTATTCTGGACACGGCTCAACACCTTCTTTCCCGGGACAAAAGCCCGGTAGCACTCACTCCCAAAACCTACGACATGCTGGTTTTCCTGGTGGAAAACCATGGCCGCCTGCTCTCGAAGGACGATCTGATGAAGGCAGTCTGGCCGGACAGTTTTGTCGAAGAATCGAACCTCACCCAACAGGTCTCCATGATCCGCCGCGCTCTGGGTGAAAGCGCAAGCGAGCACCGCTACATCGTCACTGTTCCCGGAAAGGGTTACCGCTTTGCCGCACCCGTAACCCAGATAGTTAAGGACGGACCGGCCGTGCGAATGGAAATCGTCGCGCCGCCTGAACCTGTGGTCCCTCCTCGACGGCGTCCCCAAATGCTGATTCCGTCCTTAGCGCTGGCAGCGCTCGTCCTGCTGGTTGGGATCGCGTCGTGGCTTTATAGCAGGCAGAAAAGCCCGGAGACGCTCCGGAGTCTGGCCGTTCTTCCCTTTCAAAGTTTAGGCGGTGACGCTAAAAACGACTTTTTGGGATTTTCCTTGGCGGATGCCATCATCACCAAGCTTGGTTATGTAAGTTCTCTTACCGTGAGGCCTTCCTCCGCCATTAGCGGATACAGGCATCAGCCCATCGATATCGCGAAGGTCGCGGCGGAACTGCACGTCGATACGCTATTAACGGGGAACTATATAAGGGATGGGGGCGACCTCCGGATCACCTCTCAACTGATCGACGTCAAGACGCAGAATCTTCTTTGGCGGGAAACCTTTGACCTGAAGTATGACAAGCTTCTGACGCTGCAGGATAGCGTGGCTCAGCAGATTATCAAGGGACTGAAGCTGAGCCTGTCTCCATCTGAAGCGGAGCAATTGAAGCCCAACAACCAGATAGCGCCGCTCGCCTATGAGTACTTCCTGCGGGGAGTGGACCTTTATGCAAATAACGACTTCCTTTTGGCCATCAAGATGTTACAGCAGGCAACCACCATGGAGCCCGGCTACGCCCCGGCCTGGGCGAACTTAGGCCGGGCATACTCTGCGGCTGCCTCATTTGAGTTTGGCGGCCGCGATGCCTACCAGCAGGCGCAAGCCGCCTATGAACGGGCGCTGTCCTTACAGCCCAATCTGCTCGACGCCGAGATCTTCATGGCTAATCTCCAGACCGACACCGGAAAGCCGGAACTTGCCGTCCCATTGTTGCGGCGGGCCCTGAAGGCGAATCCCAATCATGCGGAGGCGCACTGGGAACTAGGGTATGCCTATCGATTCGGAGGAATGTTGAAGGAATCGGCGGCCGAATGCGAAAGGGCGCGTGAACTGGATCCCGGCGTAAAGATCAACAGTTCAGCAATGAATGCGTACCTTTATATGGGTGAGTACGACAAATTTCTCGAAAGTCTGCCGCGGAATGGCGATTCCCCTTATCTCCTGTTTTATCGGGGATTTGGGGAATACCACAAGAAGAACTCGGAGGAGGCGGCTAAATACTTCGACCGGGCTTACGATTTACGATCCATCCTACAGACGAAAGTTGGGAAGGCTTTAAGCCAGGCAATCGGAAAGAAAACTCAAAGCGCCCTGGAAACACTGCAGGAAACGGAAGGTCGAATTCAGGAACGAGGTGTTGAGGACGCCGAGGCTATTTACAAAGTTGCCCAGGCCTACGCTGTGGTAGGCGACAAAACATCCGCGCTGCGAGTGCTGAGCCGAAGCATCGAACATGGCTTTTTTCCGTATTCGTACCTGGCCTCCGATCCGCTGTTAGATACAATTCGCGGCGAGGCCGAGTTTGTGCGGTTAATGACTGTAGCGAGGGAAAGGCAGGATTCGTTCCGCAGGGCATTGTTTTAAAGCATTTAGAGTAAAAGATAGGCACGTCATTGGCCGCGTTTAAGCCTTCCGAGCAAAACCAGAAGTCGCCCGCAATTTTCAAGGTTTCCGTACAAAAGCCTTACGGCCCTCATTCACCTGCTTGGCAGGCGCTCCGTCTGGCACGCGCACAAGGCGCGAGGTCAGTAATGTTGCGGACCAGTTTGGCTTTTCATCGGCCGTTTCCGGAGTTCAGCGCCGGGCCGCTTCCTTCGCGCGAGGCAGCTGCGCTGAAGGACTGGCTTAAGCGGGCAGGGAAAGATACTGACGAAGGGGCATCAGCGCGGATGCTTGATGCCCTGATTGAAGCGGGATACGAATAAGGAACCGCCCCCATCGTCTCAAACCGGATGGCGTAATAGGGCCGATGACACACGCTTCTCATCATCTGCACACCGAAAGTCGCGACGGCAGGGATTTGCCAGGAATCCGTTGGATCCATCGCCATCCCTCTTTCCGCCTGTCCCCCCGGCTCCACCGGATATATATCGGCCACCCCCAACATGGGCCCGGAGGTGGAAGTTATCAGGAATGCATTACCTGACCGCCA
>JBDUEM010000140.1:0-18691 GCA_040002435.1 Bryobacteraceae bacterium
CATGGAGGCGAGCATGCGGGTCATGGTGCCTGTGCCGCAGCCAAAATCGGCGACCCCCATTCCCGGGGTGAGTCCAGCTTCGAGCAGTGCCTGGCGGCCCGCTGGTGAATAGATGCCGTGCAGCACATTGAGCAGGCCGTCGGCATTTTCTCCGGGGGCGAGGGCGTATTCAGCGGATTGAGTGATTGTAGTCGATGACATAAACTTCCTTGTTCTCGTGTCACTAGAACATGCGGACCGCGGGAAGGATTTCGATCATGGATTTGAAATTCTTACCGAATCCTTACCAATCGTTTACATGTGAGAGTTTGTCGGGAAGCGATGCACATAGGTTCCGAGGGAGTGCGGCGTGGACCGTCCGCAAGCTCCCAACGCGCTGTTACGTGCTTGCCATGAGGAGCAAATCTTGACTTTCCCGATCGACTTCCGACATTTTCGTCCGTTATCTTTGTTGCTTGGCTGCGGCCTCGCTTGTCTGCCGCTGACGGCCCAGCCTGCCGACTCTATTCCACTGAAGAATTGGACCGCACCACTGTATTGGCAACCGTCTCCGGGGGTTGATTCGCTCCAGGATGCGGCGGGAATTCGACTGTCGTCGTCGGCTGCCAGCGGTGGCGAACGATTGAACGGCGGGCCCAGTCAATTAGCGTTTGTCGCGATTGAACCTTGCCGGGCGGTCGACACACGGAATCCCGCGGGATCATTCGGCGCGCCTGTGATGGCAACCAATGCGACGCGTACGTTCGCACTTTGGAACAATCCGCAATGCCCCGGAATTCCGTCCACTGCCAGAGCCTATTCCGTCAACGTCACAGTGGTACCGCTGGGCGTACTGAATTTTCTGAAGTTATGGCCGGCGGGAATTGCTCAGCCGTTGGTCTCGACGTTGAATTCGCTGGACGGCAGTATTGTAGCGAACGCGGCCGTGGCGGTGGCGGGCGATAACGGGGCGGTGAGTGTATATGTTACGAATACGACGGAAGTGATCATTGACGTCAATGGGTACTACACAGACCTGACGGCGATCTCCGGACCCACCGGAGCGACTGGGGCCGCAGGCGCCGCTGGGGCTGCAGGCGCGCAAGGTATCGCCGGCGCCACCGGGCCCACGGGAGCGCAGGGCATTCAGGGGGCGCCAGGAGTCACTGGGGCGCAGGGAATTCAAGGAGCGTCTGGAGTTACCGGGGCGCAGGGGATTCCAGGGTCAACCGGTCCGACGGGTGCAACCGGTGCTACAGGGCCCGGTGCGTCAGGAACATACGCATATGTCTTCAACAATGGCGCGCAGGTAGTGGCTCTGGAAGCGGACGTCCTTTTCGACTCGAACGGATTATTGTCGGGATTTTCGCATACAACTGGAACCTCGGTAGTTGTGGTCACCAATGCGGGTGTCTATCAGGTTTCGTTTGTGGTCTCGACAGTTGAGCCGAATCAATTTACTTTGTTTCTCAACGGCGCGCCCGTTTCCGGTGCGACGTTTGGCTCGGGAGCCGGCACGCAACAAAACCAAGGATCGGTGATGGTAAGCCTGACGGCCGGGGACGTTCTTACACTGAGGAACCATACCTCGGCGGCCGCGGTTACTTTGCAAACACTTGCCGGCGGAACGCAGACGAACGTAAATGCCGGGATCACGCTGCTAAAGGTAAATTGATCCGGCCGGAGCCTGTTTTTGTACAATCCAAGTCGTCATACAGCGCTGATTCTGTACGACTGTGGTCTTCAGCGGGTCGAGCAACTGCCCGCCTAGTTTGGCGGTGAGTTCCATGAGTAGAACTTCGTCCACGAGGTAGCGCTCCGACCCATCGGGCAGCAGGAAGCGGCGGCCGGCCAGGCGCTCGACCTGTTTCTCCATACCGATGGAAGAGGCAAGGCGGCAGAACAGGAGGCCGCCTTGCTTCACCACTCGCCAGGTGCTTTGTAGCATGCCTAGAAAGTGGGCGTCGTTTACCGCAAAGTGGAGGACAGCGCTACTGAGCACTACGTCCGCAAAAGCCGCAGGAAACGAGGATTGTTCCAGTCTCTCTGCGCGGAAGTTCGTGGCGGGCAGCGTTGGAGCCAGAGAAGCAGCCAGGCCGCGCACCTGTTCGACGGCGTACGGATCGGCGTCCGTGGCGAAGACTTCATAGCCCTGTTGTAGGAAATAGATCAGGTTGCGGCCCGAGCCGCAGCCTGCGTCGAAGATCCTCATGCCGGGCGTGATGCGGCCGCGGAGCAGTTGGTCGAAAAGGTAGATGTCGATCTGGCCGAATTGATCTTGAAGGTTGAGCAAGCTGGACTTTCGCCACCGGGTGATGTTAGATACAAACCATGAACGACAACAGTGTATCCCGGCGGCACTTCTTCTTTGGCTCGTTGCTTGCCGGTGCGGTGCCCATCGCCGGCTACGGCTCCGTGCCATCGCTTCGCGCCCTGGGATACAAGCCGTATTATGACAAGCTGAACGTCGCCGCAATTGGTTGCGGCGGACAGGGAGGCGTGATTCTGAATGAAGCCGCCAAGACCGAGAACCTGGTGGCGATGTGCGATCTGGACCAAGCCCGCGCGGCGCAGAACTTCGCCAAGTTTTCAAGTGCCGCGAAATACAAAGATTTTCGCGTGATGCTGGAGAAAGAAGGGAAGAACATCGATGCCTGCACTGTCGGCATTCCCGATCACATGCATGCCACGGTTGGGCTGGCGTGCATGCAGCACGGAAAGCACGTCTATGTGGAGAAGCCGCTGACGCGCACTCCCTGGGAGGCTCGGCTGCTGGCGGATGCGGCTGTGAAATACAAAGTGGCCACGCAGATGGGAAACCAGGGATATTCGCACGAGAGTATCCGCACGGCCGCGGAGATTGTCTGGTCGGGTGCGATTGGCGACGTGAAGGAAGTGCATGTTTCCTCGTCGCCGGGAACGCATCCCACGGGATTACAGGCGCCTCCGGACGAGAAAGGCGTGCCGGGTGGTCTCGATTGGAACCTGTGGCTGGGCGGCGCGTCGATGCGGCCCTACGCAGCTGAGTACACGCCTTACAACTGGCGGGGATTCTTCGATTTCGGGACGGGGCAGATTGGCAACTGGGGGATCCATACCATGGGCCCGGTGAATCTTGCCCTGCAGTTGGGAGCGCCGGTTAGCGTGGAACTGATCAAAGACGTGAACCGGAGCAAGCTGACCTTTCCCGACCGGGCGGTCATCCGGTTTGAATTTGCCGCGCGCGGCGGAATGCCAGCGGTGACGGTGTATTGGCACGATTCGACGCGGCCGGGCGATCCGGAGGCGTTTCGCGTGCCGGGAATGGAAGGGGAGACGATTCTTCCGCCCAGCGACAATCTGACGGATAAAGGTCGCCCGCGGGTGGGGCCCGTACCACAGCCGGCAACTCCGCGTGCGGCAAACGCTCCGAGGGCTGGGGCCGGGGGGCCCGGCGTTCCGCTGTATGGTCCGGGGAGTTTCGGGATGGTCGCACAGCCTGGAGTCCTGACCGGGAATGGCGCGGTGTTCGTGGGGTCTAAGGGGATGATGTCCACCGTGAACCGCGGTGAAGGGGTGCAATTGCTTCCCGTGGCGCAGTGGAAGGATTTCGAACTGCCGCCGCAATTGCTGACCCGTTCCCCCGGACACATGCGCGACTGGGTGCGAGCCTGCAAGGGCGGGGATGCGGCCTGCTCGAATTTCAGCGTTTCCGCGCCGTTTGCCGAGTGGATGGTGCTGGGCGTGATTGCCTTTCGTGTGCCGGGGAAGCTGGAGTGGGACAGCAAAAATTTGCGATTTACCAATAGCGTGGAAGCGAACAAGTACGTCAAGCCTGTCTTCCGGAAGGGTTGGGAATTGAAGCTGTAGGAACTTTCTTCGGCTTTTTTGGGAACCATCGAAGGTTCGCATCGTATAAGTAGCTAATGAACAACCTGCTTGCGGACCTTCGATACGCCCTCCGAACTCTGAAACGCAGCCCGCTGTTCGCGGCGGTTGCCATTTTGTCACTTGCACTGGGAATCGGCGCGAATACGGCGATTTTCACGCTGATCGATCAGATTCTCCTGCGGAAGCTGCCCATCCGGGACCCGGAAAGTCTGGTGATGCTGTACCAACGCGGCAACCACAATGGCAGCAACATGGGCGACCGGATGCAGTCGTACCCCATCTACATGGATTACCAGAAGAAGGCCACTGCGCTGGAAGAGGTAGCATGCCGGCGGTTGGTTTCGGCGTCGGTCAGCGTGGACAACCAGACGGAGCGGATTCAAGCCGAAATGGTTTCCGGCAACTACTTCTCCATGCTGGGCGTGAAGCCGGCCATCGGCAGGGTGTTCAGTTCGCAGGAGGACGACCGTGTGTATTCGGGTCATCCGGTCGTCGTGTTGAGCTATGACTACTGGGTGAATCGCTTCGCGCGGGACCGGAATGTGATTGGCAAGAAGATTCTGGTGAACAACTATCCGATGACGATAGTTGGCGTTTCTGCAGAAGGATTTGCCGGTTTGGATCCGACGCGATCGCCCCAGATTCGGGTACCCATGCTGATGAAGGTGGCGATGGTGCCCGAGTGGACCTTCCTCGAAATGAGCGACCGGCGGGTCCGTTGGGTGCAGGTCTTTGCGCGCCTGAGGCCGGGCTACACGGTGGAGTCGGCAAAGGCTCCGACGCAGGTTCTCTTCCATCAGGTGCGCGAGTACGAAACCACCCTTCCGGCCGCCAGAAAGTGGACACCCTATTCGCGCGAACAGTTCCTCAAGGGCACCGTACAAATTGAGCCTGCGGCGACGGGTTATTCGGGCTTGCGGAACAGCTTCTCAAAAGCTCTGATTGTGCTGATGTGCATGGTTGGACTGGTGCTTCTAATCGCCTGCGCGAACGTAGCAAACCTGATGATTGCGCGAGCGTTTTCGCGGCAGAAGGAGATTGCGATCCGGCTCTCCATCGGGGCCTCGCGAGGACAACTGGTGCGCCAACTGCTTGTGGAGAGCCTGGTGCTCTCGTTTGCGGGCGGAGCAGCAGGCATCTTCCTGGCGATCTCGATGACGCGCGGATTGTTGGCTCTCATCCCGGCGGAAGGGAACCCGCTGTTGGTGAATCCGACTCCGGACATTCGGATCCTCCTATTCACTTTGGCGTTGACCATGCTTACCGGGTTGTTGTTCGGACTGATTCCGGCGCTTCGGGCAAGCCGGCCGGACTTGTGGACCACGCTGAAAGACACGGTGGGCTCGGTCGCTGGAAGTGGCGGGTCGCTGGTGCTGCGTCAGGGGCTGGTGGCGGCCCAGGTAGCCTTGAGCTTTCTGCTGCTTTTTGGGGCGGGCCTGTTTGTACGCAGCCTGCAGAATCTGAAAACTACCGAGACCGGGTTCCATGAAATGGAAAACCTGGTGACGTTCCAACTGGCTCCGGCGTTGAATGGATACGATGCTCCTCGTGTGGTCCATCTTTACCAGGAACTGCTGGATCGCATTCGCAGTACTCCTGGTGTCAAGTCGGCCGCGCTGGCGGCGGTGGCGTTGCTGGCCGGGAATGAGTGGGACAGCACCATGGGAGTGGAAGGACACCAGGCCAAAGACGGGGAAGACATGCAGGCGTTTATGAACTCGCTCTCGCCGGGCTACTTCGCGTCGATGGGAACGCCGATTCTGGAAGGCCGCGATTTCGACTTGCGCGATATGAAGGAAAACTCCAAGGTGGCCATCGTCAACAGCCGGTTCGCGCATCACTTCTTTGGCGATAAGACCGCAGTGGGAAGGCACATCGGTTTCGGCACTGGTCCCGATTCCAAGTTGGATATGGAGATCGTGGGCGTCGCGGCGGATGCATTGTACGAGGGGCCGCGCGAGGGAATCCGGCGGCAGGTCTTTGTCCCTAACTGGGGCAAAGGACAGGCGGCATTCTATGTGCGTACCACGATGGGGCCCAGCAATGCCTACGGCGCGCTGCGGAATGCGGTGAGGGAATTGGACCCGTCGCTTCCGGTGTATGAGATGACGACTTTGGCAGGGCAGTTGGACAATACCCTCCTGACGGAACGGCTGATTGCGCTGCTGTCCGCCGGTTTCGGTTTCCTCGCTACATTGCTGGCGGCGATCGGGCTGTACGGCGTGATGGCATTCGTGGTGGCCCGGCGAACGAAGGAGTTGGGGATCCGGATTGCGTTGGGCGCGCAGCGCTCCTCGGTGATCTGGCTGGTGATGCGGGAGGTGCTGATGCTGCTCGGCATCGGCTTGGCGGTTGGTGTTCCGGCAGCCATCGCACTGGGCCGGTATGTGGCGGCGCAGCTTTACGGGATTACCGCCAACGATCCGTGGATTGCAGGCACCACGATTGCCGTGCTGGTGACTGTGGCCAGCCTTGCCGGCTTCGTTCCGGCGCACCGGGCCAGCCGCATCGATCCGATTCTCGCGCTGCGGTTCGAATGACCTAGGGCTCCCTCAGAGAGCGCTCCGTTGTGTCTGCGGCGTCGACGGAGACCGGTTGGTCCCGCCATAGCCAGCGCATCATTTCCGGCAGGATGGCCCCGCCCTGCTTCTGGCCGTGGCGGCCAATGCCCCAGGTGTAGTTCACTTCATAGCCTTTTTCGGTGAGCGCTTTCATGAGGCGGACGTTCTGGTAGAACCAGTCGCGCGTCTCGTCGTACTTGCCGTCCGGACGCAATGCGCGATTGTCGTTGCGTCCGTCCTGCATAAAGATGCGGATGGGCTTCTTTTCACTTTTGCGGACCAGCTCCGGATAAACGTGCCCGCCGCGCAGATTGGTGAAACTGCCGACGATGCTGAGCACTTTGTGGAAATGGGCGGGACGTTCCCAGGCTACAGTGAATGCGGCAATCGCGCCGGAACTGGCTCCGCCGATGCCGTGCTGATCGGGGTCCTTCGAGATGTTGTACTCCTTGTACAGAACCGGTAGCAATTCGTCCACAATGACGCGGGCGTAGCGGTCGTCGAGCGTGTTGTATTCGGTGGGCCGGTTGGTGCTGCGGTCGCCCCAATCGCGTGGCGTCGGCTCCGGTTGGTCAGGAGTGCGGCCGGGGTTGATAAAGACGGCGATCATCACGGGGATCTCGCGGCGGTGGATCAGGTTGTCCATCACGTTCTGTGCGCGCGCGTCGCCTTCCGGGGCCATGAATGCCTGGCCATCGTTGAAGATCATCAGGCTGGCTGGCTTTGCCTTGTCGTACTGCGCAGGGACGTATACCCAGTAGGTGTGCGCGGTGCCAGGATAGGCTTCGCTAGGGAGGCTGAACGGGCCTTTGATCTTGCCTTTGGGAACGCCTTCCTGCTCCATGGAATCGGGGCCGAGGTGATAGAAGGTGTCGGGATTGATGCCGCCGGGTTGGGCGAACGCGACGAGAGGCAGCAGGAAGAGAAGGGTTTTCATTTCGTGGTTCCTTTGGAGGCCTGCTGCTCCAATTTATGCAGCAGTTCGTTGAATGCCTCGAGCTTCTTAGGGGCGCTGTTTTGGAGAACACTCGATTCCAATGATTCGAGCACCCGGTGTACTTTCGCGGCTTTGCTTTTGCCGGCCTTTGTCAGGCTGATGATGAATGACCGGCGGTCGGCCTGGCTCGATTCGCGGACGATCATGCCGGAGGCGGCCAGGCGGTCCAGGACACTGGTCAACGTAGAACGCCGGTGCGCGAAGGCTTGGTGCAGAGCTGAGACAGTGGCAGGGCCGGATTCGTGCAGGTGGCAGAGGATGTGGGCTTCGGCCTGCGTCAGTCCGGCGGCGCTGCGCTGGATGAACAGCCCGATCTGGTGGGTGGCGCGGTGGATTCCGAATATGAGTTGCAGGCGCATCAGATCAAGGATACGTCATGGATGGGTTGACTTAAGTAATACGATTTCGTATATTTCGAAAATGGATTACAATGACGATGAATTTGTTGCGGCTTTTGAATCGTGCGAACTGCCCGCGGATCGGTTTCATCACCGGGATCATCTGCGATTGGCGCTGATCTATTTGCGGCGTTTGGGTTTTGATGGGGCGAGGGTGCGCCTGCGGGCGGCGATTCGCGATTATGCGGCGCATCATGGTGCGGATGGGAAGTACCACGAGACCGTTACTGTGGCTTGGCTGCGGTTGCTGGAACTTGGGGTTGAGGACTCTACTTTGCTGGATTCTAATGCTTTGATGGAATGCTATTCGCCGGAAGTGCTTTTTTCAGACGATGCGCGCCGTGTTTTTGTTGAGCCCGATTTGATGCCGCTGCGGGATTTATTGAGCGGCGCGAACAGGGGTTCGCCGTCCTCTAATCGCTCAGGCAGATCACCTTGGTGTAGAGGAACGATCCGGCGAGGTAGAGGCGGTGATTGTTGTCCAGGGCCAGGTTGCTCACTGAGGCGCGCCCCGTGTCGAACGTCCAGCGGATCTTACCCTGCGGGTCGATTGCATGCAGATGAGTGACGCCGCTTTGACGGCCGTAATCGCCGTAGTACATCATGCCCGTGCTGTCGGCGAGCATCTTGGAATTGAAAGCGCCGTCGGAGGCTTGTTTCCACATCTGCGTGCCAGCGGTGAGACCGTAGAGCCATCCGGTGTCGCAGGTGTAAACGATTTGGTTCGGCAGCGTGGGGACGACAGTGGCCGCGTTGCACTTACTCTCATGTTTCCATTCCACGGTTCCTTTGGAATTGACGGCCAGGATCTCCGGCAGGTCCGTCGCGATGTAGGCGCGTCCGTCCGGGGCCGGTGTGACGCCCGCCGGTGTACACGAGCCGTCGAGCTCCACGCTCCAATGCGGTCCTCCAGCAGTGTTGTTCATTCTGCAGCCGTAGTTGCTGTAGTGGGACGGCGGGGCTTCCATTTCCCTGGGTACGCGGCCGCCTTTGCCGTCGCGATTGATGCAGAATTTTGCGTCGAGGGAGTGGTACCAGATGAGGCCGTTCTCATCGATCTGCACATCGGACGCGCCCGTCATGCCGGACTTGTACGCCCACAACAGCTTGCCGTTGCGGACGGCGCAGATTCCCTCCATTGCGGTCAGGTAAACCGTGCCGTCGATACCAATGGCCGCAATGTGCGCCCCGGTCATGCGCAGCGACGCACTCCACTTTTCCTTGGGGTTCAGCGGACCCACGAGGCCTTTTTCCGGCAGGCGGCCGCGGGCTTCCTCAACGATAGGAGGCAGTTCGGTAACGCGCGGCGGCGAGTGCCAGTCGATCTGAATGGCGCTGTTATCGAAGGGAGTGTTGACGATGATTTGCCTGTTCTTCACCGTCTTAGTTGGCAGGAAGATGGCAAGGATGGCGATGCATACGAAAATGGCGAAGACGATGGCGATGGCGGCGGCGATTCGTCGTGTTGGCAAGGCCGCGGGCTTGAGTGGCGCCCGCTGCGGAACACGTCCTTCTATGGCGTTGCAGAGGGCCTCGTAATAGGCGGACGCGGACGGAAAGCGCTGCTGCCGGTAAGGGGACATGGCCGTCGCGATCACTTGCGTGACCGCCGGATGAACGCCGTCGAGCATGGCTGGAGGCCCGGAAGGCAGCTTGCCGGTGAGCAATTCGCAAGTGACGATTCCCAGGGCGTAGACGTCGGTTTCGGGAGACGGCAACTCTCCGCGAAATTGCTCTGGGGCCATGTAGCCGGGAGTTCCACTGAACGCGTTCGTCATGGTGGTGCCCGAAACGGCGATCGCTTTTGCGATGCCGAAGTCAGTGATCTTGACGTTCGCAGTGCGCAAACTAGCTGGAAGGCGCTTGCCGGTAAGGAACGCGGCGCGCTCCGCGCCTTCGAGGGCAATGAGGAGGTTGCTGGGCTTCAGGTCGCGATGGATGACGCCGGCGTGGTGCGCCGCGGTGAGGCCGCGGCAGATCCCATCGAGAAGATGCGCGAGGTCGAGGGGCGAGGCGCGGTAGCCGCCGCGGAGCATCTCCCGTAGAGTGGGTCCGCAGACGTATTCGAGAATGATGTAGACGTCGCCGTGAAACTCGGCGAGATCGAAAAGGCGAACGATGCCACTGTCGGAAAGGCGTGCCATGGTGCGGGCTTCCTTCGTCAGCGACTCACGCAATTCCGGGCTGGAAGCGAACTGGGCCGGCAGGCGTTTGAGGGCCACCTCGTAGTCCAGCTTGCGGTCGTAGGCAAGGAAAACTTCGCCCATGCCACCGCGGCCTACCAGGGCACGGACCTCGTAGCGATCTCCGAGCACAGGCTGCGCGCCGCAGTTCAGGCAGGCTGTTGTCAGGGCTTCCAGCGCCGCGCCGCAGAAGGAACAATGCATTATCGGGCCGACGTCTCACTTGCCGCGGTGCGCGGTTCTGTCAGGTAGTTGAAGTAGGCGCTCATCATGGCGGCTGAGGAATTTCGATTCGGCGGGATGTAGTCGTGGAATGTGGCGCTGCCGGAAAAGCGGCCCTCCAGCGTTCGCCAGAATGTATTCCATTCGAGCGGCTGGGTTCGCGTCAAGAGTTCCGTGTTGATCGCTTTGAGGACAGGATCGTTCACGTCCATGGTTCCGACGCCGCGAGTGACGATCAATTGCGCTTCGGTGGCACGGCCAATTGCGGTGGCAGTAACTCCCAAGCCGCGGCAACTTCCCAGGTAGATCAGTTTGGAGGCGGGCGTGAGGTAGCGCAGACTTTTTTCCACGTGAAAGCTGTGGCCGCGATGGACGAATACCGTTGGTTCGACGCCTTTCTCCGCGAGTAGCTGCGAAATGACGGCCTGGCTGTCTTCCTTGGGTTGATTGGCGTAGATCTCGATGCGCCTTCCACCGGCAGCGGCGGCGCTGAGATGAACGTAGGCCGGGAAGCGTTCGAGCTTCCAGGCCGGGTCCTTGGAATATTCACTCAGGAACGATTGAAACGAATCGATGCCGTCCTCATCGTTGTAGAAGAAGTATCGCTGCACGCAGGTGTTCGCGGCGTTGAACAGGGAATTGGTATCGAGCCGCGCTGTTTCGGTGTAGTAGCGGGCGTATTGGCTCGCCAGCGGCCAGTCTGTGATATTCATGCGGCGGGCCAGACGCAGCGCCAAGAATCCGTAGAGAGCTCCGTCGCGCGGCGCCTGGCGGTGAGCCGATTCGATGGCCGGCTTCAAGCGGGCGAAAAGCTGAGGCGACGAGACGGCATCAATCATCTCGGCCGCTTCCATGGCCTCGTCAATCGAATCGATACCAGGGATGGTGCGCGCGATGAGGTCCGGGTCGCCGATTGCGGACGTGAATGCGTTCAGCTTTTGGTGGACGGCAGCGGCGGCGAGAAAGCCGCGCAGCCGGAGTGTGCCGGCGACGCCGAGCTTTTGCGTCCGCATTTTGGGCAGAAGGAATTTATCGAAGATAGTATCGAATAACTCGTCGTCTTCTTCTGTGCGGCCGTAGGCCAGCAGAAGGTACAACTCGGCCGCGGAAAGCCGGTTCAGGTTCGGTGAGCTGCTGGTGTAGGTGCGCAGGAGGATCTGGGCGGCGCGCTCCAGCACCTGATCGTAGAGAGGGGAACCGAGTCGAAGCTGGGCGATGGACTGGAAGAACTGTTCACCGGCAGTGCGGCGGGCGGCTTCGGCCACGGTCATCCGGCCGGCGGCAATCTGACGGAAGAAGACGGGTACTTTCTCGCGCTCCAGCACCGCCAGCGTCGGATCTTTAGCGATGGCGGCGATGGTCTGTATCTCCGGGCGCGGGCTTGCCAACAGGCAGCGCATCACATTGAGGCTCGTGACGGAGTTACCGAGGGCCAGGCCGGCCGCTTCGTCGGGCGCGAGCGCGGCGGCTTCGTCGAAGACTTCCTGCCCGAACGGGAGATCGATATAACCGGCGACTTCACGCAGGCCGAGGCTGGGATTTCTGCGGACCGCGGCCAGAAGCAGCGGCTTGGAGTTGGCCTCCCGGGCCAGGCGCATGGCGGGGTGGAAGCCTGCCTCGGCTATCCAGGGGCGGCCGATCACTTCGGGCAGGTAGCGCCGGGCTGTCTGCGGATCGCGCTGCAGGGCGGAGGCGAAAGCCTGGCGGAGGACGAAGTCGCGCTGTTCGTCCGTACGAAGAAGGGGGGCGCAGGTGAAGGCGAGGGCGGGGTTGGAGGATGCCCATTCACGGATGCGCTGGAAGAAGCCGGCGTCCGCAGCGCCGCATTCGCGGATCTCCGCTGGGGGTGGGGCCGGGGTCATTTTTTCATGGTAGCGTGTTGGGGGCGTGGGGGCAGTTCATCGAAATTGGGATCCTGTCAAGCAACGCGACTTTCGCATCTGAAATTGTGGTCTGATTCGGACGGGCAGGAACGCTGGTCTCAGGTTCGGACGTACTTGGTCAACCTGTCGAAATCGGTAGCATCTGGTTGCGTCCAAGAAGAGATCAATCGAACTGCCGCGCAATACGTCCGAGAATACCTTTCACGATGATGTCAATTTGAGCATGCTCCTCATAGTTTGCGGGCGCCACGAAGTCAGCACGGCCGTCCGCTATTAACCTATGGATCTTCTCAAGATCACGACTATTGCGCTGCTCATCGTATACCGCGATGGAGTGTCCGCCTTGATAAGTGAGCATTTTCATCGTCGGAATGTCTGTATCGCCGTCGCCGACAAAGATCATTCGCCTGAACGGAATTGGCCGTGATGCCTCAGACATATACTGATTGATATCAGCATTATTCCAATGATTCTCGACACCCTTGTTGATACGGAATAGATATTGAGTCTTTGTAGTGTAGTTTATAGCTACACCCGGCCACGCGGCGACGTCTCCGTGATAGATGTATTTTGAAGCGTAGATCATTCGGAATGCGCTCTGTATTGAACACCCTCGAATCATTTCCTCTATACCGGAAGAGACAATATAGTGCTGTAGTTCGAGGCCATGCTGCGCAGCGAAAGAATTGATTCGAGTGAACCATGCGAGTCCACCTAGACCGCCAAACAACTTGGCATCTTTTCCATGGTCTCGCAACATCTGCTTGGAGACTACTTCGCCCGCTTCTCGGGCTTTTTCAAGCATTAGATGCATGTATACGAGGATCTCGTCGGCGTCTTCCTCCTTGGTGCGCCGTTTGACTTCTCCCCAAAACTCCTCGCGCGACAAATTCATTCTCGGAATAAAGCTGCATTCCTGGATATTCCCGCGAGCCAAAGTGCCGTCGAAGTCGTAAATGATGGCGGCTTTCATGAGTTGATCAGGCATCTTCTATTCTGAGCTTCACGATAACGTATCTACCAAGAAGATGCCATCCAAGAAGATGGCATCGCAAAACGGCGTGACGTTCTCTGATTCGACATCAGTCAGAGGTCGTTATGGGAGAGTTGGAGAGTGAAGGCCCGGCCATGCTTTCGACTCGTTGATGGCTACTCGATGCTCTCTATACGGCGGAACGGAACAATCTTACTCCGCCGACGGTTCGGGCTTTACTTGCTGAGCCCGAAGGCGTAGACCCGGCCGTCGTAGGTGCTGACGTAGAGCTTGCCGTCGGAAAGCGAGAGGCCGCCGTAGTGGTTCCAGCTATCGATCAGATCCTTACTGGAATAGAGTTCCTTGCCGGTTTCCCCATCCAGGGCGTACAACACGGCGTGGGTGGTGTCTCGTCCACCGGTGAAGCGGCGGCCGGGAGTCTGTCCACCGGGTTCGCGTTGGGCACTGAGCCAGGCGGCATCGCGGTCGGCGCCCGGTTCCCCGACGTTCACTTGATTGGGAGGACCACCGAACAGGCCACCACCGCCCCTGGGCGGGCCACCGGGCCTGGACTGTCCAGGCGGCGGGCGGGGTCCGCGGAAGGCGTCGGAGGCGCGGTCGCCGCTGGCCAACGCGTACACAACTCCGTTTGCGGCAACGGGCATGCCGGGCAGATCGAGGTCGTGCGAAATCCACATAGGGACGAGGACGGGCTTGCCCTTCTGCACCTTCACTTGAAATGCCATGACGCTGCCGTTGAGGACTGGACCGTAACTGTATTTGAACGACGGTGCCGTGTCTTTGGCCGGGGGCCCTGACATGGGGACCAGAACCCATCGTTCACCCTTGGCGTCTACCCAGGTGGAAAGCGCGCCCCATACTCCGTTGAAGCCGAATAGCAGGGCGTCATTGCCGTAACGGGGCGAGACGTACAGCGGCGTCTGGTGATTGGCCCCGCCCAGGTTGGCGGCGTCCAGCAGATAGACCACACCTTCTTTCGCGGCTCCGGCGACTAGCGTCCACTTGCCGAAGGAAAACACGGTGGGGCTGGCCGAGCCGAGGTCGAAGTCCTTCGAGTTCAGGTAGTCATAATTTGCGGGAGTGTAGGAATCGTTCAGGCGAAGATCTTTGGTGAGGCCGACGAAGGTGTTGCCGAAACGGCCGCTGGCGGGGTCGTAGACGCCATCCGCGGTTTGCGCCACCACTCCGGTCGGAGTATGCACGATGCCGCCCCGGCCCCACGGCCCGGAGGCTTTGCCGGTGCTGGGATAGAAGCGTGCAACCGCATGGCTGGGCCTAGTGACGTCCATGGCGCTGATAACGGAGATGGCGCCGCCGCATCCTCGCGATGAGGAGGTGTAGACCATGCCGTTCATCAGGTTGAGACTCCAATTCCGGGAGTACGGCGCTGTAAAATCGGTGGGCGCCATGCGATCGTCGCCATCGGCCAGGCCGAGTCCGCGGAGTTTGCCGTCGTTCATCAGCACATAGATGATGCCGTTCTGTTTGTCGATGACCGGCGTGGCGTTCAGGTTGTTCGGGCACATCCCACTGGCAGGCTGCGGCGGCTTGACGTCCGTCGGGAACTTTCTTTCCCAGAATTGCGCACCGGTGTTGGCGTCCAGCGCATAGACGTTATTTTCGGCACTAGCTACGTACACCAGCTTCTTCAAGCCCTGTTTTGTTGGAACGTTTTCCGCGATTAACGGATCGGTGAGAGTGGAATAAGCGTTGACCTTGCTGGGAACGGCGTCTAACTGTGACTTCCAAAGGAGGGACAGGCCGGAGATGTTGTCCTTCGCCAGGGTAGTTTCGGCCTTGGCCCAGCCGGTTCGTTCGGGATCGCCCTGCCAGGTGAGCCATTCGCGTGTGGGCGGCGCTGCCTTGGCAGCCGGGGCTTCCTTCGCCTTCGCGAGATCTTTCTCGAGCACGGCGATGACGGAATCCACCTGATCCTTTTCCGGGCGAGGGCTGCCCTCGGGCGGCATTTGGCCCATCTTCAACGCGTAAGATGTTGTTTCCCAGATCTGCGCCTGGGGGCCGAGCGAATTGGAATACTTCAGCACTTCGAAGTTAATGTCGCCGGACTGCAGCTTTCCGTTGTGGCATTTCTGGCAGTTCTTTTCGAGGAACGGCCGGACGGTCGCGTTAAACGAAGGAGGGGGCGTGGGCGCCTGAGCGAACAGTGTCAGGGCGAGGAACGGATAGAAAATGATGGCGTTACTTTTCATTAGGTAAGTCCGGTGGTAGGTTATCACCCGCATCCGGTCAATGTAAATACGTCCCCAATCCGGCTGAGGTAACAGGAGAGCTTTTCCTTGCAATGAGGTAGCTGCCTGTGATACACCTTCTTAAACGTTTGAGCCCACTCCACGAGGAGCCCTCTACCATGTTGAAGAAAGTTGCAGCTGCCTGGCTGCTGTGTGTCGCCCTCGCCTTGGCGCAGACCGACCGCGGGAGTATCCGCGGGACCATTACAGATCAGTCGAGCGCCATTATTCCGGGTGCGCTTGTCACGGTGACGAGTGTGGAGACGGGAGTGGCTTCCACCGCCAAGTCGGGTGACCACGGCACCTACAATGTCGGCGCGCTGCCGCCGGGCATCTATCGCGTGGATGCGGCACAGGACGGTTTCAAGAGCCTGCGGCGGGACAACGTGGTCGTCAGCCTGGGTAATGTCACGGGGCTCGATCTGAAGCTGGAAATCGGAAACTCAGCCCAGACGGTCACCATCAATGAGGCCGCGCCCATTCTGAAGACGGAGCAGAGTTCCACTGCCACCGAGGTTTCGGTGGAGGCGTTCAACGATCTCCCTTTGAGCGCGGGCGGCGGACGCGGTCCGCAGAACTTTAAGTATCTTACGCCGGGCGTCAATAACAACAACAGCATCAATGGCAGTCCGCAGCTTTCGGGACAGGTCACGATGGAAGGCATCTCCGTGCAGAATGCCGAGGTGTTCGGGGCGGACATCAATGTGCGGTTCCCGCCGGAGGCAGTGGGCGAGATGTCGGTGATCACCAGCGCGTATGCGGCGGAATACGGCCAGACCGCCGGTGGCGTGCAGCGGTATTCCATCAAGTCCGGTACGAACCAGTACCACGGCAACATGTACGAGTATTTGAAGAATACTTCTTTAGATGCGAGGCCGTTCTTCAATGCGGTGAGGCCGGTGGATCACCAGCACGAGTTCGGCTTCTCGCTGGGCGGGCCCGTTTCCATTCCGAAGCTCTACAACGGCAAGAACCGCACGTTCTTCTTTTTTAATGCCGACTGGTTCACAACGAAGCGGGCGGGAGCGACCACCATTATTTCGCTGCCCAACACAGCCTTTCGCAATGGGGATCTTTCGGCGAACCTGGGCGCGGCTGTTGCCGGCGCAACAAATAACTGCACGGGCGGAAACGTCCTTTCCGGCCAGATCTTCGATCCCGCCACGACGCGGACGGTGAATGGCCAGCAGTGCCGCGATCCGTTTCCGGGCAATATCATTCCGCAGAGCAGGATCACGGCGCCTGCGCGGGCATTGCTGAAGATGGTGCCGGCCACCACGAGCGAGGCCGTGTTGAACAACTCGTCGAGACAGGCGGACCCGAGCTACAACCGGTTTTACGACTACACCGTGAAAGGTGACCATTACTTCAATGCCAGCCATCATTTCAGCGGCACCGTAGTAAGTTCGGAAAATCCGGCCGGCGGAGGCTCGCTTTTGCCGGGCGCGCTACAGACGGCCGGCGACACGACGCGCTCCTGGACGAATGCCCGCGCCACGCACGATTGGGTGATCCGTCCGAATCTGCTGAATGAATTGAAGCTGGGTTACAACCGTGAAATCTTTACGAACTATCCAACCGGAAGCTACGCGCCCGGCTGGCAGGAGCAACTGGGAATTCCCGGCTTCCAGGATGCTTCGGCGTTGTTTCCAGGAATCATTTGGGGCTCTTACCGGACGATGGGCAACAAGCAGTTCTGGTACGCAACTTCGAACACCTATGTGCTGAATGATTCCATCGCGTGGACCAGGGCCAACCACAACTTCAAATTCGGATTTGAGCATGCCAGCCTATGGCACGCCTTGTACAAAGACTGGCCCGTGCAGATGACTTTCGCACGCACCGAGACCGGACTGCCTTCCTCGCTGGGCGCAACGGGCAATGAAGCGGCCAGCCTGCTGTTGGGGCTGGTGGACAATTCAAACATCCCCTTGCTGAAGAGTTCCGTCGATTACCAATGGCGGACGATCGACGCCTACGCGCAAGACGACTACAAAGTAACTTCGCGCTTAACGATCAACTACGGAGTGCGTTGGAGCATGTTCATCCCGATGCAGGAACGGGACAACATCTACTCGGCGGTGGATCTGAACAAGCCGAATCCCTCGGCGGGCAATCTGGCGGGAAGCTACGTCTTCGCGGGCGTGGACGGGCAAGGGAAACGGCTGAGTCCGGTGAAGGATTCGGTGAATCGCTTTGCGCCGCGGATAGGGTTTGCGTGGAAGATGTCGGAGAAGATTGTGATCCGGTCCGGTTACGGAATGTCGTTCTTCCCGACGGGCGCGTTCGGTTCGGGTAACAATGTGTTCCTGACCGATGGGTATGACCCCACTTCCCTGGTGGCCACGCCGGACAATGGGTTAACGCCCGGGTTCTCTTTTGCCACCGGCTTTCCTCAGGACAAGATCCTAAAGCGCAGCCTCACGCCGGCGTACTCCATCGGCAGCAATTTCAATTACTGGTCGAATTATGCGTCGCAGGTAGCGCAAATGCACAGCTGGAATTTCTCCACGCAGTTCCAATTGCGCCCGAACCTGGCGCTGGAGGTCGCGTACGTCGGCACCAAAGGAACGCATCTTTCGTCGCTGGAGAATATCAACCAACTCAATCCGTCGTACCTTGGCCTGGGGAATACGCTGCTGAATTCGAATATCAACTCACCGGCTGTAGTTGCCGCTGGATATAAGCCGCCGTGGCCCGGATTTGCTACGGCGTTGGGGGCCAACGCGACTCTCGCGCAGTCGCTACGTCCTTATCCGCAATATCTCTCGGGTTTCGGCTACAACTCGGATAACGACGGGAACTCCTCGTATCATGCCTTGCAAACGAAGCTGGAACGCCGCATGTCGAATGGCCTGTATTTACTCGCGGCCTTCACATGGTCCAAATCGATTACCGATGCGAATACGACGCTGTATTCCGTTCCGGGCAATAATCCCACCGGTTCGGGCCGGGTTCGCGACCAGTACAACCGGCATCTGGACAAGGCTGTAGCTTCCGCATGGCAGCCCGCAGTGCTGACGTCGGCGATCAACTATGAGTTGCCTTTTGGCCCCGGCAAAATGTTGTTGAACAGCGGCGGACTGGTTGGCCGCCTCGCCGGCGGCTGGCGGGTGGGCGGCATTCTGACTTATCGATCCGGAGCACTGCTGAGCGTGACGACGCCGCAGAATCTGCCGCTGTTTGCCGGGCCGAACTATGCGAGCACCGTGCTCGGCGTAGAGCAGAAGGGCACATGGAGCGGTGATTTCGACCCGGCTATCCACCGCTATCTGAATGTCAACGCCTTTGCGATTCCGGCGGCGGGGACGTTCGGTACCGGCGGACAGTTCCTGCCGAATCTGCGCGGGCCGCG
>JBDUEM010000141.1:0-18681 GCA_040002435.1 Bryobacteraceae bacterium
CAGTCGTTTCCTCTTGAGAGCCGCGGGCGCTTTGGTGCTGACAGCCGGTCTCGTATTGGCACAAAAGGCAGCCAAGCAGCCGAAACCCAAATCGCAGAAAGAAGTGGATGCGATTAACGCCGTCTTCACGGCCACTGACCCGGACGCGCGCATTGCCGCGGCTGAGAATCTGCTCACCAAATTCGCCGACACTGAGTTTAAGGCGGTAGCTTTACAGGTAGCGGCCGCCTCGGCGCAGCAGAAAAACGATTTCGAAAAGATGGTCATCTATTCCGAGCGCACCATTGAGGCAGATCCGCAAAATTATCCTGCCATGCTCATGCTGGCGAACGGGATTGCCCAGAAGACACGCGAATTCGATCTGGACAAGGAAGAGAAGCTGCAGCGTTCCGAAAAATATGCCCGGCAGGCGATAGAACTCATTGCTACCGCTCCGAAGCCGCGGCCCGATATCACCGACGAGCAGTGGGAAGGCGCCAAAAAAGATTATCTGGCGCAGGCTCACGAAGCTCTTGGCATCGCCGCGATGGTCCGCAAAAAATACGATGTGGCCGCCAACGAATTCAAGACCAGCAGCGAAGTTGCTCCCGCGCCGGACCAGGCGACTTTAGTCCGCCTGGCAGCCGCTTACAACCTGAGCGGCAAGCCGGACGCGGCTATTCCGGTTCTCGATAAAGTGATGGCCATGCCGGACCTCAACCCGCAGATCAAGCAGGTAGCGCAGAACGAGAAGAACAACGCCATTAAGTTGAAAGCAGGCGGCGTGAAACCGGCCGCGGGCGCTGCTCCGCCGGCGCAGGTCGAAGTTAAGAAGCCGTAATCCTGCTGCGAAAATGCCCGCGGATCTGCAGGTCCTGGAAGCGAGCTTAGGCCGCCCGTTTGCAAACCGGGAACTGTTGATTCGCGCGCTGACGCACAAGTCGCTCTGCTTTGAAAAGAAGCCGGGGGTTGAAGCCGCTTTCATTGACAACGAGCAGCTCGAATTTCTCGGAGATTCCATCCTTGGCTTCGTCGTCAGCGAGTGCCTGATCCGGCGCTACCCAGACTATCCGGAAGGACGCCTTTCGAAGTTGAAGGCGCATCTGGTCAGTGCCGCTCATCTCTACCTGGTCGCGCAGGCGCTGGATCTCGGGGCCTTCCTGCACTTGGGCCGCGGCGAAGAAATGAGCGGGGGACGAGCCAAGCGGGCGTTGCTTGCCAATGCCTTGGAGGCGATCATCGCGGCAATTTACCTGGACGCCGGAATGGAGGCGGCTCGCGATTTCATCGTCCGGAAAATGGTGGATGAATGGAGCGTCCAGGATAGCACCGAGGAAGACCGGGTAGCAGATTACAAGACCGCACTTCAGGAACGTGCCCAGGTCCTCAGTCTTCCGCAGCCGCGCTATATAATCGCTCAGGAAAATGGCCCGGAGCACGCGAAGACGTTCGTTGTGGAGGTTCGCGTAGGTTCCGCATTTTCAGGACGGGGAGAAGGACCTTCCAAAAAAGCCGCGGGCCAGAGTGCGGCCAAATCCGTGCTACAGGCTCTGAAGTGAATCTACTCTTTCCTTCCGGGTTCGCCCTGGGCTCCACGCTCATTCATGATCAGGATGTCCACGCGCCGGTTTTGCGCACGGCCCGCTTCGTCATCGTTTGACGCTACAGGTTTCGAGTCGGCGTAGGCTGAAATCGCCATCTGCGAACGCGAAACGCCGAAACGCGTGTTCAGAATTTCGAGCATCGCAATGCTCCTGGCTGCGGAAAGTTCCCAGTTACTCCGGTAGCGGGAATTATGAATCGGAACGGCATCAGTGTGACCCTCCAGGCGCACGGGATTAGGGATCTTTTTAATCACTTCGGCCACTTTCTCGATGCTGGCATATAAGTTTTCGGCCACGCCATCTTCGCCTGAAGGAAAGAAGGCCGCCTGCTTCAGGCTGATCACCAACCCGCGGTGCTCCAGAGTCAGTTGAATCTTACCCTCGGCAATCTCCTTCTTGAGGTCCGTGGTCAGGCGACGCAGCGACGGCATAAGTTCCGCCAGTTTCTCATGGTCCATCTTGACCGGCGGGGAGATTTTTACTTCTCCTCCCGCCCCCTTCATTTGCGCGTTTCCCTTGCCCTTGTCATCCACCGTGCCACCGAGAATGGTAGCCATCGTCGCGGAGAAGTGCCCGTCCTCGAAGGCACTTTTCACCGACTCCGACATCTGTTTGGCTTTGGACTTGTCCGCTTGACTGGAGGCGAACATCACCACAAAAAAGGCGAATAGCAGCGTGATGAAGTCGGCGTATGACACCAGCCAGCGCTCATGATTTTCGTGCGCCGGATGTTTCACTTTTTTCTTCATGCGGCCTTCTCCGAAGGGGCCTCGACGGATTTAGACCCGGCAGCAATTGGTTGGTGCCGGGCGTAGATCTCCAATTTCGTCCGAATGAGTTTTGGATTCAGTCCCTCCACTATTCCGACCACGCCTTCGAGGATCAGCTCGCGCCGTTCGGTTTCCTCGTGAGCGCGCGCTTTGATCTTGCTCGCCACCGGAAGAAAGAACAGGTTCGATACCGCCACACCATAGACGGTTGCGACGAAGGCGACTGCAATTCCCTTTCCCACTTCGTCGATGTTCGCCAGGTGCTTCATCACCTGAATCAGACCCATCACCGCTCCGATGATTCCGATGGTTGGCGAATAGCCGCCGGCGCTTTCGAACACTTTTGCTTCCGCCTCGACATGATGCTCCTCCAGCGATATTTCGAGCTCCATCATGTTCCGCAATTCCTGAAGGTCCGCGCCGTCGATGGCCAGGTTAAGGGCCTTTCGCAGGAAGGGATCCTGGATTTCTGCCGCGTCGTGTTCAAGCGAAACGATGCCGTTCTTCCTGGCCTTGGTTGCAAAGCCGATGATCTCTTCCGCAATTTGCGACGGTGCGACCGGAGTGTACAAAAAGACCGCAATCAAACGTTTGCCTGCCCGTTTCAGCAGATCCATCGGCGTGTTCACCATAACTGCGCCAAGCGTTCCGCCCAGCACAATCAAACCCGCCGTGAACTGGCCGATGTCCTTGATGGATCCACCCTCCAGAATCAGGCCGCCGACGATTCCGCCCAACGCCACCACCAGGCCACCGATTGTCGCGAGATCGGCCTTTCGCTGCAGCTTCATTCCCTCTTTTCCTGGTAGGAGCAGTTCGCCAGGCGCTCCGTCAACGCTCTTCGGAACTCGATAACTCGTTTCACAACCTCGTCGGGACTCTCAAGCACGACCATCTTTTGCCCCGAGATCAAAGTGATTACCGTATCGGGAGTAGATTCCAGATGTTCTACCAGGTCCGAGTTCAGGACAACTGGTTGTCGATTGATGCGCGTGAGCCGGATCACTTGGATTACTCCTAAGTGGGCTTATCGGCTATGGGTGAAGTTCAGAGAGCGGAATTACTTGAGAAGTTTGAGAATCGCCGCAAGCTCGCCGCGGATGCCGGTCAGATCCGGGGCGTCCATGGGGAAAAGCGTGCCTTGTCCGCCATTCCATTCCGGCGGCTTACGGACAGCCGCCTTGGTTTTGGCGTTCAGCGCCTTGCGCGCTCCCTCAATGGTGAATCGCTTCTCGTAGAGAAGCCGCTTGATTTCCAGGACCATTTCCACGTCCTTGCGGCGGTAGAGACGATGTCCGGTCCCGGATTTCTTAGGCGAGATCTTGGGGAACTCCGTCTCCCAAAATCGCAGGACATGGGGCTCTACTCCCGCCAAACGGCTCACATCGCCGATGCGGAAGTAAAGTTTATCGGGAATCTCCGCAGCTTCGGCCTGGACATCGAATTGTTCCAGTGGAACAGGCACTCTTTCTAAATGCTACGACTTGTGGTGCCAAAAGACAAACTCCCTGCGCTGCCCGCCGACGCGGCATGGACACGCTCGTTGATATACACTCGGTTTCATGCGTTTCCTGTTGCTACCCTTGTGCCTTGCGGCTCTTATGCATGCGCAGCCTACCGTATCGCTGCCACCGATCCTTCTCCCCTGGGAAGCCGACGTCCATACCAACAAAGTCGACAATCAGCCATACCCTGCCCACCGCATTGCCGGAAATTTATACTACGTCGGAACGGCGGGATATGCCTCCTTCCTCATTACTTCCGATCAGGGCCACATTCTCATTAATCCAAACTTTGACGATTCAGTCCCGCTGGTACAAAAGAGCGTGGAGGAGCTCGGCTTCCGCTTCCGCGATATCAAAATTGTCTTGATCAGTCACGCGCACGGAGATCATTGTGCCGGCACTGCAAGGGTCAAGGAATTTACCGGGGCGCAGGTGATGGTGATGGACGCCGACGTGGAGACGATGGAAAACGGTGCAAAGGGTACCCGCACCGGTTTTCCTCCAGTGAAGGTGAGCCGCATTCTGCACGACAAGGAGGAAGTGTCACTCGGGGACAGCCGGCTGATCGCTCATATCACGCCCGGTCATACCAAGGGAAACACTACCTACACCATGAAGGTGGAAGACGGCGGGAAATCCTACGACGTCGTCATTCTGGGAAGCGCCAACGTAAATGATGCGCATCAGCTTTTCAACAATAAGGATTACCCTCACATGCTCACTGATTTCCTGCGTACGTTTGAAGTGCTGAAGGGGCTGCCTTGCGATATCTTTCTTGCCTCGCATGGAAAGTTCTACGGCCTGGCGGATAAGTACGCAAAGCTCGGCAAAGGCGGACCGAATCCCTTCATCGATGCCGCCGGATACCGCGCGCACGTCGACCTGATGGAGAAGGCTTTTTATTACAAGATGGACTGGGTCAAGCGCGGAAACTGACGGAGAATATTTTGTACGTTCCCTCCCACTTCGACGAAAACCGCATCGATGTTCTTCACGACCTAATCCGCGGGCACAGCCTCGCTGCTCTGATCACGCTCGGCCAGGATGGATTCATCGCCAATCATATTCCTCTCATCGTGGATCCCGAACCTGCGCCGTTCGGCACCTTGCGGGGACACCTTGCCAAAGCGAATCCCCAGTGGAAGGAGTCCCGTCCTGACGTTCCGGCACTGGCCATCTTTCAGGGAGCCAGCGCTTACATTACGCCGTCATGGTATCCCTCCAAGATGGAAACCGGTAAAGTCGTGCCAACCTACAATTACGCTGTTGTTCACGCCCACGGTCCGCTCCGGATTTTTGATGATCCCGGCGTCCTCGAACGCCATTTGCGTAAACTTACCGCAGCCCATGAGTCGGTGTTTCCCAGGCAGTGGTCGGTCGACGATGCTCCCGCCAGCTACATTAGCGGATTGTTGAAGGGAATTGTGGGCATCGAAATACCGATCGCGCGGTTGGAAGGCAAGTGGAAGTGCAGCCAGAATCGCTCGCTCGCCGATCAGGCCGGCGTCGTCGATGGACTAGCGTCGTCTCCAGATGCGGTGCATCAGGAGATGGCACGGCTGATCTCGCAAAACTTTATGGATAAATAGCGGCGGTTAATGCCTAAGGTTCCAGTACTAAGTGATGAAAGTCCTGGTAAATTAGTTCTATGTCCAGTAGTATTGAGACATGAAAGCGGCATTCAATCTACGGATCGTTTCGCGGATCTCCTTGTCAGTCTTGTTAACCTCGGCGTTCTGCGCCGGTGCTGGTCTGGAACAGAGGATGTTCAAGACGAACGCTCCTCAGCAGGTAGCCAGAGTTCAGAGCGGTGAGGATTGCTCAGCCAGCTTACGGGAACCGCCTCAAACCATGACGGACAACGATGCCTCGCGGACGAAACCGCAGGTCCGTACAAGGCAAATCCGTAAGCAGCGCGCCTCGGAAGCACGGCATAGTTCTTTCACTCGACAGTACGACTACACCCCTGTCCCAAGCGGTATGTAATCACGGGAAGCTGCTAGTCTATTAGGCAGTGAATCGTCCGATAGTCTGTTTCATTCTCCTCGGCCTTGGCATTGCTCCGCTCCTGGCGGAGCGTAAAACCGAAAACATCATTTTCGTCATGACGGATGGCTTCCGTCTGCAGGAACTCTTTAGCGGAGCCGAGGCATCTCTGATCACGAAAGAGACCGCCGGTTCCTCCGGTGTAGATGTTCTCCGTCAGGCGTTTTGGCGTGACACAGCTGTGGCGCGACGGGAGGCATTAATGCCCTTCCTTTGGGGCACGGTGTCGAGGAGCGGCCAGATTTACGGAAATCGTGAATTTCATTCCGACGCCGCCGTGAAGAACGGGAAGAATTTCTCCTATCCCGGCTACAGCGAAGCGTTGTGTGGGTTTCCCGACCCCAGGATCACCAGCAACGACAAGATCCTCAACTCGAACATAACGGTGCTGGAGTGGCTCCATCAAAAGCCGGGTTTTCGGAATAAAGTGGCGGCCTTCGGCGCCTGGGATGTTTTCCCCTATATCTTCAACGCCCCGCGGGCGGGGTTTCCGGTGAACGCCGGCTACGAACCCCTCACCGCCGGCCCACTGACTCCGGCGTTCGAACTATTGAACCAACTGAAGGCAGAGGCGCCGCGCGTTTGGCCCGACGAGGCATTCGATTCACTCCCGTTTCACACGGCTCTGGAATACCTGAAGGACCGCAAGCCGCGCGTGCTTTATCTCTCCTTGGGCGAGACCGATGAGTGGGCGCATGCGGGAAATTACGGAGAATATCTACAGTCGGCTCATCGTGTCGACGCTTACCTCAAGAGTCTTTGGGAAACTGCCCAGTCGATGCCTGAATATCGCGGCAAGACGACTCTCATCTTCTCTACAGATCATGGCCGGGGCGATGCACCCACCGCCTGGAAAAGCCATGGCGAGAAGATTGCCGACTCGAAATATATCTGGATGGCTTTTCTCGGACCCGACACCCGGCCATTGGGAGAAAGGTCCGAGATTCCCGCAGTAACCCAAAGCCAGATTGCCGCCACACTGGCGGCGCTGCTCGGCGAAGATTACGCCGGCTCGGTGGATCGGGCAGGGAAGCCAATCGCAGATGTCCTCCCGTGAGGTTCTGATCGTTACCGGCGGAAGCCGGGGTATCGGAGCGGCCACGGCAATTCTTGCGGCACGGCGCGGCTATGCAGTGTGCCTCACCTACGTGCAAGGGTGCAACGACGCTGCACGGGTAGTCAGCGCCATTGAACTGGAGGGTGGTGTAGCCGTAGCCATCCAGGCTGACGTCAGTTCGGAAGCTTCGGTAGTGTCTCTGTTCGAAGCAGTGGACCGGCAACTGGGCACTCCCACCGCCTTGGTAAACAACGCGGCCACGCTGGAAGCTCAAATGAGAGTGGAAGAAATGGACGCGGCCAGGCTCCACAGAATGTTCTCAGTGAACCTGGCCGGCCCGTTTCTTTGTGCCCGCGAGGCGGTCCGGCGAATGTCCACGCGGCACGGCGGGGCCGGGGGAAGTATCGTCAATGTATCATCCGGCGCCGCGCTCTCCGGATCCCCGGACGAGTATGTAGATTACGCCGCCAGTAAAGGCGGAGTCGATACTTTGACCATCGGCCTGGCTAAGGAAGTAGCAGGGGAGGGCATCCGCGTCAACGGAGTCAGACCCGGTTTCATTTATACCGACCTGCATGCCAAAGGCGGCGAACCTGCCCGCGTGGATCGGTTGAAAGCGTCAGTTCCGCTGCAGCGGGGCGGGCAGCCCGAAGAGGTAGCTGCGGCAATACTCTGGCTTCTCTCCGCCGAAGCCGGGTACGTTACTGGCGCCATTCTGAATGTGATGGGCGGCCGGTAGAACCACAATCACCCAGCCAGGATCGGCACAGGGGCCGGCGCGGCCGGCGTTTCCTGCAGCAAATCGAGAAAAGACTGTGCGGCGCGGTGGAAACGCTTTTTCTTGCGGTGAATGATCCCCAGCGGGCGAACCAGTCCGGGAGAAGCAATCGCAACGGCCGACAGACGCCCCTGCGCCAGTTCGTTCCGCAGAATCCTCGCAGGCACAATACTCACGCCGGAGCCAAGTTCAACCGCCTCTTTAATCGTCTGCAGGTTGTCAAACTGCATGATGACATTTACTTCCACGCCGCCGGCACGCAGATAGCGGTCCACTTCGCGTCGGATTGGCAAATCCTGGTCGAATCCGATGAATTCCACACCCTGCAGATCGGCCGCCGCAATGGAATTCCGGCCGGCAAGAGGGTGCGAAGGCGCCGTTGCCAGCACCATCTCTTCCTCGCGCCAGGCGATCACGGAAATTTCCCGCGTTGGTTCGGGATAACTCACCAGCCCCAGGTCGACACGATCCGATGATACGGCTTCATAGACCTTTTCCGGCCTTAAATACTCTATCTGCAGGCGGACATGGGGCAGGCGGTGTTGAAATTCTGCTTCGAGCTGCGACATTTCCGATAGCCCGATCGAATAGATCGACGCGATCCGGACGGTGCCTTCGATATCGATTCTCAACTCATCGAGCGCCACCCGGAACTCGTCATTGCGGCGCAAAACATCCCGGCAGAGGTCGTGATACAGCTTACCGGCAGGCGTCAGCGAGAGGGGACGCGTCGAGCGGTCCAGCAGCGAAACGCCGAGGCCTTTCTCCAACTCGTGCAGCTGCTGGCTCGCCGCAGAGGGGGAAATTCCATTCAGTTCCGCTCCCCGGCTGAGACTTTTGGTCTGAACAATGTCGCGGAACAGGACTAAGCTGTCAAAACCCACAATTGCCAGTCTATCTTAAGTAAATCTAAATTGCCAGCAGTTAATTTTCACTTTAACTAATACTGGCGCCGTGCTATACTGAGCGCTAGTCTACCCGACGAGGGGTGCCATGAGCCAAGATATGCTTCCGAACGGTCTACCGGTCGCCCAGGGATTGTATTCCCCGCAGAATGAACGAGATGCGTGTGGTCTCGGCTTCGTGGTGAACATCAAGGGCGAGCAATCTCACGAAATCATCACCAAGGGTATTCAAATCCTTGTAAATCTGACACATAGAGGGGCCTCTGGCTGCGATCCGGAAACCGGCGATGGCGCAGGGGTGCTCATTCAGATCCCGGACAAATTTTTCCGCCGGGAATGCGGAAAGCTCGGCTTTACCCTACCGCCCATCGGGGAATACGGAATCGGCATGGTCTTCCTGCCGCTGGAGCGTCAGCAGAGGCTGCAATGTGAAGGAATTTTGGAGCGCATCGCCGCCGAAGAGGGGCTTGTGGTGCTGGGCTGGCGGGATACTCCGGTAGAGGGAAATGCTATCGGCCGCGTGGCTCGCGGTTCCCAACCCTACATCGAACAGATTTTCATCCGCAGCGCGCCGGGGATGACGCAGGACCAGTTGGAACGGAAGCTGTATCTGGTGATGAAACGCGCCGAAACAGAAGTCGCCGAGTCCGATATCCGCGACAAGAACTTCTTCTATCTGCCGTCCCTTTCCTCACGAACCATCGTTTACAAGGGGCTGCTGCTTGCGCCGCAGATCGCCAATTTCTACACAGAACTATCTGATCCCGATGCGATGAGCGCCTTGTGCCTTGTGCATCAACGTTTTTCTACCAATACCTTTCCCACCTGGCAACTGGCGCATCCGTTCCGGCATATCTGTCACAACGGCGAAATTAATACGGTCCGCGGCAATTCGAACTGGATGTATGCGCGGCAATCGGTGATGGAGTCGCCTCTCTTTGGCGACGATATCAAGAAGCTGTTTCCGGTGATTGCTCCCAATGGCAGCGACTCGGCGTGCCTCGACAACGCCGTGCAGATCTTGAAAATGGCCGGGCGGTCGCTACCGCACGTCATGGCCATGTTGATGCCCGAAGCCTGGGATGCCGACACGACAATGCCGGCGGACAAGAAGGCTTTCTACGAGTACCATGCTTCCCTCATGGAGCCTTGGGATGGCCCGGCCGCAGTCGCTTTCACGGACGGCACCGTGATCGGCGCCACCTTGGACCGCAACGGACTCCGCCCCGCGCGCTACCTGGTCACTCACGACGATTTGCTCATCATGGCCTCGGAAACGGGTGTGCTCCCGGTGAAGCCGGAAGAGGTGAAGTACAAAGGCCGCCTCCAACCAGGTCGCATGCTGCTGGTGGATCTTTCTCAGAAACGCCTGATCCCCGACGAGGAACTGAAGCAGGCGCTCGCCAACCGCCAGCCTTACGGGCAGTGGATTGAAGAAAACCAGATCGATCTGGACGATCTGCCGGAGCCTCCACGCGTTTACTCAACCGATCACGAAACAATCCTCTGCCGCCAGAGGGCCTTCGGCTATACCGACGAAGATGTACGCATCCTGATGGCTCCCATGGCGGAGAGGGGCGAGGAAGCCATCGGCTCCATGGGCACCGACACGCCTCTGGCGTGTCTCTCGGATAAGCCGCAATCGCTGTTCAACTACTTCAAGCAGCTTTTCGCGCAGGTTACCAATCCGCCCATCGATCCCATCCGGGAGGAGTTGGTGATGTCCCTCACCAGCTATATCGGAAATGAGCGCAATATCCTGGACGAGACGCCGCAGCATTGCCACACATTGAAGCTGCAGCATCCCATCCTCACCAATCGCGATCTGGAAAAACTGCGCCGCGTTTCCTTCGGCGATTTTCTCGCCTGCACGCTCTCGGCGCTGTATCGCGTGGATGGCGGGCAGCAGGAGCTGGAAAGGGCTTTGAGCGGTTTGTGCCGCCGCGCCTCGCTTTCCATCAAGAATGGCTACTCTGTACTGATCCTTTCCGACCGGGGTATGGACGAAGACTCCGCGCCGATTCCCAGCCTGCTCGCGCTGAGCGCCGTACACAACCACCTGGTCCGTGAAGGAACGCGGACGCAGGTTGCGCTGGTTGTCGAATCGGGCGAGCCGCGCGAGGTAATGCACTTCTGCCTGTTGATTGGTTACGGAGCGAGCGCCATCAATCCGTATCTGGCCATCGAGACGCTGGAAAACCTGACGCTGCGCGGGGACTTCGGACCGAAGATCACCTTCGAGACGGCGCTGAAGAATTACAAGAAGTCCATCAACAAGGGCCTGTTGAAGGTTTTCTCGAAGATGGGTATTTCCACGTTGCAAAGCTATCGCGGCGCGCAGATTTTCGAGGCGATTGGCCTGAACGAAGAAATCGTCAGCAAATACTTTACGGGTACGCAATCTCGAATTGAAGGTGTCGGTTTGGAGGTGCTGGCGCGTGAGGCGCAAATCAAGCACAGCCACGCCTTCTACCCGTTGACCGATTCCACAACGGAGTTGGACGTGGGCGGCAGCTATCAATACCGGATCCGCGGCGAATATCACCTCTTCAATCCGCTCACGGTAAGCAAGCTGCAGCACGCGGTGAAGCAGGAAAGCTTCGCAACATTCAAGGAATATACCGAACTGGTGAACAACCAGAGCAAGCAACTGTGTACGCTGCGCGGTTTGATGACCATAAAGACCGCCGCCAAACCCATTCCGCTGGAGGAAGTGGAGCCGGCAACCGAGATTGTAAAGCGCTTTGCCACAGGCGCGATGTCCTACGGTTCTATCAGCAAGGAAGCACACGAAACGCTCGCCATTGCGATGAATCGCATGGGGGGCCGCTCCAACACCGGAGAGGGCGGGGAAGACGAAGACCGCTTCACACGGGACGCGAACGGCGACTGGCGGCGCAGCGCTATCAAGCAGGTGGCTTCAGGCCGCTTTGGCGTCACCACCAATTACATGGTGAACGCCGATGAACTGCAGATCAAAATCGCCCAGGGGGCCAAGCCCGGCGAAGGCGGCCAACTGCCGGGGCACAAGATCAGTGAATCCATCGCCAAGACGCGCCATGCGATTCCGGGCGTGGGTCTGATTTCGCCGCCGCCTCATCACGATATTTATTCCATCGAAGATCTGGCCCAATTGATCTACGATCTGAAAAACGTAAATCCCAAAGCCCGCATCTCAGTGAAGCTGGTTGCCGAGGTGGGCGTGGGCACCGTTGCGGCTGGTGTCGCCAAGGCGCATGCCGACCTGGTGTTGATCAGCGGCCACGACGGCGGCACGGGCGCATCTCCGCTCACTTCACTCAAGCATGCCGGAGTGCCGTGGGAGCTGGGTCTGGCCGAGACGCAGCAGGTCCTCGTGCTGAATGACCTGCGCAGCCGCATCCGCGTGCAGACGGACGGAAAACTGCAAACCGGACGCGATGTGACGATTGCCGCTCTGCTGGGCGCCGAAGAATTCGGATTCTCCACCGCTCCTCTGGTCACCCTGGGCTGTATCATGATGCGCAAATGCCATCTGAATACCTGTCCCGTGGGTATTGCCACACAAGACGAAGCCCTTCGCAAGAAGTTCACCGGACAGCCGGAGAACGTGATCAACTTCTTCTTCTTTATTGCCGAGGAAGTCCGCGAATTCATGGCCAAAATGGGCTTCCGCAATATGGATGAGATGGTGGGCCGCGTGGACATGCTGGAAATGCGCGAGGCCATCGACCACTGGAAAGCAAAGGGCCTCGACTTCTCGGCCATTCTCTACAATCCGCCGGTGCCGGCCCGGGTGGGACGCCGCTGCACGATTGAGCAGGATCACGGATTGAAGCGCGCGCTCGATTACAAATTGATCGACCATGCGGCTGAAGCTCTGGAATCGAAAACCCCGGTGGAGTTCCGGCTGCCGATTCGAAACGTCCATCGCACGGTAGGCGCGATGCTGAGCGGAGAGATCGCGCGCCGTTATGGATCTGAGGGACTTCCCGACGATACCATCAAGTTCTATTTCACCGGTTCAGCGGGCCAGAGCTTTGGAGCATTCCTTGCCAAGGGTGTTTCCCTCACGCTCGAGGGCGATGCCAATGACTACGTCGGCAAAGGGCTTTCCGGCGGCAAGCTCGTCGTATTCCCGCCGAAAGCTTCGTCGTTCCTTCCGGAACAGAATATTCTCATCGGTAACGTTGTGCTGTATGGGGCGACGACGGGTGAGGCATTCTTCAACGGTGTCGCCGGCGAACGGTTTGCCGTCCGCAACTCCGGCGCAACGGCAGTGGTGGAAGGGGTTGGCGACCACGGCTGCGAATACATGACAAATGGTCTGGTGGCCGTGCTTGGCGCCACGGGTAAGAATTTCGCGGCCGGCATGTCCGGTGGAATCGCTTTCGTTCTCGACGAATCCGGGGAGTTTCGCGCCACTCGCTGCAACCGCGGCGGCGTGGATCTGGATCCCGTTGTCGAACAGGCGGACGTACAAGCTTTGCGCAACCTCATCACCCGGCACGTGGAACTGACAGCGAGTCCTCGCGGCAAGTGGATTCTCGACAATTGGGCCGAAATGTTGCCAAAGTTCGTCAAGGTATTCCCGCATGAATATAAGCGGGTTTTGGGTGTGCGCCAGGCGGCGGCAGCGGCCGTAACCGCCGCGGCAAAGCAGGCCGATTCTCGGGTACAGGTGACTCATGGGTAAGACGACTGGATTTCTGGAATATACGCGCGAGTTGCCGGCCAGACGGCCTGTGGCCGAACGCATCAACGATTACTTCGAGGTCTATCAGCCGTTTCCAGAGGAGCATGTCCGAACCCAGGGAGCCCGCTGTATGGACTGCGGCGTGCCCTTCTGCCATACCGGATGTCCGTTGAACAACATCATTCCCGATTGGAATGATTTCGTCTATAGGGATCGCTGGAAGGATGCAGTCCGCACTCTGCACGCGACGAATAATTTTCCCGAATGGACGGGCCGCATCTGTCCAGCGCCTTGTGAGTCTGCCTGCGTTCTGGGCATCAATGAACCTCCGGTCACCATCAAGGTGATTGAGAAAACCATCATCGAACATGCGTTCCACGAGGGGTGGATCAGGCCAGAACCGCCGGCTCGCCGTACCGGCAAGAAGATTGCTGTAATCGGATCCGGTCCCGCCGGATTGGCAGCCGCCCAGCAGTTGGCGCGCGCAGGTCATGGCGTTACGTTGTTTGAAAAGGCGGATCGCATCGGCGGCCTGCTGCGCTACGGCATCCCCGATTTCAAAATGGAGAAGTGGACCATTGATCGCCGGCTCGAGCAAATGGCGGCCGAGGGCGTCAAGTTCGTCACCAATGCCAATGTGGGCGAGAACTATCCGGTGGAAGAGCTGCGCAAAGAGTTCAACGTCATCCTCGTAACCACCGGAGCAGAACATCCGCGGGATCTGACCGTACCGGGCAGGGAATTGAAGGGCGTCCATTTCGCGATGGAGTTCCTTCCGCAGCAGAACAAAATCATCGCGGGAGACAAGGTACCGGAACAGATTCTGGCTACTGGGAAGCGCGTGATCATCATCGGAGGCGGGGATACCGGCGCCGATTGCCTGGGCACTTCCCATCGTCAGAAGGCACTCTCCGTGCATCAGTTCGAAATCATGCCGATGCCTCCAAATGAACGTTCGGAATCCACCCCGTGGCCCCTCTGGCCGCTGCAACTGCGTGTGGAAAGCGCTCACGAAGAGGGCGGCCTGCGCGAGTGGAGCATGCTGACCACTAAGCTTACCGGCGATGCCGAAGGAAACCTGAAGCAGCTGCATGGCGTTCGCGTCGGACCGCCGCCCAAGCTGGAGCCCCTGGCGGGAAGTGAGTTTTCACTGGACGCCGATCTCATTCTGCTGGCGATGGGCTTCACAGGGCCCGTCAAGAAGGGACTCGTAGAGAAGCTCGGTGTAGAGTTGAATCTCCGCGGAAACATCGCTACCGACGAGCACTACCATTCCACGATGCCTGGAATCTTCGCCGCCGGCGACGCGCGCCGGGGCCAATCCCTCGTGGTTTGGGCGATTGCGGAAGGCCGCAAGGCCGCGAAGGCAATCGACCTGCATTTGATGGGCAAAACCAGTCTTACTTAGCCCGCGAGCACATTGTCGATCAGGCGTGTAGATCCCAGCCACGCGGCAATTGCAATCCGGACCGGTGCCCTTACCGGATCTACAGGCGTCATATCGTCCGGTGCGACGATTTCAAAATACTCCAGCCTCACAGCCGGCTCTTCCGCCAGCACGTTGAGCGCGCTCCGGCGGATTTCCCCGGCGCTTTGGCAGCCTTCTCCAACCAGCCGCCTTGCCACGAGCAGCGACTGGTACAGAATGGGCGCCGCTGCGCGTTCCTGTGAATTGAGACGCCGGTTTCTTGAACTCAACGCCAGTCCGTCCGGCTCCCGGATGGTCTCCACGCCAACGATCTCCACGGGCATGTTCAAATCCGCGACCATGCGCCGGATCACTGCAAGTTGTTGGGCGTCCTTCTCCCCGAAATAGGCCACGTCCGGCTGAAGAATGTGAAACAGCTTGGCCACGACCGTCGCAACCCCTTGAAAATGCCCCGGACGGAACTGCCCGCACAGTCCTTCTGACACACGGGCGACGATCACCGAAGTATCGGGGGGCGCAGGGTACATCTCACTCGCATCGGGCGCAAAGATCAGGTTCGTTCCCAGCCCCGTGCAGAGCGCCACATCTTCCGGCAGTGTTCTGGAATAGCGTTCATAATCGTCCTTGCGGTCAAACTGCGTCGGGTTCACAAAAATGCTGACGGCGACGTAGTCCGACCCGGCGCGTGCGCGCTCGATGAGCGCGGCATGGCCGGCATGCAGGGCCCCCATCGTTGGGACCAGGCCGATACGCAGCCCGCTGCGGCGCTCCAGCCCGATCCGGCGGCGCGTCTCGGCAACCGTCGTGACCACTTCCGCACTCATACCAGCGCGGGGACGCAATGCTCCCTGGCAGGAAAACGGCCTTCCTGAACGTCCGCGGCGTACGCCTTGGCGGCGTCCACCATTTGCTCGCCAAGATTGGCGTATCGCTTGACGAACCGCGGCACGAACTCATCGAACAGCCCGAACGCATCGTAGCTGACCAGCACCTGTCCGTCGCAGTGAGGGCCAGCGCCGATCCCAATGGTGGGAATCTTGAGTTGCGCCGTGATATCGGCTGCCAGGTCCGCGGGAATGGATTCCAGAACAATGGCGAATGCCCCGGCCTGTTCCAGCAGACGCGCATCGGCCATCAGCGTCTCCGCTTCTTCCCGTGTCTTACCCACCGCGCGGAAACCTCCGATTCGATGGACGGCTTGTGGGGTCAAACCCAGATGCCCCATCACCGGGATTCCGATTTCTACAATTCGATGCACGACCGAGGCAACCGCGCTGCCACCTTCGAGTTTGACTGCCGCCGCGCCGCCTTCCTGCAGCAGCCGCCCGGCGTTGCGGACGGCCGTTCGCCGGCTGACTTGATAGCTGAGGAACGGCATGTCGGCGACAATCAGCGCCCTTTTCGTTCCATTGCGGACGGATTTCGTGTGATGGAGCATCGCCTCCATGGTCACCGGAAGCGTGCTGTCATGGCCTTCGATCACCATCCCCAGCGAATCACCCACCAGCAGGACGTCGATCTCCGCGCGGTCCAGCAGCCGGGCCATCGTCGCATCGTAGGCCGTCAGCATCGTGATCTTCTGGCCGCGCCGTTTCATTTCGGAAAGTTCCGGAATTCGAACGGCTTTGACTGTATTGGGCATCTAATTCCCCCGCAACTGCTGGCTGATGGAGGCGGCTGGGCCGGCTGCCAGACCGCGGTCGACGGCTAGTGCTAAGACTTCCAACCCGGCGGCACGATACAACCCTCGGATCTCTGCGGGAGCGGAATCAAGTGCTTGCAGATGAGCCGCGATTGTTTCGCAGTCCCCTCGCTCAATCGGCCCGGTTAACGCGCCCACAGGACCTCGTAGCAATACGTTTTCCATGGTTGCCCTCAATAGCGGCTGCAGTGCAGGAAGACACTTTTCCTCCGCCACTCCCGCCATTTTCATCAGATGCTGGGCCGCGGCAATCAGACCAACAAGATAGTTGCTCGCCATCACGGCGGCCGCGTGGTAGACAGGTCTCATCTCCGGAGCAATTCTCAGGACTTCGCCGCCCAGCCGCCGCGCGATCTCCTCAGCCCACGCGACCGCCCGGGAGTCGCCGTCTACCGCGAAAGCGCATCCAGGCAGGTCACGTACGCCCTGTTCAGGACTGGCGATGGTCTGTAGAGGGTGAAGGGTACCGCAAGAGACGCCCTGATCCTTCAGGCTCTGCAGAGCGTCCGGGCCTTTCGTACCGCACGTGTGAAGTGCGATAGTTCCGCGCATCCCGGTAGACGCCAGCGTGTTCGAGACCTCTACAATGGCCGCATCCGGCACCGCAATCAGGATGCGGCGCGCGCGTCCTGGAATCTCTCCATAGCTGACGGCGCGGATGCCGCTGCCGATAAACGCAGCCGCTGCTACCGTGCGGGCCGGGTTACGGCCGGCGACGCAGACGACCGCAAAACCACGTTCCAGCAGGAGCCGGCCCATCGCCTGCGCAACGCGGCCTGCTCCTGCGATCCCGATTGGATCTGTCACTTCGCGCTACAGTACCTGATCTGACCAGTTCTCGAGAATGGCCTTCACTTTTCCAGTGAACTGATCGGCAAGCGCGCCGTCGATGAGCCGGTGATCGAAAGTCAGCGCCAAATAGCAGATAGACCGGATCGCGATTGCGTCGTCAATCACAACCGGCTGCTTTTCCACGGTTCCCACTCCCAGAATGCCAACCTGCGGCTGGTTGATCACGGGCGTCGCGAAGACGCTGCCGAAGCTGCCGAAGTTGGTGATAGAGAACGTGCCGCCGGTAACTTCATCCGGCTTCAACTGCCGCGAACGAGCCCGGGAGGCAAGATCGACGATCGAGCGCTGCAACCCGACTACGTTCTTCTCGTCGGCGTTCCGAATCACGGGAACGATGAGTCCGCCGTCCAGGGCCACCGCGATCCCGATGTTGATCTCGTTTTGATAGAGAATGTTGTTGCCTTCAATGGACGAGTTCACAATCGGAAAGGCGCGCAGCGCTTCCGTGGAGGCCCGGATCACGAACGGCAGATAGGTCAGCGAGAACCCGTAGCGTGCCTGGAACTCGGCCTTCTGCTTGTCGCGGATTTTCGCCACCTTCGTAATGTCCACTTTGTGGACGGTGGTGACGTGCGCCGAAGTTCTCTTGCTGAACATCATGTGTTCGGCAATCTTCTGCCGCATTGTGCTCATCGGCTCTACGCGGACGCGCGGTTGTTCGCCGCGAGGGATGGCGGGGGTCTGCGGGGCCGCGGCCGGCGCGGCGGGTGCGGGCGCGGGCGCCGCTGACGGCGGTGCGGGTGCTGCTGGAGGTGCTGCGGCCGGCGCGGCGGCAGGTGGTGGCGGCGCAGTGGCGGCGGAGACCGTCTTGGCGCCCTGGGCACTCATGTAGGCTTCTACGTCCTGCTTCGTAATCCGGCCGCCTGCGCCCGTGCCTTTGATCTGCTTGAGATCGATATTGAACTCCCGGGCCATTTTGCGAACGATGGGGGACAATGGGCCCGAAGCCTCTTCCGCCTCGGCTGCCGCCGGTGGAGCCGGTGCTGCAGCGGGCGGTGCCGCTGCAGGGGCAGCCGCAGCCTGTGCCGCGGGAGCCGCAGCAGGCGCCGCCTCCGCTTCAGGCGCCGCTTCTGCTTCAGGCGCCGCTTCTGCATCAGGCGCCGCCGGAGCCGCACCCGCGCCGTCCTCAATGCGCGCGACCACCGTGTTGATCGCCACCGTCTTGCCTTCCTCTACAAGCACTTCGCCCAATGTTCCGGCGGCAGGCGACGGAATCTCGGTGTCTACCTTGTCCGTCGAAATCTCAAAGAGCGGTTCATCCTGCTCCACCTTCTCGCCGGGCTTCTTCAGCCACTTGGTCAACGTACCTTCGACAATGCTTTCCCCCATTTGGGGCATTACGACGTCAATCATTGAATCCCTTCCATGGCCAGTGCCGG
>JBDUEM010000142.1:0-18541 GCA_040002435.1 Bryobacteraceae bacterium
AGGGCTACTGTTTTGAGCCGTAAAACACGTGACCGCAACGCGCGAATCGAGAGCCGGGCGCGCGGCGGGATAATACTCCTTAACACAACTTTGCCATGTGGGGAGCCATTTAACCTTATAGAGGAACCCTTTTCATATATGCGCGTTCTATTGCTCATCGGAATCTTAGTCACGGCAACACAGGTATTTGCGCAACGGGGAGGGGGCGGTGGCGGCGGTGCACAGAATCCACCAATCGCCTCGCTGAAGACCGTTGCTGCACCGGTCCCCACCGGCTTGGATCGTTATGTGTTGGACCAGACCGCCCTCGTTGCCCTCGGCAAAGCTCTCTTTTGGGAGATGCAGGCAGGGAGTGACGGCCACACCGCATGTGCCACCTGTCATTTCCATTCGGGTGCGGATCATCGGCTTCAGAATGAATTGTCCGGACCGGACGCCGTAGTGAATCAGGTGCTAACGAATTCAGACTTTCCGTTTCACAAACTCTCGAACACGGGCAACAATCGTTCAGCCGTCGTGAGCGACAAGCAGCAAGTGGCCGGGTCCATGGGAGTTGTGCAGAATGCATTCGTAGGAATAGAGCTCGGCAACATTTCAGACATCGCAAATTCCTTGGCCTTTCCGTCGCCATTCATGCCGAACGGGATTCATATACGGCAGGTCACCACCCGCAACACGCCGTCGGTGATCAACGCCGTCTACAATGTCCGGAACTTTTGGGATGGACGCGCCAGCAGCGTCTTCACGGGTGCGACGCCGTTTGGCGATTCTGATACCGGCCCCCACGCGCTGGCCTACCGCGGCGGCAAGCTGGAACGCGAAGCAGTTCGCATGGAAAACGCCAGCTTGGCATCGCAAGCTGTCGGGCCGGTGCTGAGCTCGGTGGAGATGTCCTGGGCTGGACGCCGCTGGCCGGAACTTGGCCATAAGCTGCTGAATTTGCCTCCGCTGGCGCTGCAGAAGGTGTCTGCGGCGGACAGCGTGTTGGGTGCAATGGCGAATCCGGCTGGAAACGGCCTGCGGCCCGAGTGGGCTTACAGCGCGCTAATTCAGGCTGCATTTCGTCCCGAGTACTACAACTCTCCGGAGCTCTTTGAGGGCTACAACCAGGCGGAAAATAACTTTGGCCTCTTCTGGGGTTTGGCGATTCAGGCGTATGAGTCGACCCTTATTTCTAACGATTCGCGTGTAGATCAGTTCCTGGAAGGCCGCACTAATACTCTCACCACTTTGGAACAACAAGGACTCAACGAATTCCGCGCCGGCGGCGCACAGTGCACAAATTGCCACAATGGCGCGGAGTTGACCGCAGCGGGCTGGAGCGGCGTCCAGCGTCGTGCTGGCAACATCGCTACCCCCGCTGACGCTGGATTCTTCCGAATCGGCTTAAGGCCCATCGCGGACGATGCCGGCCTAGGTGGCAACGACGATTTCGGTTTGCCGCTCTTTGCGGCGACTCCCGCCGGTGCAGCAGGAACGTTCAAGGCCCCTGGCCTGCGCAATGTCGAGTTCACAGGTCCATACTTCCACAACGGCAGTCAGGCGACATTAGACCAGGTACTTCTGTTTTATGGCAGAAACAGCGACTTCCCGGACGGTGGCAACCTGGGACGCGGAATCGGCAACATTCGCCTCAATGCGGGCGACCGTACTGCAATTGTCGCTTTCCTCAAGGCGCTCAGCGACGACCGCGTCCGATTCCAAAGGGCTCCGTTCGACCACCCGTCGCTTTGCGTGCCGAATGGCCACATCGAGGCCTCAGGACAGCTTCAGACTGACTCTGCCCAGGTTGGATCTGTAGCGCTCGACAAATGGGCCCTCGTTCCGGAAGTCGGAACGGAAGGCGCCAGCGTCCCCCTGCAGACTTTCGATGAGCTCTTGAACGGCATTGGGAACGATGGCAGCAGGGCCAACACCATGACCGCGGCATGTAAACCGTAGCCTTCTTCTATTGCTTTCCCATAAGAAGTATGGGAACCTTCCTATGGGAGACCCATATCAGAATGGCGGCGAAGACGGATGTCTGGCAAGGGACACTTGCCTTGATGGTTTTTAAAACCCTCGAGAGTATGGGGCCGCTTCATGGTTACGGAATTGCCCGCCGGATCGAGCAGATCAGCGGCAACCAGCTATCGCTCAACTACGGTACGCTCTATCCTGCACTGTTGAAGCTGGAACAGGAAGGGTCGATTGCTTCCGAATGGGGCGTTTCCGACAATAACCGCAAAGCGAAGTTCTATAAGCTGACCCGCGCCGGAAGAAAGCAGTTGGAGCGCGAGACCCGGGATTGGGAGCAGGCGACGGCCATCCTGGCGCGCTTCCTGGCGCCCGGCGAGGAACCGTTGTGAAAACGCTGCGAAGCTGGGTGCTACGGCTCGGCGGGCTTGTGCGCAAACAAAGCCGCGAAGCCGAGATGGCCGACGAACTCCAGAGTCACCTGGAGATGCACATCGCCGACAACGTCAGAGCCGGCATGACTCCTGAGGAGGCACGGCGGGCGGCGCTGATGAAACTGGGCGGCGTGGAAGCAGCCAAGGAGGCTATTCGCGAGCGAAGTACCTTGCCATTTCTGGAAAACCTGCTGTCGGATTTCCGGTTCAGCTTGCGGCAGCTGCGAAAGAGTTCGGTATTCGCCGTGACGGCGGTGGTGGTGCTGGCTCTCGGCATGGGCGTCAGCGTGGCAATCTTCGCCTTCGTGGACGCGGCCCTTATCAAACCTCTCCCCTATCCCGACCCAACCAGGCTGATGGCGGTAACCGAGAGTTCCCCGATGTTGCGCAGCACCAATCTTTCTTATCTCGACTATCTGGACTGGAAACAGTACAACACCGCATTCCGTTCGCTGGATGTCTACACTAGCGGCGGCTTCCTGTACACCGCTCCCAGTGGAGCCGAGCCGGTCCGGGCCGGGAAGGTAAGCCCTGGATTCTTTCAAACACTCGGTGTCGCACCCCACCTTGGCCAGGACTTCCCGGCTGCGGGGGATCGCGCCGGCGAGACTGGTACGGTAATGCTCAGTCACCGCACGTGGCAGATGCGGTTCGGCGGCAGGAACGACGTCTTGGGGCAGCCCGTCACTTTGAGCGGTGAGGTTTACACCGTCATCGGAGTGCTGCCGGCGAGCTTCCAGTTCGCTCCGCTGGGGGCGGCCGAGTTCTGGACCACCATCGCTCCGAAAAGCAGCTGTGTGGCGCGCCGAAGCTGCCACAATCTCTACGGAGTGGGACGATTGAAAGACGGCGTGACAATCCAGGCCGCGCTGGCGAATCTCACCGCTATCGCCAGCCAACTGGAGCGGCAATATCCCGATTCCAACCGCGACCGGGGCGCCTCCATTGTTCCGTTCTCAGAGGAGGTCGCCCGGAATCTCCGGCCTATCCTCATGGTGCTGATGGGAGGCGCGGCGCTCCTGCTGCTGATTGCCTGCGTGAACGTATCCAGTCTCGTGCTCGCCCGATCGGAAGCGCGCAAGCAGGAAATGGCGGTTCGCGTCGCATTGGGTGCTTCGTTCTCGAGGTTATGCACACAGTTCTTAACCGAGGGCATGGTGCTGGTTCTCGCCGCGAGCGCGCTGGGACTGTTTCTGGCGACCTCCGCGATGGAGGCGCTGAAAAACCTGATTCCCCTGGACATGGTTCCGAGGATGCCCTTTCTCGCGGAACTGGGGATGAGCGAGCGCGTGCTCGCTTATGCGGGAGCGGTTTCGGTGCTTTGCATTATACTGTTCTCGCTCGCGCCCGCCCTCCACCTTACTTTGTCAGCGAAGGCCTTTTCGCAAATGCAGGGCGGCCTCATGACAGGAAACCGAAGTTCGACTGGAAATGGATGGCGCCGGCTTGGTTCGCGCCTGGTGGTTTTGGAGCTGGCGCTGGCGATGGTCCTGCTGGTGGGAGCGGGACTGTTTTCCAAGAGTTTGTACCGGCTGATGCAAGTGGATCTGGGATTCCGCGCGGACCACCTTGCCTTAATCGAAGTAGCAGCGCCGGACTCCAGCTACGAGACACCGGAACGAAGCGTGGCTTTAGAGCGAAATCTGATCAGCAAGATTGGCGGTCTGCCCGGCGTGCAATCGGTGGCGATTACCACCATACCTCCCGTGAGCTATAACGGCAACACGGATTGGGTTCGTTTCGTAGGCAAACCCTATGATGGGAAGCACAACGAAGTAAATGAGCGGGACGTTAGTTCGGAGTACTTCACCACAGTCGGAGCCAAACTCGCGCGCGGCCGCTTCTTCACGGACGCCGAGGACCACACCAAACCGAAAGTCGTGATCATCAACCAGACGCTGGCCGCAAAATACTTTCCGGGCGAGGATCCGATCGGAAGGCAAATAGGCGATACGAAGCTGACACCGGCTTCCATACGTACCATTATCGGAGTGATTGAAGACGTTAGAGACGGCGCGCTGGATGCGGAGATTTGGCCCGCGACGTATCATCCGTTCAACCAGGACACAAGCACCGACTTTACGCTCATTGCGCGCACCTCACAGAAGCCCGAAGCCATTCTACCTGCGCTGGGTCCGGCAATTCATGCGATTTACCCGGATGTGGGAACCATGAGCGAGTCAACAATGGAAGGACGAATGAACAATTCGATAACCGCCTATCTGCACCGATCCTCCGCGTGGCTCGTGGGCGGATTTGCGGCTGTGGCGCTGCTGTTAGGCATCGTCGGTCTCTACGGCGTCATCGCCTATTCCGTCAGCCAAAGGACGCGGGAGATCGGCGTCCGCATGGCGCTGGGCGCCCAACACGGCTCCATTTACCGCATGGTGATGAAAGAGGCCGGATGGCTGGCGGCGGCAGGGGTTGTTTTAGGAGCGGCGAGCGCCATCGCCGCGGCAACAGTGTCCCGCAATCTCCTGTTCGGTGTGAGTTCGTGGGACGCGCAAACCATCATTGCCGTCGCGGTGATTCTTGGCGCCGCGGCCATGCTGGCCAGTTTCGTTCCAGCGAAGCGTGCTGCCCGCGTAAATCCGGTAGAAGCCTTGCGGACAGAGTAGGGCCCGGCCTATCTCGCCTGCGTTTGAGCGTCGTGCTTCTGTTTATAGATATCGGCGCTCACGCGGTTCTGCTGGCGAGTCACCCGGGCCTTCTCGCGTGCGGTGAGGGCGCCGCCGTTGGCCGCGCCGTCCCGGCGGATCTCTCGGTTGATCTTCGCTTCCTTGTGCTCCAGGTTCGCGGTTTCTCTTGCCGTGAGCGATCCGTTTTTCACGCCCGCGGCGATGCGGTCCTGTTGATTTTCCTTGCGCTCATGAATGTCTGCCGCAAAAGCCTGCGACGCGATACCCGCTACGAACACTCCGCTGGCGCATATAATTCCCAATGCTTTTTTCATTTAGTTTTGAATCTCCTTTTCATGGAATCAAAACCAAAGGCTCACGGGATGTCGCGCTGGCCGCCGATTAAACTTTATCCATTGAGATATGCGCGGCGCCGGTTCACTTTAACTTGAGTTGTTCCTTCAGCCACGCCTGCCGGTCTGCAATCGCCGCCGCATTCAGAGCATGGCCGGCGTCATACCAGAGAATCTTTTTGGGCTCAACGGCGGCATCGAAGAACTGATTGGCTTTCGCTTCAGGAACAAAGCGGTCGGTCTTCCCAAACTGCATCAGGACAGGTCCGCCGGCACCCGGAATAAACTTTACCGGGTCCAGAGGCGCCAGCCGGTCGATCACCTTCTTGCGGTCGTCACCCTGCAATTTGGAGCCAAGCAGAAACCAGTCGCTGAAGCTGGTGGTTCCCGCCTGAAACGCCCAGACCTTTGGGCGGTGGTCGACACCCGCCAGCACCGCGCCGTACATCATGCCAAAGTCATGCCCCACGTAGGCGACGCGCTTTTTGTCAATTCCGGGCTCGGCGAGCAGAATGTCCAGGGCCCGGCGGAGTTCCTTTACCTGCTGAGCCGAACTATGGAAATCATCGGCAGGATTCCGTTTCCCAAACCACAATGGATCAGACCACATGGTCTCGATCAGCAGGGAGGTAGCGCCGGCCTTGGCCAATTCCACCGCCTGATCCAGATACTGTGTGCGGTTAGAGTCTTTCGATTCCGGCTCGTACCAATGAACGAAGAGTATGGCCGCGTCTTTCCCACGTTTAACTGAGGGAACCAGATAAGCGGCAGTCTGTCCTCCGCTCAGATTCACGTAGGTGAAATCGAGCACCTTTACGCCGTCACGCTCAGAAAATCCAGTCTCTTTGTGATCAAGAGAAAGATCGCGGCGGTATTCGAACAACTTATCGTCGGCGGCATGCAGAGCGGGTAATAGTATAAATAGCAAAAGGCACAGTTTCATGAGTTCACTCCTGTTGCAGGGCGCGCATGGGATCGACATCGGCCGCGCGGACGGCGGGTACAACACAGGCCAGCACACACACGGCGAGAACCCCAATACTGACGGTAGCAAAGGTCCACGGATCATGGGCGGAGATTGTAAACAGCAGCGCCGACATCAGCCGGGTTGTTGCCAGCGATAACACGATTCCAAGCGCGGTTCCGGTGACGGCAAGGCGAAGCCCCTCCGCCAGCATCTGCCGCAGGATGCGGCCCGGACTGGACCCAAGGGCCATGCGGATGCCGATCTCATGCGATTGCTGCGCCACCGAATATGCCAAAACTCCATAGATGCCAATGACCCCGAGCAGCACTGCTACGGCCGCGAACCACGAAAATACCAGCATGTTGAATCGCGGCCGCGCCAGGGTGCGGGAGACCAGCGTGTCAACGGTGGTAATGGAGCTGAGGGGCTGATCTTTATCGAGTGCGTAGACAGCGCTGCGCACCGCAGACACCAGGGTGAGAGGATCCACAGCGGTTTTCACTACGAAGTCAGACCGATGCTGCGATCGCTGGTAGAACGGGATATACAGATCGACACGCGCGGACTCCCATTCGCGATACCGTACATCCTTGACAACGCCGACAACAGTCAGCCAGGGGTTCTTATTGTTCGGCCCGCCCAGCTTAAGACGCTTCCCGACAGCCTGCTGGCCGGGCCAATATCGTTTGGCTGTGGATTCGTTAACCATCAGCGCACCAGGCGCCTCGGCGGTATCCGTCAAGGCCACATCACGGCCCGCAAGCAGCGGGATCCGCATGGTGCGGAAGTAGTCCGGACTGATCGCTTCGTAATTGGCGGCAGGATTCAGGGCCTGGTCGGCCACGCTCTGTCCTTCCACAGTGAACGCGTTATCCCATCCAACGGTTCCAGAAAGCGGCCGAAGAAGGATTGCACCCGCCGATTCCACCCCAGGGAGAGAGCGCAGCCGATCCAGCAGCGCTTGGTAGAAGACGCGGCGGGGCTCCTGTTTGGCGTACTTCGCGGTGCCAAAGGTTACGCGAAACGTCAGCACGTTTGCAGCGCGGAAACCCGGATCGATGCTTTGGAGCCGGCTGAAACTGCGGACCAGCAGACCTGCGCCGCTGAGCACGACGAAGGCTATGGCGATCTCCCCGATCACCAGTGCGTTCCGCATTCCTTTGCGGGAACGCGAGGCCGAGGCTTTGGTGCCGCTCTCCTTCAGCGCATCGAAGCCAGTGAAACGCGAAGCCTCAAGCGCCGGCACGAGGCCCGCAATCAGCACCGTGGCCAGAGTGAGCAGGGCAGCAAATGCAACGACGCCGGCGTCGATGTGAACGTCCTGGATGCGGGGCAAATCCGCCGCGGCCAAAGACTTCAAAGCGGCGACACCGAACTGCGCAACCAACAAGCCAGCCGCACCGCCAAGGATCGCCAGAATCAGGCTATCTGTAAGAAGTTGCTGAATCAGGCGGGCGCGGGTTGCGCCCAGCGCCGCGCGCACAGCGAGTTCCCGCTGGCGTCCTGTCGCCCGGGCCAGCAGCAGGTTTCCCACGTTAGCGCAGGCGATCACCAGAACCAGCAGTACGGCTCCGAGCATCAGGAGCAGCGCCGGCTTTGCCTTGCCAAACAGGGCCTCCGTCAATGGTGTCACCAGCACACCGAGCCCGTGGTTCTGCAATGGAAACGCACGCTCTACGCGGTCCGCAATGACGTTCATTTCAGCGCGTGCCTTCCGGACGTCAATGTCAGGCTTCATTCGAGCGATGCCTGCCAGAACCCGTATATCGGGATTCTTTTCAAGCCCGCCATCCCCCAGGAGCGGAGCCCACACGTCGGCGTCCTTCGGGTAATCGAAATCTGGTCCCATGACGCCGGAAATCGTCGCCTTTTCGTCGCTGAGAAGGACACCGCGCCCGATGATCGTAGGATCACCGCCATAGCGCGTCTTCCACAAGCGGTTACTGATTACTATGTCCTGCGGTCCCGTGAAGGTGCGGCCGAGCACCGGCTTCACGCCCATCACGGAAAAGAAGTTGTCCGTAGCGGTGACGCCTTCCACTTGCTGAGGCTCGCCGTTTCCGGTGAAAGCGAAATCCAGATTTACCGACGTATAGACGGCAATATCGTCGAAGATTTGGTTCTGCTTTCGCCATTGCCGGAAGGCGTTCAGCGAGATCTCGACCGGCTGATCTCCGTGCTTCCGGTCGAGTGCCCAAAGGGTGACGAGACGTTCGGCATCGCCGAAAGGCAGTGGATGGAGAAGGACAGCGGAAACGACGCTATAGATAGAGCTCGCCGCGCCGATGCCCAGCGCCAGCGCGAAGACACTGAGCATAGCAAAACCGGGTTTCCGCCAGATCTGAGAGAGACCGAAACGAAGATCCTGGAGGAATCGGTCGAGCATTCTTCACTAGACGCGCGGCGATCTAAAGCGTACTGTTTCCGTTGTCGATAAGATCAAGATATGCGCCTGCTAATGATGATGCCTCTGTTTCTGACAATTCTTGGGGCTGCGGACCATCCGAACTTTTCCGGAACATGGAAAATGGACAGCGAGCGCAGCGATTTCGGCCAGATCCCAAAGCCCGCCAATTTCGTCAGGAAAGTCGACCATGAAGACCCGAAAGTGCATGTTGTCACAACGTTTTCCACGCCCGGCGGAGACGCTGTCACCGATGTGCGGTACACCACCGACGGTAAGGAAAACCTGAATACCGTCCGCGGCGGAGAGTGGACCAGCACCATGGTATGGGACGGCACCAGCCTGGACTTGACTTCGAAGCGCTCCATGAACGGAGCCGAGGTTTCCACCAAGGAACGCTGGACACTCACAGCGAAGGGCAGGGTCCTGACCGTGGTTAATAGGACAACCACGCCGCAGAGGGAGATCACCTTTACCGTTGTGCTGAATAAGGAGTGACTTGGCTGTCCGCGGCAACCCGGGTAGCCGGGATCGCTATCGAATCGTTCCTTCCGTGCGCCCAGCTGGAAAAGCCACTTAAGGCGCGAGCGCTACTTCAACAGGTTGCGGCAAATCCTTCTTGAACTTGCACTCGGCGTTCGGGCACTGGGCAACCGGACCGGCTTTCAGCCACTTCTCGATCAGGTAAGGATTGCTGCAGTTCGGGCATTGTTCGGCAATCGGCTTGCCCCACGCCACAAAGTCGCACTCCGGGTAGCGGTTGCAACCGAAGAAGGTCTTGCCGCGCTTGCTGCGGCGTTCCACCACCTCGCCCTGTGTACAATTCGGGCAGGCAACGCCGATGGTCTTTTGTTTCACATACTTACAAGTCGGATAGTTGCTGCACGCGACAAATTCCCCGAAACGGCCGAACTTCTGGACCAGGTTGCTGTCGCATTGCGGGCACTTTTCATCCAGTGGCACGTCGGACTTCTTCTGGGATCCGCCAATCTGCTTGGTGGTCTTGCAGTCCGGGTACCCGGAACAGGCGTAGAACTGACCGAAGCGGCCCTTCTTCAGGACCATCGTCCGGCCGCAATTTTCGCAGTACTCCTCGGCATCCTGCTCGGTGAGGTTTTCCTTGTCGGCATCCGTCTGCTCCACCGCCAGTTCGCGCGTGTTTGAGCATTCCGGGTAGCCGCTACAGGCCAGGAACTTGCCGTACTTACCCCATTTGATGACCATGGGTTTGTTGCACTTATCGCATAGGAAGTCGGTTGGCTCCTCCATGCGCTTGATGTCGGTCATCTGCGTTTCCGCACGCAGCAGATCGTCCTTCAGACGGTCGTAGAACTCGGCCATGGCGGTGCGCCAATCGAGTTTCCCGTCTTCGATCTCGTCGAGCTCCTCCTCCATCCGCGCCGTGTATTTCACGTCGAAGATGTGTTCGAAGCTCTCCAGCAGCAAGTCCGTCACCACCATTCCCAGTTCGGTGGGGGAGAAGCGGCCTCCTTCTTTTTTCGCGTATTCGCGCTCCTGGATGGTGGAGAGAATAGACGCGTAAGTGGACGGGCGGCCCACGCCATTGGCTTCCAGTTCTTTCACCAGCGTCGCTTCGTTAAATCGGGGCGGCGGCTCGGTGAAGTGCTGTTCGGGGTCAATCGACTTAAACTTCAGTATTTCGCCTTCTGTCACCACCGGCAGCCGGCTCTTCAGTTCTTCGTCGTCTTCGTCTTTCTGATCTTTGCCCTCTTCATAAACGGCGAGGAATCCATCGAACTTGGGCACTGAACCCGTCGCACGGAACCGGTAGTCCGCTTCATCTTTGCCTTTGGCCGAGACGTCGATGGTGGTCTGATCGAAAACCGCCGGCATCATCTGGCAAGCCACAAAGCGCATCCAGATCAGGCGATAGAGCTTCAGTTCGTCTTCGGCAAGCACTTTTTCCAGGTCTTCCGGAGCCCGCATGGCGGAGGTAGGCCGCACGGCTTCGTGGGCGTCCTGAGCGTCTTTCTTACCTTTATATACGTTGGGCTGCGCCGGAATATATTGCGCCCCATAGCGGTTGGTGATCAACTCGCGAACTTCCGTGAGCGCCTCGGCGCCGATTCGCGTGAATCGGTACGCATATAAGTGATAAGACCGACCGCGCCTTCGCTCCCGAGTTCTACGCCTTCATAGAGGCGCTGAGCAATCATCATAGTGCGCTTCACGCTAAAGCGCAGTTTGCGGGCGGCCTCCTGCTGCAGGGTGGAAGTGATGAACGGCGGCACCGGATTGCGCTTCTTTTCGCGCGTCGCCACCGATTGCACAATGTAGCTGGCGTCGGCCAACTGGTTGACAATGTCGTTGGCGGTTTCTTCGGTGGCTACCTCGATCGCTTCGTCGTTCTTTTTGGTGAAATGCGCTTTCAGAACAGGCGCTTTCTTCGCGTTCAGGCTGACATCGATGGTCCAATACTCGCGTTTCTGGAACGCACGGATTTCCCGCTCCCGCTCCACAATGAGCCGCAGCGCGACGGTTTGGACGCGGCCGGCGGATAGTCCACGGCGGACTTTGTCCCAGAGCAGCGGCGAAATCTTATAACCGACCAGGCGGTCGAGGACGCGCCGGGCCTGCTGCGCCTCCACCAGGTGAATATTCACAGCTGTCGGCGTTTCAAACGCCTTCTTGATGGCATTCGCCGTGATTTCGTTGAACATCACCCGGTACATCGCGGGGCCGTTCTTCTTTCCTTCCAGTTCCTCCTGGAGGTGGTAACAGATCGCCTCGCCTTCACGGTCAGGATCGGCTGCGAGATAGATGGTGTCGACGCCCTTCGCGGCCGCCTTCAACTCCGCGATCAACTTCTTTTTCCCTTCGATAATTTGGTAATCCGGCGAGAAGTCAGTATCGACTGCCACTGCGAGATCTTTCTTAGGAAGATCCTTAATATGACCGAGCGAAGCTTTGACGATGAATTGCTTGCCTAGGTATTTACCGATCGTTTTCGCCTTCGCCGGCGATTCGACGATGACGAGAGAGTTTGCCATTTAGTCCGTAACCTCATTTTGCCCGCCTACCCCAGACGGGCTTCGGCGAACTCACCACACTTTAACAAAGTTCTTGCCCGGTAGTTGTCTGACCAACCCGAGCATCTCCAGCTCAAACAGAGCAGCAATCACCTCTGATGAGGAATGATACTCCAAAGATTCAAGCAGCGCGTCCAGTTGAATAGGTGCATCAGGCTTCAGCCGCGCCAAAAGTTCCCTGCCAACAGCAGCTTGCGGGGCTTCCGGGAGGCTGGTTTCCGCCGTCCCACTCACCCCCATTAACTGTCTTTGACCATTTACGATGAGGCGCCGGCGGTCTTCCGGTTGCAATTCCACGATAACATCGTTCCACTCCTGAACCAGTTTGGCGCCCTGCTTGATCAGCAGATTCGGTCCCCAACTCATCTTGGAGGTGATGTTTCCCGGTACGGCGAATACTTCCCGTCCCTGATCCATTGCCAGTTTCGCCGTAATGGAAGACCCGCTGTACTGCGCGCCTTCTATAACCATAACCCCGGCACTCATGCCGCTGATGATCCGGTTGCGGATCGGGAAATTTTGCGGGAACGGAGGAGATCCCATGGGAAACTCAGAGATCAAGAGTCCCTTCTCCGCCAGGTCGGCCGCGAGCCGGCGGTTTTCGGCCGGATAGACCAAATCCACTCCGCAGCCGAGAACTCCCACCGTATCGCCCTTGGCAGCGAGTACAGCCTTGTGAGCGGCGGTATCGATGCCGCTGGCCATCCCGCTGGCGATGGTCAACTGCGCCTGAGACAAGTCGGTGGCAAGGCGCTCGGTTGCAGCCAAGCCATAAGGCGTCGGGCGGCGTGTCCCGACGATACCCAACATCACCGTCTGTAACAATTCGATGCGGCCGCGGGCGAAAAGAACCACCGGCGGGTCAAAGATGTCCTTGAGCCGGGGCGGATAGCGCGGATCAGTGAGGCTGATAAGGCTGGTGCCGGTGTCCAGCAGTTTCTGCTGCTGCTCGACCGCATCGTCAAACGTGCAGCCGCTGGCGATCGTCTGGGCAATGCTCCCGGCCAGGCCGCAGGCCTCGAGGTCGCCTCGCGAGGCGCGGAAAATGCGCTGAGCTGTTTTGAATTTTTCAATCAGCAGCCCAGCCTTCCGCAGGCCGAGACCGGGGACCATTCGCAGGGCGATCCAGTGGAGTTCTTCTTCGCGGTTGAGGGTGCTTGGACTTGTCATTTGCGCTCGGAACTTAGTGGGCGAACCGTCGGGAGATTCTCCGGCTTCCTTGTTTTGGCATACGAGAACGAATTTGCTACCGTAGCGCTTCTCCCCGTCTTCCGTCTGGATTCGGTTTTACAGATCGAGACTTACAAGGTATTTTCGCGGCCTGGAATCTGCGCGGAACGGGCGGATCGAACATTCCACTGTCGATATGTTTTTGCCGCACTTTCCTATTGGAATATACGGATTTTATTCATACCACCGGATTGCTTTAGGTGTATACTGATTTCGCTTGAGCTCCAACATTTCCCCCGGTGACGCGAGCTTAAAATAAACTGCCATCGGCGAGAGGTTGAAACTGCCAGCTAGAGGGAACACTTTTCCGATACAGGAGATATTCTCAGATGGCTTACCACATCACGCTCGTTACGAACAAATCAAACAGTTCGATTGCGATTACCAACCCTGCTTATGAGGCTGATTCCAAACTGGTAGCAAATGGGGCAGCGTACGTACCCAAGCGTCCGATCCTGGTTAACAAGATTCCCGGAAATCCCAGCTACGCCGACGCCTTGACTCAGGCAGTCAACATCTATACGTCAACCGACAATTACTGTTTCTGGGATAACACAAATAGTTCGGTTAATGGAGTTGGGCAGAAAGGGGGCGCCATTCCGGCATTTAACATGTCCGCCGGGAACCTCCAAATCACTATAAATCCCAACGGTACTCTCACGTTTTCCCAAGCTACTTCTTCGGCGACGGCGTAAGAGCTCGAGCGGGTTCGGGGCAGGTGCAGGATCGAGCCTGCCCCGAAACGCTGAATGGACTCCCGGCACGGCGGCACGTCCCGGTCTGCGTCAATCAAAAATAGTCATACTACTTTTCTCGACGGAAAGGCCTTCGGGATGGAGTCGTACCATACCTGTCGAAGGATTCTGGCTATCCCTCTGGATTTCCAGAAGTTCGGAGCCCCGTGCAGGGCCCCACCATCCTCACGCCGGTCCGAAATCCGGGTGAGTTTCCTCGCGCCATTTCCTGCTCGGCGAAAGCGGGCGCGCTTTTTCCGCGTTCGAAAGCGCTACCCCCGAAGGCAATCCCCGCTTCAGTGGCTACCTCCCGAATCACCGATCCCAAACGGAGGAAATCCGGAAGATCTGACGGCTTGCGAAAGTAACGCGCAGCGCCCATGGCAATCGCCAGTTCGCGGTCCCGCGGGGCGTTCGACGAGGTCAGCACGATAACCGGCGTAAGCGTGCATAAGGGATGTGCGCGAAAGGACGCCAACACTTCGTGCCCTCCTACTTTCGGCAGGTTCAGATCCAGAAGAATGAGATCCGGACACGGAGCATCGATGGTCTTTCCCATGCGGGAGAGGTAGGATTCCGCCTCCGCGCCATCGGAGGCCAGAGCCATCTCAAAGGGGATATTATGTTCGCGCAGAGCTTCGCGCACCAGACCAGCATCGCCGGGATTGTCCTCGATCAATAGGATATGCAGGGCCTTATCCATGATTGCCGTCCGGTAAAGCAAAGTAAAATGTGGATCCAACCCCCACCTTCGACTCAGCCCAAATGCGTCCATGGTAGCGTTCGATGATGCGCTTGCAGATGGCCAGTCCGAGGCCGGTACCTGGATAATCTTCGTCCCGGTGGAGCCGCTTGAACAGTCCGAAGATACGCTCCGCGTGATCCTGGCTGAAACCGATCCCATTGTCTCGAATGCTCACTACCCAATCCCTGTTGCTGTGTTCAGCGCCCACATGAATGCGCGGAGTCTCTTCGTTTTTGCAGTATTTCAAAGCATTGGAAAGAAGGTTCTGGAAGACGTGGCTCATTTGTCCCTCATCTCCCGAGACCACCGGGAGCGAGTCAAACGTAATCTGCGCACGCGTCTCCTGGACGCGAGCGTCCACACTGGCGATGGCGTGGCGGAGCGCGACCGATAGATCCGCACTGCCGGACATCTCTTCATCATCGTCATGGGCCGTGCGAGAGTAAGTCAACAGATCCCGGATCAGCGATTCCATCCGCCGGACTCCGGTAGAAACGTAACCGGCGTATTCGGACAGTTGCGGTGTCACTTCAGATCCCAGCCGCCGCAAGAGCAACTGAGTATAGACGTTGACCATGCGCAGGGGCTCTTGCAAGTCGTGGCTTGCCACATAGGCGAATTCCTCCAGGTCCCCATTTGCCCGCCGCAGCGCATCTTCGGTGCGCTTTTGCTCATCGATGTCGGTGTTGGTGCCGAACCAGCGTACTACGGTCCCGAAGTTGTCGCATACCGGCGCGACGCGGGTCAGAAAGAGGCGAAAGCTTCCATCAGACCCTTTCAAGGGAAAGACCATCTCGAAGGGAGTACCGTTGGAAATGGAATGCTTCCAACCCTCCAGAACGCTGGGCAGACTGTCTGGATGGTGAACGCGCTGCCAGCCCCAACCCTCAACCACGTCCGGCGTAGTGCCGGTGTAATCATACCAACGCTGGTTGTACCAAAAAATTTCGCCGCCCGCATAGGCCATCCAGGCGAGATTAGGGATTGTGTCGGCGAGCGTCCGGAACTGCTGCTCACTCTTTCGCAATTCACTTTGCGCGCGCGCCCTTTCAATGTAGGCCCAGGAGCGATCAACCACAGTTTCGAACAACTCCACCTCGGCAACCGTCCAGTCGCGAGGCGCCATCTGAGTGACAGCCATCAGGGCGGTGAGTTTACCGTCCCTGACCAGCGGACAGCACACCAGCGCCTCGACGCCCAAGGCGTGAAAGAGGCCTGAGCCCTCCTCCGCTTCCTGCTCTCGTCCCGCGCCGCGGATGACCGTTGTCTCGCCCTGCCTGATGTCGGCAGTAAAGCCGGGACAGAATGAGGAAAGGCGGTAAGCCCCGACCACGCCGCCGCTTCCTTCGGCGGAGTAGTTGACTTGCACGGTCAGTGTATCCATGTCAGATTCCACGTCGGCATAGAAGCACCCGGACGCTTTCAGATGCTCAGCCGTCATTCTTGCGACGATGGTCATCACTCCCTCCGGAGCCGTCAGAGCGCGGGTCACCTCGCCCAATTCCCCGAGAAATTGCAGGCGGTCACTAGTCGCACGGAGTGCCCGCTCAGCGCGCTTACGCTCGGTAATGTCCTGCACAAGGGAAATGAAGCCGCGGACGGTGCCATCGAGGGCGATGTCCGGAGCATAGGAAACGCTAACATCGCGCAGCAGTCCGCTCTTATCCCAGAGTTGAGACTCGAAACTTACGCGTTCACCATCCAGCGCCTGCGAGATGTGAGCTTGCGCATTCGTGTAGTGAGGCTCTCCGATGACATCCTGGATTGTCCTCCCTACAATCTCCTCTGTCGTCCTTCCGAACCACTCGGAATAGGTTTGATTTACACGGCGGTATATCTGCGCGCGATCGATGTAGGAGATCAGTACCGGCACGTTGTCGGTGACCAGCTGCAGTTCCGCATCCCGGCGGCGCACTTCATACTGCCTTGTCCTGGCGCGAATCGCGGTGCGGGCGGCGCTGACCAGGGTATCGGACCGAAGCGGGCGCTCCAATAGCGTCAATTCGCCTAGCGGCTCCAGCCGCGCGAGACGCTCGCGAATGGCTTGCGTCGGCTCGCCGCCCACGGTAAGGACCAGCAGCGGCAGGTCCGACCAGGCACCCTGTTTCTGAAGAACGGCCGAAATGCTTTCAATGGCGCTAGGCGCCAAAGCTTCCTCCGCTATAAAGATGGTGCCCACTCCCCGCTCGACCTCCCGGCAAAGATCATCGACACTGAGACACACATGGGAACGTAGACTTGCGTTCTGGAACAGCTCCTGCAGCAGCCTTGCATCGCGCCCTGTGGGGGCGTGGATCAGGATAAGCGAGTCACGCTCCAGGCTAACTGTTTGATCCATCATCCATTCCGCTCACGAGAGGTCTTTGGTTGCCGATGTACGTGGGCACACCCGTGAGCACACCTTGAAATTCCGTAAGAGGCCGTCCGACGCGAATGGTATCCGGGCCCAGTTGCAGTTCCCGGATGGTTCGTTCATGGCGGCCACTGCGCCTCTTGACAACGGAAATCGCCTGGCGCACCTCGCCTGTACATTCAAAGTAACGAAGCAGCAAAATGGTGTCGGCCAGGTAGCTCACATCTACCGGATTGGTCATGCTCTGGCCCAAAATCCCATACTGAGCCATCACGAGGATGGACGTTACGCCCTTATTATTCAGAAAAGCAATTAGTTCGTGCAGTTGGATCGTGAGGTAGTCTTCTCCCGGCATGGCTGCGAGAAAACCGTTCAGGCTGTCAATAACCACGACGCTCGCGGACTTCTTTTCCACTTCATTGCGAACGCGGTTAATGAAATGCCCGGGAGAGAGATTCGCCGGATCGATGACTTCAAGATGCAGCGTGCCGTCGGCCAGCAAGGGGTGCAAATTAATCCCAAGCCCCGCGGCGCGCTCCATTAATGTGGGAAACCCTTCGTCGAACGTCACGAAGTAAGCGTGTTCGCCGCGCTCGGCGGCAGAGGCTGCGTAGCGTAAAGCGATCGTGCTCTTACCCGCGCCGGCAGGCCCCATCACCAGTGTGCTGGTTCCCTTATTTAGGCCGCCGCCAAGCAGCGAATCGAGTTCGGCAATCCCGCTGGTTGCCAGTTCATGAGAGAACTGCCCATTGTGTTCCGTCGCCACCAGCCGGGGATATACTTCAAGGCCGCCGGTGCGGATATTGTAATCATGGAAGCCCTCCCGGAACTGTGCGCCGCGAAGCTTCATGACTTCCAGACGGCGGCGCTTAGTCCCGTAATCTCGCGGCAGATTCTCCAGGCGCACTACACCGTGCACGATGCTTTGAATGTCACGCTCACCATCGCCGCCCGTGTGATCATCGAGCAGAAGAACAGTGCAGTCGCGACCGCCAAAGTATTGCTTTAATGCCAGCAACTGACGCCGGAACCGCAATGGCTCCCGTGCCAGCAGTCGCAGTTCGGACAGAGAATCGAAGACAAGCCGCTTGGGTTGAACCCGCTCCACCCGGGTCAATATGGCCTTCATTGTTGCCGACAGCTCAACTTCCCCGGGATAGAGAACGGTATACTGCTCCTCCGGCTTCAGGCTCTCCTCCATGGGGAGCAACTCGAAGATGTCAATTCCGCTGAGGTCCCAGCCATGGGACCGAGCCACCTGTCTCAGTTCCCTCTCAGACTCAGACAGGGTGACGTAAAGGACACGTTCGTTCCTGGAAACTCCGTTCAGCAGGAATTGGATACCCAGAGTGGTTTTCCCGGTTCCAGGGTCCCCGTCCACAAGGTACAAGTGGGTAGGAGGAAGGCCTTTCCCCAGTATGTCGTCCAATCCAGGCACCCCGGTAGAGATCCGTTGCATCGTCACTTCGCTGTTGGCAGCCAGCATGTTCGCTATCGTCCTTTTTTTTCGTAGTTTCCTCAGAAATTGTAGACGGTATACGCAATCTTTTGTGTCATTTGGTTCCATGGGTCCGGGCCGCTTCCCGCAAAACCCGGGGGCCACCGGCGGGTGGGTGCTTTCCGGTTCGGGTGCTAATCTGGAAGTTCAAACATTGGTCCAAGGAGATTCAGAGATGGCGAACGCAGCGACTTATGAC
>JBDUEM010000143.1:0-18440 GCA_040002435.1 Bryobacteraceae bacterium
AAGCAGGGCAGAACAGTCCTTATCGGGATAGAAGCGTCGAGGAGAATCTGGACCTCTTCGCGCGCATGAAGGACCGGGAGTTTCCTGACGGCTCAAGGACCCTGCGCGCCAAAATCGACATGGCGTCGCCCAATCTCAACATGCGCGATCCCGTCATGTACCGCATCCTGCACGCCGAGCACCACCGCACCGGCAATCAGTGGTGCATTTATCCCATGTACGACTGGGCGCACGGTCAGTGCGATTCCATTGAAGGCATCACGCACTCCATCTGCACGCTGGAGTTTGAAGATCACCGTCCGCTGTATGACTGGTATCTCGATCAGCTCGGCGTCTTCCATCCACAGCAGATCGAATTCGACCGGTTGAACATGACGTACACGCTCATGAGCAAGCGCAAGTTGCTACAGCTCGTGCAGCAGCGTGTAGTGGAAGGTTGGGATGACGCCCGGATGCCAACCATTAGCGGGATGCGCCGGCGCGGCTACTCGCCCGAAGGTCTGCGCGCATTTGCGCGCAATCTCGGCGTGTCTAAGACGAACGGCCTCACGGAATTCGAGAAGCTCGAATATTACATCCGGGAGGATCTGAACCGGACGGCGCTGCGTGTGATGACCGTCTTGCGCCCCCTCAAACTCGTGTTGACGAATTATCCGGAAGGCCAGGTGGAGTTTGTCGAAGCCGTCAACAACCCCGAAGACGCGGAGGCGGGCTCGCGCTCCGTACCCTTTGGCCGCGAACTCTGGATCGATCAGGACGACTTCCGCGAGACGCCTCCTAAAGGTTACCACCGCCTCTATCCCGGGAATGAAGTCCGGCTGCGCTATGGTTATCTCATCAAATGCAACGATTTCGTGAAGGATCCGGCTACGGGCGAGATCACGGAGATTCACTGCACTTACGATCCGGAAACGCGCAGTGGACAACAATCGAGGAAAGTGAAGTCGACCATTCACTGGGTTTCGGCAGCGGAGGCGATTCCGATTGAGGTTCGGCTCTATGACAAGCTCTTCACTGTCGAGAATCCAAATGAGACGCCGGAAGGTCAGGATTTCACGATCTACCTAAATCCGAAATCGCTCGAAGTCGTGCAGGCCAAAGCCGAGCCGTCGCTGGCGAATGCGCGGCCTGGCGACCGTTATCAGTTCGAGCGTCTGGGGTACTTCTGCGTGGATAAAACCTCAACGGCCGGACATCTCGTATTCAATCGAACGGCCGAGCTGCGGGACACGTGGGCTAAGCTTCAGAAGCGCCTATAAGGAGCCTGTGGCTCATCTGCGACCGTAATCGGTGAAAACGTAATCTCTCGCCTTCACGGTAGTGTGGCACGTGAACCCGCACTTCGCGTCGTTCCCTTGCGGCGGTTTGCCCGCTAAAGTGCCAGGTTTGAAGCTATCGGATGCGGCATCGTAATCAAATACTGCATAACCCCATCCGCCGCTGTCGGCGAACCGCTTGCTGTCCTTCACCATGAAGTCTACGTTCAGTAGCTGACCCGGAACGGTCGCATCTTTGAAGAACTCGTTTTGTTTCGGGGTCCAGTGGACTTTAGCCATCTTGGCCCCGTCCGGGACAGGCTTGCCGTTCGCGGGAATGCCCGCCTGGTAAGCGGCGATCATCGCGGGATTGCCGAGGATCAAGCCGACCACCCTTCCGTTCCCGCTCGTTGAAATGGCCTGCCATGATTCGTATCCCCTGAATTCAGAGAAGGCGAGTCCGCCTGGCACTTTCACGCTATATTTGTCCCCGGCAGCCAGAGCCAATGCCGCCAAAACAGAGAGAGCTACTCCAAGGAACTTGTGTCTCATTCTTGATCTCCTATTGTTGGGATTGTGCCTTATCGTGGCGTTGAATCCATCACGATATGCTGTACTTTGCGGATAACTCCTCAGCGGGCGTAGTCGATACCACGGAGGTGGTACACGATGATATTATCAGCACCATGCGTCCAGCGGCTCTCTGCTATTTTCTTCTCTCTTCCCTGGCATTTTCCGCCGAGCCCGGCTGGAATCATCATGAAGGCGGACTCCTCAAATACAAGGTCAATATCCGCTTCGGCGAGGAGCCGGATACTATGCCGGCCGGCTGGAAATTCGGCCGCGTGTCAGCGGTTGCCACGGACCCTTCGGGCGAAGTCTACGTGTTCCAGCGCGGCCCCAAGGCCGACCCGCTCATCGTGTTCGATGCCAAAGGCAAGTACCTCCGTTCCTGGGGCAAGGGGATGTTCGGGAACCCCCACGGGCTGCGCATGGACAAACAGAACAACGTCTGGGTGACCGACAACGGCGACCATCAGGTGATGAAGTTCACCCGCCATGGAAAGCTGCTGCTCACGCTTGGCATCAAGGGGAAAGCGGCGGCCGACGACAAGACGTTCAACCGTCCGACCGACATTGCGTTCGCGCCTACGGGCGAAGTCTACATTTCCGATGGCTACGGCAACTCCCGCGTGGTGAAGATCACCAGCGATGGCAAATTCCTGAAGACCTGGGGCAAGCGCGGCACCAGTCCGGGCGAGTTCAATATTCCCCACTCGGTCGCGGTCGATTCGAAAGGCACGGTCTATGTGAGCGACCGGGAAAACAATCGCATTCAACTGTTCGATCCCGAGGGGAAGTTTCTGCGCCAGTGGACGCATCTGGGCGCCACGCAGAACATCTTCATCACGCCAAAGGATGAGATGTGGATCATCACCCATCGCGACAACATCGAGAACATTACGGGCCGTATCATGAAGGTCGATCTGGCGACCGGCAGGATCAGCGGATCCATGGAGAGCCCGGGACACTGGCTGAACGTCAGTTCCCGCGGTGAGATCTTCATCGGAAGCCTGACAGGGAACGTCTTCCGCTGGTTCCCCGGTTGGATGGAAGGCACAGCCGGTAGCACCGAAGGCTTGAAGCCGAACAACCAGAAATGAACTTCACCCGCCGCAATGCTCTTCGCAGTCTCGGTGGCTTCTTCGCCGGATCGCCATTCGCGCTGCTCGCGCAAGACCCCGAGCCGAATCTGCGGGACCGCGTTCCCGCCCTCGATGAGATCGCCGGCGTACTCGATTTCGAACCCATCGCGAAGCTGAAGATCACCCGCAGCGCGTATGATTACGTGGCCGGCTCGGTGGACAGCGAGTTTACGCTGCGGCGGAACCGTCAGGCCTTCGATTGGGCCAGCATCATCCCTCGCGCGGTGGCGAACGTTAGCTCGATTGACATGTCTACCGAGGTACTCGGCGTCAGTATGAGTTCGCCCATTATCGTCGCGCCCACCGCGGGCCACGGCCAACTGCATGCAGACGGCGAGAAGGCGACCCATCAGGGCGCTACTGCCGCTGGTTCTCTGATGTCGGTGAGCTCCAACGCCAGCTTCGGAATCGATGAGATAGCCAAGGCGGCCAAAGGGCCGTTATGGTCGCAGCTGTATGCCGCGGAGACACCCGACCTCACCCGCGACCGTGTGGAGCGGGCATTGAAAGCGGGGTGCAAAGCGATCTGCTTTACGGTCGACGTGCAGTTTGGATCTCACCGCGAACGTGTTCTGCACGACCGGAACTTGAGCATCGCGCCCCCGGGTCCAGGCAGCCAGGCGCCCAGGCGTGCCCGCGGTACACCGCCGCCGGCCCTGCCTTACCGGCTGCGCGGCCAGAATCCGGACAATACCTGGCAGAGGGTGGAAGAGATCCGCGCCTACACGACGGTGCCCTTCCTGCTGAAAGGTATTCTCACCGCCGAAGATGCAAAGATGGCGGTGGAGCGCGGCGTGAACGGCATTGTTGTTTCCAACCACGGAGGCCGATATCTGGACTACGCGCCCTCCACGTTTGAAGTGCTGCCCGAAATCGTCGAGGCAGTGGGCGGCCGTATCCCGGTTCTCATGGACGGCGGAGTCCGGCGCGGCACTGATGTGTTCAAGGCACTGGCGCTGGGAGCCAACGCCGTGCAGGTGGGCCGAGCGCCTCTGTGGGGCCTGGGTGCATTCGGCGCGGCTGGAGTCCAGCGCGTGCTCGAGATTCTGCAGTCGGAACTGGCGCTGGCCATGGCGACGGCAGGGCATTCCACAATTGCCTCCATCAAACGGTCGTCGGTCTCGGTGGACTTCCCGTGATCACCCGCCGGGGTGCTCTCCGCCGTCTGGCGGGTTTTCTCGCCGCCTCGCCACTTGCGCGTCCGCAGCACGACGAAGTGCGGATTGCAAAGGCTGCCGACCTGGTGAACGTCTTCGAGGTGGAGGACATCGCCAAGGCGCGGCTTTCGCGCCCACTCTACGACCACATCTCCGGCGGGGCGGGCGCCGAAGTAACATTGAAGCGCAATCGCGAATACTTCGACCGCATCACCTTCCGGCCGCGCATGCTGATCGACGTCCGCGAAATGAATCTGCGGTGCAAGCTGCTGGGCCAGGACATGGAGTGGCCAGTGCTGGTAGCGCCCCTTTCCGGTCAGGACCTGCTGCACCCGAAGGGTGTCGAGGCCACACTGCAGGGCGCCGCGTCTACCGGTACCATCACCGTGATCCCCAGCCGTCAGGTTCCGGCGAACGTCAAGGGACCTTTTTGGGTACAGGTGGATCCTGACGTCGCCGCCGCCGACGTTCAACTCGCCATAGGAAACGGATGCAAGGCCCTCGTCATCGCGTTTGGTGCCCCGTACGAAGGTGCGCGCCCGGCCGATTGGAGGAACGGGCAGCCTCCTCCTTCACGCCGCTCACCGCGTGGCGGAGCCAACGCCAGTTGGGAGGTGATCCGTCAGATGGGGACCAAGCTGCCGGTAGTCGCCAAGGGCATCATGCATGCCGACGATGCACAAATGGCGATCGACAAAGGCGCGCAGGGAATCATCGTCTCCAACTACGGCGGATTCTACGCGGATGGTGCGCCGTCGACTATGGAAGTGCTTCCGTCCGTCGTGCAGGCCGTCAAGGGCCGCGTCCCCGTTTTCATCGATGGCGGCTTCCGCCGCGGCACCGACATCATGAAGGCGCTTGCGTTCGGAGCGAGTGCCGTGATGTTGGGCAGGCCGGTGCTCTGGGGTCTGGCCGCCTACGGCCCGGAAGGTGTCCAGAAGGTGCTGGAACTGGTGCAAACCGAACTCGCGATGGCCATGGGGCTGTCTGGGATAACCGAAATTTCGGGTATTAGCCGGAACCATGTGAAGCTGCACCGCAAGATGTGATGGGGCATAACGTCTCATTCCCGTGTCCAACCACCACACCGTGGTTTCATTTACAATTAGTTAGGGCTTTTATTTCAATCGCTTGAATCTGGTCCCAGACTTGCTTCCAGATTCCCTGCATTGCTATGCGCAGACTCTTGCCTATCCTCGGACTCGCCTTCGTGTCGCTTCATGCGGCTACGCTGGAATACCTGAGTCTGGACGATATGGCCAAGAAGTCCACCGCGATCGTGCGCGGCCGGGTCCAAAGCTGCGCGGGTCAGTTTCGCGGATCGGTCATTTTCACGCATTGCACCGTGTCGGTCACCGAGCAGTGGAAGGGAACCTCAGGACCTGTTGTTGACGTGGCGACGCCGGGTGGATCGGCCAAGGGAATGGCGCAGAACTTTTCCGGATCGCCGAAACTGCTTCCCGGGGAAGAGTACGTTTTGTTTCTGTGGACCGGCAAATCCGGAATGACGCAGGTGATCGGTCTTTCGCAGGGCGTTTTCGACCTGAAGCCGGATGCCAAAGGCCAGGCGGTAGCTCAGCGCGCGGCGACTACGGAACGCATGCTGGATGCGTCGGGTAACGTCATCTCAGATTCGCCCGTCGAAATGCGAGTCAGGGAACTGAAAGCCCAGGTCATGAAATCGCTGACGGGCGAAGTGAAGTGATGGCTAGCTACCGGAAAGCCGCGGCGCTGGCTCTCTGCCTTCTGGCATTTGCCGCCACCTCTCCGGCCTACTACCATTTCATCCGCTACAACACCCGCACGGGGCCGTATGTTCCCGTCTACGAAAAGTTTGACCTGAACGCGCTGCCGAACAAGACGGTAACGTACTTTATCTCGACGCAGGCCCAGGTGCAACTGGCGCCGAACGACACTTATTCCGGTGTCGTTAGCCAGATCCGCGCGGCCGCTAAGGCCTGGAATGACGTGGACACTTCCGATCTCCGGTTGAACTACGGCGGCACCATCGCGCCGGGGTCGCCAGGCAACTCACCCTACATCGAGGTGGTGTTCGACGAAGTCCCCCCGGGGCTGATCGCCTGGGGAACGCCGCAGATTTTGGCGGATTATAACGGTACGTTCGTTCCTGTGATGAAGTCGATTCTGACGATCCGCAACGATTTAAGCGCCAAACCGAGTTATGGTGAATCTCTCTTCGGAACACTTGTCCATGAATTAGGCCATGCGCTTGGGCTGCAGCATACCCTGACATCGAGCGCAATGTCCACCAGCATCACGCGGTCCACCAGCCGGTCGAGGCCGCTCGGCGCTGACGATATTGCAGGGATCTCGATTCTGTATCCGGCCAAGACATTTGCAGCATTGACGGGTAGCATTACCGGGCGGGTGACGCTGAATGGCGCCGGTGCGAATCTTGCTTCGGTGGTCGCAATTTCGCAGAATGGACCGGCCGTCAGCACGTTGACAAGCCCGGACGGAACCTACCGGATCGATGGCTTATCGCCCAGGCAGTACCTGGTGTACGTTCATCCGTTGCCGCCAGCCCAGTTTGGTGAGACCCATCCGGCTAATATTTTTCCGCCGACCGATCCCGACAAGCGGGAGATCCCAGCCACCGTCAATTTCGACACGCAGTTCTACCCGGGCACCAAGGATCCGCAGCAGGCATTTCCGCTCACGGTGTCGGCGGGTGCCGCAACAGACGGAGTCAATTTCAGCGTTCGCTCGCGGACGCCCGTGCAGATTCATTCCGTGCAGACTTACGGATTTCCGGGAAACGTGACGGTGAAGCCGCCTTATTTGAACCCGGCCATCCTGAGGCCCTTCATTGTGGCTGCAGGCGCCGGACTGGTGGCCAATAGCGCCCCGGCAAGCGGACTGACGGTGAGTGTTTTGGGTGCCGGCACCCTCCCCCTCAAGCCCTACTCGCAGGCGCCTGACTCCTACCTGCAAATGGACGTAGACGTACGGCCCCTGGTGCCTCAGGACGGTCCCAGGCACCTGATCTTCTCCTTCAATAACGATATCTACATTCTGCCGTCGGCATTTTTTCAAGTGCAGGGTCAGCCTCCATCGATTACGTCCCTGACTCCGGGAACCGACGCGAATGGAACGCGCACGGCGACGGTGGCTGGAGCGAATCTGACGGCCGACAGCAAAATTTACTTCGATGGCCTTCCAGCCGCATTTCGCAGCGTGGATGACAGCGGACGGATTGTCGTAACTCCTCCCGCTTCGTCCAGCACTTACCGGGCTAATGTGGTGGCGGTGAATCAGGATGGACAGGATTCAGCGTTCCTGTTGGGCGATGCTGCCCCGGTTTATGCCTACGGCGCAGAGCTGGCATTCGCCGCACCGGCCGGCGACGCGGCGGCGTTATCGGTAGCCGCCAACCCGTCGTCGCTGCCGGCGGGAACGGAATCCCTGGTCGAGATCACCGGCATCAACACGAACTTTGTGGAGGGTCAAACCGTCGTCGGGTTCGGATCGAGCGATATCGTGGTCCGGCGGGTTTGGGTCACCGGCCCGAATCGCCTGCTTGCCAATGTCTCGGTCAGTCCTGCGGCCGCGTCAATTGTCACGGCGCTCAGTGTGACGGCCGGTCTGCAAGTAGTCACACAGCCGCTTGGCTTCCAGGCACAGGCCGCAAGCAACCGGGCCATCTCGCTGAGTTCCCAACTGATCAACGCGGCCAATGGGCAGCCAAGCCTCAATCCCGGGAGTTCAGCTATCGTGACGGTGCTTACCACGCCATCGCCGCTCTCAGCGGGTTCGCTGACTTTGATCTTGAATGACCGCCAGCTTCCGGTAACCTCGGTGAACGGAAATCAGCTGACCTTTCAGATTCCCGCCGATGCGACGCCGGGCCAGTACATCCTGCGCGTCGACACCAATGGCCAAAGGGGCATGCCGGTGGGAGTTGCCGTGGATCCCGCTCCGCCCTTTATCAACGCCATCGGCTCTATCTCCAATCAACCGGTGGATGCTTCGCGGCCTGCTCACCCTGGCGATTTGTTGAACCTGCAGGTGAATAATCTGGCGGACCCGGGCACGGCGGTTTCGGCTTCGCGAGTCACGGCCAACGTTGGCGGTACAGACGTAGCCATCAACCAGGTTGCCGCGGTAGGCGCGGGCCACCAGGTTATCCTTTTCCTGCCGCAGAATGTGGCGCTGGGAACGCAGGTGCCTTTGACGATTTCGATCGACGGCCGCGTGTCCGCACCGGTGTATTTAACCATCCGAGCCAACTAGCTTCCGTTCCAGTTCCAGCTTCACTTCCGGCCACTCCGTATCGATGATGCTGAAGTAGACCGTATCCCGGATGCGGCCGCTGCTGGTGACCATGTGCTTGCGAAAGATGCCTTCCTGTTTGGCGCCGATACGAAGAATGGCGTTACGTGATTTCTGATTGAGCGAGTCGGTCTTTAGTTCGACACGATTGCACTGCAACGGCCCAAACGCGTGGCTCAACATAAGATACTTGGCCTCCGTGTTGATGGCGCTGCGCTGCCAGGGCGCGGCAATCCAGGTAGAGCCGATTTCCAGCCGGCGGTGCTTCGCTTCTATATTCATGAACCGGGTGCTACCGATTACCCTGCCCGAGGCCAGATCGACAGTCGCAAACGGCATTTCGAGTTCTTTCTCCTGCGCGCCGAGGGCGTTCTGTATATACTCCAGCATGTCGGCGGCGGTACGGATCTGCAGGGGAATCCACCTCCATAGTTCCTCGTCGATCCCCACTTCGCAGAGCGCGGCATGATGTCCGAGTGTCAGCGGTTCCAGCCGCACATGGCGGCCCGGCAACAGTGGAGGATGGAGCATATCCTTGTATGATACCTATCGCATAGAATGTCTTGATGACATCTCAACCACCTGCGGTGGCCGTTCCCGTGAATCGAATGCAGTATGCGGCAGCCGCGGTGTTCATGCAAGTCCTGCTGGGCATCATTTATGCCTGGTCTATCTTCCGCGCGCCGCTTGCGCAGTTGCATGGATGGTCGAACGCCCAGACCATTGCGCCCTACCGCTACTCCCTGCTGGCGTTTGCCGCCGGAATGATCCTCGCCGGATTCTGGCAGGACCGCCAAGGCCCCCGCATCGTTGCCAGCGCCGGCGGATTTCTACTGGGGACGGGGTGCCTGCTGGCTTCCTTCTTCGGCGATACCGTTTCCGGGCTGATTTTTGCTTACGGCATTGTCGCGGGTGTTGGCGTCGGATTTGCCTACGTCACTCCCATTGCCATGTGTATCAAGTGGTTCCCCGACAAACGTGGCATGATCGTCGGTCTGGCGGTGATGGGCTTCGGAGTGGGTCCGCTGCTATTTGGTCCACTGTTGGAATCACTGCTGGGCGGCGATCCATCCCGGCTAGGCGAGACCATTCCGCGCACCTTCCTGATCCTGGCGGCGATCTTCTATGTTGGTGTAATCGGCTCAGCGCAACTCTACCGGGTTCCTCCGGCCGGATGGAAACCTGCGGGATGGACGCCCAGCGCCGCGCGGATGGGAGCCATGGAAATGCCGCCTGGAAAGATGATCAAAACCTGGCAGTTCTACGCTCTGTGGGTGGTCTATTTCCTGGGCACTTCCGTCGGATTAACCGCCATCGGTGAAGCTACGCCACTCCTGCGGGAAATGGCGAAGACCAATACCTTGATGACGGCGGGTACGGCTCTCGGCATTATGAGCATTTTTAACGGGCTGGGACGGCTGGGCTGGGGCAGCGTGTCTGACCGTTCGGGGCGCAAATTCGCCATGTTGGGAATGTGCGCCGTGTCGATTCTGGCCTGCGTCGGCTTTCTCCGTTCCCCCTCCAGCTTTCTGCCCCTGCTCATCGGGCTCTGCCTGGTGGCCTTTGCCTACGGCGGTTATCTTGCGTTAATGCCCTCCTTCACCGCCGACTACTTCGGCCCGAAGCACGTCGGCGCGAATTATGGACTGGTTTTCTCGGCCTGGGGCATCTGCGGGTTCGTAGTGCCGGGATATTTTGCGCGGATTATGGACCAGGCAAAGGCGGCAAAAAGCGTAGCGGCGGGCTATCAGGAGGTGTACCTGACACTGGCGGTACTGGCTCTGCTGTGTGCGGCAGTCGGCGCTACTCTGCGGGCTCCGCGAGCGATCGACCGTTAGAAGGGAAAATCGCGAGGAGCGTTGTGGGCCAGAGTTGTCTGGTTCAAATACGGCTGAGGATTGACGGGTGTCCCGCCGTTGCGGACTTCGTAATGAAGGTGGGGCGAGGTCGCTCTTCCGGTTGCGCCAGACAACCCGACCGTCTCTCCGCGGCGAATAGATTGTCCCGCGACTACCGAAAACTCCGAGAGGTGCGCGTAGTAGGTCTGAACGCCGTTCCCATGATCCACGACCACCAGCTTTCCGTAATGTCCCATGTATTCCGCGTGCGCGACCACTCCGTCACCAGCAACCTTCACCGGAGTTCCCCTCGATGCCGAAATATCAACACCCGTGTGGAACGCGCCTTCGCCGGAGAATGGATCAGTGCGGCGGCCAAAATGGCTCAGAAGTACGCCATTTACCGGCCAGATATTCGGCAACATTACGGACCGGAAAAGCTGGGATCTCCGGGAATACCGTGAGAGGTTGGCGCCCTTCAGGAAGTTGTACTCCTCCAGGCTCTCTGACATAGTGGGAACCAAACGGCCTTCCATGGAAATTTCCGATGGGCCTTCCAGGCGGCGCTTAATCCCGTAGGCAACGGAAACTTCGTTCGCCAGAAGCTGCAGGCTGGCAAGTTGCTGGTCGGTTTGCTTGGATTCCTTCTGCAGGCGCTGATACTTTGCGCGGAGGGTTTCGACATCATGCCGCAGGCTATTGTAATTGGCCACCTTGAGGCTCATGCGTACGTAACTCGAAACGAAGCCAAATAACGAGATCCCGCCGAAAACCGCCAGCGCCAAAACTACGTATACGAATTGATAGGGGACGTGTATTCTTCGAAGCCGGCCGTGCAGAGAGTGAGCGAGGACTAAGATAAAGTACGGTTGATTCAAAACCAGATTCTCCAGCAACGAAGCGTGGCGAATGTATCAATCAGCCTACAACTTCATTTCAAGACCACCAAGATTAATAAAACGTAAGCGTACCCCGTTAGTGGTATGAGTGTCAAGACAAAATTGGCAGGATTGTCAGCCGGGATTTTACGATCAGGCCCTGTAAGCTATTGATTTACTGAGTCTTTCTTGGATTTTCGCACAACGATGTCCAATCTCTTAATCTTCTGATTGAGGGTCGACAGTGGGATCCGCAGGCTCTCCGCGGCTTCGGTCTGGCTCCAGCTCGCAGCCTCAAGCGCCTCAATAATCCGCTTTCGCTCAAAGTCCGCAACCACTTCGAAAAGGGAGGCATCTTGCGGCAGACGGCCGCTTTCGTCGCGCCGAACTTTCATTCCGCCGGCATGCAAGATCTGGTCAGGAAGTACATCTGCCGGAACGTTCTCCTCGGATGCCAGCACGACGGCACGTTCTACGGCATTTTCGAGTTCCCGGACGTTTCCCGGCCAATTGTGTTCAATCATGAGCTGCATTGCCTCGGGAGTGAACCGTAGTTTGGACTGACCCGCGGCATCCTGAAACTTCTTGTTCTCTTCGGAATATTTCCGGAAGAAGTGCTCTACAAGCAACGGAATATCGCCCTTGCGGTCACGCAACGCCGGCAACGCAAGGTTAATCACGTTCAAGCGGTAGTAAAGGTCTTCGCGGAAGCGCCCTTCCTCCACCAGTTTGCGAAGATCGGAATTGGTGGCGGCCAGAATTCGAACATCCACCTTCACCACCTCATTCGAGCCGAGAGGCATGAATTCCTTTTCCTGGATCACCCGCAGAAGCTTCGTCTGGGTCTCGGCGCTTATCGTGCCGATTTCGTCGAAGAAGATCGTCCCGCCGTTGGCTACCTCGAAGTAGCCTTTCTGGCTGGCGAAGGCGCTGGTAAACGCCCCTTTCACGTGGCCGAAGAGGGTGGACTCCAACAGCTCTACCGGCAACGAGCCGCTGTTGACCGCGACGAACGCTTTGCCGGCCCGGGCTGAATTCGAATGAATCGCTTTCGCAATTACTTCTTTCCCGGTTCCGGTCTCGCCGGTGATCAGGATGGTGGCCCTGCTGGGCGCAACCTGGGCGACCAGATCCAGCACCCTCTGCATGCGGTCGCTTTTCCCGATGATGTTGGGAAAACTGTATCGCTCCTTCAGAGCGCGCTTGAGCTCGGTGTTTTCGCGCTCCAGCCGGCTCTTGGCGATCATGTTGCTGATTTCCACCAGCAGCTTCTCGTTGTCCCACGGTTTCGAGAAGTAGTCGTTCGCTCCGGCCTTCAGAGCCTTGACGGCGACCTCCACCGACCCGAAAGCAGTGATGAGGATGACGGGGGTTTCCGCGTCGCGCTGACGGAAGTCCTGCAGCACTTCGATGCCGGAGCGGTCGGGCATCATCAGATCGAGCAAGACCAGATCGTAGTGTCCCTTTTCCAGGCGGTCGAGGCCCTCTGCGGCATTGCCGGCAAGTTCGGTGAGGTAACCCTCCACCTCTAATAGGGTTTCCAGGCTTTCGCGGATATCCGCTTCGTCGTCAATAATGAGTACGCGGCCTTTGAAGGCGGGGGCGAGGAGTTCTTCTGGGTGTGCGGGATCAGGCATTCACTGGTTTGTGAGCGAAAGGAAACTCAAGATGAAACAGTGTACCAGCGCCGGGCTCGCTTTGCACCTCGATGGAGCCGCCGTGTTCCCGGACGATCCCGTAGGTAACCGATAATCCGAGCCCTGTTCCCTTGCGGGCCATCTTGGTGGTAAAGAAGGGATCGTAGATGCGCGAGAGATTCTCCGAGGAGATTCCCTGTCCGGTGTCGGTCACCTCGATCCGTGCTGAATCTTCACCGGCGGACGAGGCGATAGTCAGACTGCCTCCCGCATCCATTGCATCGCGGGCGTTGAGAACCAGATTTAGAAAGACCTGCTGCAATTTGCCGGCGTTTCCCTTGATGGCGGGAAGGTTTGGCAGGAGATTCAGGTGCACCTGGATTTTCGCCCGTTCGAGTTGATGGCTCACCAGAGAAATCGTTTCGACGACAACCCTGTTCAAATCAACATTGTCAAACTCGGCCGGCGAAGTTCGTGAAAAATTTAGCAGCGAGTTCACAATTTCGCTGGCACGGAACGTCTGTTTGGCGATTTTCTCCAACAGCTTCGATTTTTGATCGTCACCGGAAACCTGCTTGGCGAGCAGTTGTGCATAGGTGGAAATCACCGCCAGCGGCGTGTTTACCTCGTGCGCCACTCCAGCCGCAAGGAGTCCGATGGAGCTCAACTTATCCGCCTGGACCAAGCGCCGCTCCAACTCGGAACGGTCCGTAATATCGTCGAAAATGATCAACCGGCCAATCTGCTTCTGTTCCTTGGAAACCAGGGGTGCAATCGCCAGGTTCAGGACGGCTTCCCGCTGTTCGGGCTCGGGCTCGTGGTGAATCAGCCCGTTCCCGTTGCCATTGACGTGTCCAGTCGCAACAGCGTCGATTGTGCGAGGCGCATACTTGTTGGTTGGGCGCAGCGCGAACTTATATATGTTGTGAATTCCAGTCTGGCCGCGGACTTCTTCGAATTTCTCGCAGAGTTCTTCCGGGAAGAGTTCCGACAAAGGCCGGCCTAGAGCCAGATGACGCGGAATTCCCGTGAGCCGCTCGATTTCGGTATTCCAGCTTTCCACCCGATCCTGTAAATCGGCCGCCAGAACTCCGACGTTGATGGACTCGACGATGTTTTCGCTGAATTCCTTCAACCGCTCATACTCGCCGACTTTCTGCTGCAGGGAACAGTAGAGCCGCGCGTTCTCGATAGCGATTCCGACGTATCCCGACAGGGTCACCAACAGTTCCACATCATCGCTGGAGAGGAAATCCCCCTTGTCAGTCCGGCTTACTCCGAGATAGGCGATGGTTCGTCCGCGAACAGCGCACGGTACGTAATAGGTCAGGTCCAGGTCGGCGATCGTATGCCGTACCGAGGCGGGCCATTCGCGCGAAACCACGTCCAACGCGTGCCTCGTTCGTTCAAAGAACAGGTAGGGTTGATCGGGTTTGGGGGAGAGAAAACTCAGATCGAGATGAGTCCGGTCGCGGTACTTTTCAATCTTGCCGGTAGCCATCCGCAGTTCGAAATCGTCTTCGCCATCCTGAATGAAGAAGGCCAGGTGCTTGATGGATAGGGTGCGCAAGAGCCGGTCCGCAACGGATTCCAGCATGGTTTCCAGGTCCGTTTCTGAGCTAAGCTCGCGAGCGAACTCCACCAGGGTCCGGCGGTAATCGTAGCGATCCTTATAAAAGTAGTAGCGGTCGAGTTGTTCCTGAATCCAGTTGCGGATTGGCTGAAAGACGAAAGTTGCCACGAAGATCAGCGTCACGACCGCTTTTGGACTGAGATCGTCAAACTTCCCGAGAGCCAGGAACATGGCATAAAAGACGCCTAGAACGGCCACCGTCGCCAGCGTATAGACATAGCCCTGCTGGAAAATGACGTCCACATCCATCAGCCGGTAGCGGACGATGGCATAAGCCCAAGTCAGCGGAATCATCGGCAGGAACAGCACGGTCAACTGCATGTAGAAGCCGGGCGCGGCGCCCAGCATATAAGGAATCACATACAGGCAAGTGAAGGGCAGAATGCCCAGTAGCGCTCCGTTTCTCAGCCACTTCAACTGCTGCCGGACAATGGCATCTTCGGTGCGCCGGTGTTCGATGGTCAGAGCCAGGGCGCCAAGAAGGTAGACACCGCTGAGGAACCCGAGAAGAACGCGGTCCAAAATCCAGCGCAGCTCGATGGGACTCATCTTGATGCGAATATTCCCCAAGCCGATGCCGACGGTCACCGCCAGCAGCAGCAGTGCGGGAACGTACAAAACCGCCATCCGGAAACGTCCGCGCAGCCAGCCCCGCGGCTCGGGAAAAGTCAGGCAAAAATGCAAAAATATGGTAGGCGCGAACAATCCCGCCACAATATTTCCCCAGTAAATTACCTGATCGAAAGCATTCAATTTTCCCGTGTAATGAAACGTCGACAATACGAAACTGGACAAACACAAAATCAGAAAATGGAGCGATTTTGGGGCATTGCCGCGGCGGAAGTATACAAAGAGGCCGATCAGCAGATAGGCTACTCCCACGGCGTACTGGTACGAAACAGCATACTCCGGTACGCGCTCGCCGACGATGACATTTGCCTTGATCTCGATCCCGGTGCCGTTCACATTGCGAATCACCACGTAGTCGGCCGGACGCCAAGGGCCGAGCCGTATCAGTACCTGGGCAACGTCGATGGCGCTGTCGATGCGGACGCCTTTGATCTTCACCAAGACGTCATTGGTGCGAATTCCCGCGTTTTCGCCGGGGCTGCGCACCGAAACGTGAAGCGCTTGAACGATATTGCGGCCGTCCGGCTGAACCCGGTCCACCCACGTGACGCCGTCCTGGGGAAGGCGGTAGCGCTTGTCAAGTTGGAAGTTCTGCTGAAAATTGATGAAGGCAGACGCCACTGCGGCCACGGTGAGGATCACCAGTAGCGCGTTCGCAAATTGAGTCTTGAGTTCCTTCACCGCCCGGCCATCCCACTTTGCCGGGGTCAAAGACACCTCGGCAGTCAGGTCGTAGCACGTTCAATGCCAGCGATCATGACCCTGCTTCACAACGAGATTACACCATTTGCAGCAAGATACAAAGTTGTTAGGAAAACCAGATCCGCAAATTGGGAGAAATCCACTACGTGGATCTGTAGCGGTTACTAAAAGACTGCGGTTGGTTTGCGCGGCGCACCTCTCGATGCGCCGCCGCATTTTTTGGAAAACTACTTGCGGACTATGGTTACGGCCGCCGCGGCAGACTTGGCACTGTCTATCGTGCTCGTCGCCGTAACACTCACCGTAGAAGACGAGGGGACCGAACTGGGCGCCGTATAGAGGCCGGAGGTATTGATCCTTCCCACCGTGGAGTTTCCACCGGCTATGCCGTTCACTTTCCAGGTGACACTGGTATTTGCGGTGAATTGGAGGCTCTGACGAACCTTGACCGTGGCGCTGGCCGGCGAGATGGTTACCGTTATGGACGGAGCCGTGACGGCAACGTTGAAGGCGTTGGAGATCATGCCGTCCGGATTGGTGACGGTGATGGGCACTGCGCTGCTGGTTGTAGCAGCCGACCCGCTGGCAGTCAGCAGCGAGGCCGATCCGTAGGTCGTATTGAGTGCGGCTCCATTCCATTTGACTATCGCTCCGCTCTGGAACCCGCTGCCGTTCACCGTCAGGGTGAAACTGCCGACGGTAACGGGGTTTGGCGTCACGGAAGAAATTGCGGGAGCTGGTACGGGCGCCTGGATGGTGACCACGGCACTGCCGAGAATAGACGGAGTGGCTGTGATGGCCGCCTGGACAGTGACGGTCGCCGGAGAGGGCACGAAGGAAGGGGCCGAATACAGGCCGCTGGAAGTGATATAGCCGAACTCAGAATTCCCGGTGACTATTCCATTCACAGACCACGTTACCGTCTGCGTTGGCGAGTTCACAACGGTCGCCGTGAATTGCCTGACGCCCTGCGTGGTGACCGTCGCGGTGCCCGGTGTCACCGTCACAGACGGGCCCAACTGTTTGGCCTGGCCGGAGTTTGGATCAATCATCAGCGAACTTTCGTCCACCGCCTCAAAGGCTGAGCCGGTGAGATTACGCAGTAGACCCAGATTGTCGTTGTTCCAGCGGGAATCCGGCTCCCCGGAAATATACCAGGGAGATCCGTTATCAGCTAAAATCATCCCGTATTTCTTCAGTGCGCGAAGGATTACCTGCACGTCAGCCGGAAATGTGGAAATGTCGAAGCCGGCTTTCAGCCGGAAGCGCTGACCCATGGGGGGATAAATCGGATCCGTCAGGCTGGATGCGTAATGCCGGGCGGGCCAGATAAAGGCGCGTAGTGTGTGAGGCACCGTGAAACGGAGCGCGTGACGGATTTCTCCAGCCGCCACTTCGTCGTATCGGGCGAGGCCGGGCATGATGGGAAGGCCGGCCGCATCGGCGGAGGTCCAGGTGGACGGACGAAGGGCGTTCGACTTGAGGTTGAAGGTCGCGCCTGCATCCGCCTTCCAACTGCTGGCCTGCGGAAACGCTCGATAGAGTTCGTAAAGAATACAGCTGTCGACATCGACCGAAATAGCGTGACGGTCTCCGGTACTCGCACTGCCGCCTTCAATCGGCGCGTTCAGGGGAATGGCATAAGGACCGGCGTCACTTTCATCCCAATAAAGAAATGTTGCTGCCAGTTTCGGCTGGGTCCCTGGCACCTTTAAGAAGGGAATCCCGATGGGACCGCCATTCCAGGTTCCAGAGCCGAAATCGGCGTGGACGGGCGCGGCGGCTCCGATAGTTGATACGTAGGTGGCGGAGTTTGTAGATACGGGCAGGGTATCCACAGGGGTATTCCAAACATTGTCGGCGGGAAATATCGTGCAGGACCCAATGGATGGGGCCTGCGCGTATATCCCGCCGGAGAGTAGGAGAAGTGAAATCAGAATGCGAGTCGTGAATAGGGACATGAGGCTCCAAAAAAGTATCAAACCTATTATGCAAAAGTACTAGTACTTCTGCCATTGGGGTTTGTCCCTAATGACGACGTGCAATCTGACCGAACTATCTGTGCCAGTATCCGCGGTAGTAAGCATTCCGGTAATACCGGGGTGCTACCCACCTGGCACCGACGTAAGGTGGGCGTTGCCAGTAGCCTGCACGCCAGTTATAGCGACTGCCGACCGGATACCAATAACCCCCGACCCAGCTATAGCCCCGTCCGGGGGACGGCGGGACGTAGAGGCGGACAGGGGGTGGGGGAGGTGGCGGCGCATAATATCCATATCCGTAGGCGGGCACTCCCACTCCGATTCCAATTGAGAAGCGGGGGCCGGCAAAGAGGGTAGTTCCTGCGATAAAAAGTAGCGCGGCAAGTTTTGTCTTCATGATTTCCTCCTGCAACCTGCTATTGCAAACCGTTTGCCATTTCTATTTGATTGAAAAGACAAGCTCGAAAGTTTGGCGGTGGCCACCAACGGCCAAGCGCTGGTGATTTTCGGCCGACGGTGCGATGCTCTCGTCCGTTAAGATCGAAGTATGGACCGAAGGGCGGATCACGAAATCGAGGGGATATTTCTGCGGCGCTGGTCGCCCCGGGCGATGAACGGCGACGCAATCAGCGAAGCAGTTTTGATGCAGTTGTTCGAAGCGGCCCGCTGGGCCCCTTCTTCCGCCAATGGCCAGCCCTGGCGATTCATTTATGCGCGGAGAGGCACTC
>JBDUEM010000144.1:0-18375 GCA_040002435.1 Bryobacteraceae bacterium
GGCCAAACCAAGCCAAAAACACGTTGGGTTCTGCAAGTACCATCCAGAAATCTTCAAACTTTCGCCTAAGTCAAATCAACGCCATACAAACAACTCCCAAACAGCCCCCTCACCCAACAGCTACCCTCAACGCACAAGGAAGGTATCATGTCAACCAAGCAGAAGCGCAAAATCGCAAAGAAGAACGGAGCCAAAGCGGCCGGCGCTAAGTCTCCACAGGGTATTCAAACTTCGGCCAAAAACGCGTTGCGTCACGGCCTCACTTCGAAGACGCTGGTCCTCGCCAACGAATCCCCGGAAAAATTCACGCAACTCCTCCAGGCATACATCGGGAAATTCCAACCCACGGACGAGGTGGAAATGAATCTCGTGGATGAAATGGTGGCCGCCCGCTGGCGGCAACAACGCGCCTGGGCAATCCAGACCGCCGCGCTCGATCTGCAGATGGAAACGCAGACCGTGGAGGTCCGTGGCGAGCCCGCCCGCGTCGCTCACGCCTTCATCGCTATGGCGAAGGAAGAGAAAGTCTTAGAGCTGATCCTGCGCTATGAAATCAGTTTCAGCCGCATGCACGACCGCGCGATGAAAGAGCTCTTCCGTTTGCGCGAGAAATCAAATTTGCGAAACGACCCTGACGAGAACGAAACCTGCGGCGCTCACCCCGTGGTTCCCTCCCCGGAATCTCCCTCGATCCTCCCCGGGACTCCAGTTGCTTGCAGTGCCCAAACCATTTGCCAACCGCAAGCCGAACCCGGGCCTTCCGGGGTCGCTAAAACTTCGTCATCCCCAACTCCACCGCCCGCGGACGATCATTCTCCATGTGGATTGGAATTCTCTTAGGTGGAATTCTCTTGGAACGAGGCAGTTGCAATCCACCGCGACCCTTTTGGCCTCTGATTAATTCTGGGTCCCCGGCGGCTCCACATCCCCCCTTTCCCGGCTTGTACCGTTTCGCGGTCATCTGATATAGTTCTCATATTCACCGGGCACGAAAGGAAGGTTTTCCAGTGAGCTCAATTAAAGATCCAGAGAATCCCAAGAAACCTACAACGGGCTTTTCGCGGCGCGGATTCATGCGCGGCGTCGGCCTTAGCGGAGGCGTACTCGGTACGGGCCTCCTTGAACAAGAAGCCATTGCTGCCCCGCCGCCTGCGGCTGTCTCCGGACCGGCAGCGGTGCCAATTACGCTTCAGATCAACGGCAAAGCCGTCAAAACTTCGGTCGAACCCCGCGAAACCCTGCTCGATACCATGCGCAATTCGCTGGACCTCACCGCTGCCAAGCGCGTGTGCGACCGGGGTACCTGCGGCGCATGCACGGTCATCGTTTCCGGAAAAGTGATGTATAGCTGTACCATTCTGGCCATCGATGCACAGGGCAAGGAAATCGAAACGCTGGAAGGGATCTCGGCGAAGAATCACCCCATCATCGCCGCCTTCGTGGCCAACGACGCGCAGCAGTGCGGCTACTGCACGCCGGGCTTCGTGGTTGCCTCGAAGGGCTTCCTCGACAAACACCCAGCCCCGACTTATGAGGAAGTGAAGAAAGGTCTCGGTGGCAATCTTTGCCGCTGCGGCACTTATATGGGCATCCGGCAGGCCGTAGTGGATGCCGGCAAGCAGCTCAAGGGAGGACGCAATGCCTGATTATAGCTGGCCACCAATGGAAAAACGCCGGGTCATCGGCAAGCGCACCAGCCGTCTCGAAGGACCGGCGAAATCAAGCGGCAAAGCGAAGTATTCGTCCGATCTCAACCCCCCGGGCCTGCTTCATGCCGTCCTTCTGACCTCTCCACACGCCCATGCGCGAGTGAAGAGCGTGGATATCACCGCGGCGCAAAAACTGCCAGGCGTCACCGCGGTCCGCGTCATCTCCGGACCCGGTACGGAAGTGCAATGGGCGGGGACGGAAATCGCGATTCTTGCGGCCACGTCCGAAGGCATCGCCCGCGATGCGGTCGCCCTCGTCAAGGTCGATTACGAAGTGCTGCCGCACATCGTCAGGGAAGACGACCTGGCCAAGGTAGGCAACCGCGCCAAAGCGGCGGGCGAACAGGTAACCGGCGATCCCGACGAAGCTTTTAAGACTGCCGACGCGATTTCGGAAAATCGCTACTCCATTCCAGTCATCACGCACTGCTGTCTGGAGCCTCATGGACAGGTTGTCGCCATGAAGGGCGACAAGGTAGAGTACTGGCCTTCCACGCAAGCCGTCTCCACAGTGGGCGGCGATCTGGCGCGCGGCCTTGAAATTCCCGCGGCCAATGTACACGTCCAGATGGATCATATTGGTGGTGGTTTCGGCGGCAAGTTCCCGGCCGACCGCTGGGGCGTGGAAAGTGCGCAGCTCTCTAAGATGAGCGGCGGCAAACCAGTGAAGCTTTTCCTCGACCGCGAAACAGAACTGACCATCGCGGGGGTCCGGCCCTCGGCGTTCGCCAACATCAAGATTGGCGCGAAGAAGGACGGCAGCATCGTCGCCTGGCAGTCTCAATCCTGGGCCAGCGGCGGATTCGGCGGTGGTGGAATGCCTCCGCTTCCGTATATATTCACCAAGATCCCGAACTACCGCCTGAATCACACAGCAGTCTCCCTCAACGCGGGCTCGGCCCGTGCCTGGCGGGCTCCCAACAACCCGCAGGCGTCGTTCCTCACCTGTTCGGCGATTGACGATCTTGCCGCCAAGCTGAACATGGATCCGCTGGACGTGTTCCTCAAGAATGTCGACCTCTCCATTCGCCCGGATACCTACCGCTCGCAGCTCAACAAAGCGGCGGAGCTGATTGAATGGAAAAAGAACTGGCGTCCACGCGGTGAAAATAAGGACGGCGTCATGCGCCGCGGACTTGGCATCGGCATGGCCACCTGGGGCGGAGCCGGTCACGCTAGCAAAGCGCGAACCACCATTCACCCGGACGGCTCGGTCGAAGTGGAACTGGGCAGTCAGGACATCGGCTCGGGCACGCGCACCGTCATCGCCATGGTCGCCGCGGAAACCCTCGGCCTGAATATCGGGCAGGTCAAAGTTAAGATCGGAGACAACATCTATCCGGTCTCCGGCCCGTCTGGTGGATCCACAACCGTTGGCGGCGTCTCCTCGTCGACGCGTAAATCGTCCATGAACGCCCTGCAAAAGCTCTACGAAGTCGCCGGTCCCATCATCGGCGCGCCTCCGGACCGCCTGGAAGCCGTCGATGGCAAGATCCGCATGATCGGCAATCCGGACAAGGGCATGTCCTGGCAGCAGGCGTGCCAGAAGCTCGGTGTGAACACCATCAGCGAAATGGGTGAGAACGACACCAAACGCACCGAAGGCTTGAACACCGGTGGAGCATCCGGCATCCAGATGGCGGACGTTTCGGTGGATATCGAAACTGGCGTCGTCAAGATGAACAAGCTGGTCGCGGTGCAGGATTGCGGCCTGGTCATCAACCCGAAGACGGCCGAGAGTCAGGTGCTCGGCGCCTGCGTCATGAGCGTCTGCTCGGCATTGATGGAAGAACGAGTCATGGATCAGCAGACGGGCCGTGTGCTCAATGCGGATATGGAGTTCTACAAGCTGGCCGGCATCGCCGACATCGGCGACATCGTCGTCCACATGGACATCGCGCCGGAACACGATAAGCGCGGCGTAATCGGTCTGGGTGAACCACCCGCGGTACCCGGAGTTGCGGCCATCGCCAACGCGGTCGCTAATGCAATCGGCGTCAGGGTGCCGTCTGTCCCGGTCACCCCGAGACGTGTACTGGCAGCGCTCAATGGCAGGAGGAACGCGTAATGCAAAATTTTGAGTACGCAAATCCCAAGACGATTCAGGAGGCCACTGGGCTGCTCGGCGCCAGTTGGTCCGACGCGAACGTGTTGGCTGGCGGCACCGATCTCATCAGCATGATGAAGGAAGAGTTGGCCACCCCGAAGCGCGTAGTGAATATCAAAGGCATCAAAGACCTCGGCGGCATTCATAAGAGCGGCAGCGGTCTGCGTATCGGTGCTACCGTTACCTTCGAGGAACTTCTCGAGAATGCGGCTATCCGCGCCGAATATCCTTCTCTTTTCGAGGCGGCGCACGGCGTCTCAAGTCCGCAGATACGCAACATGGGCACCGTGGGCGGCGACCTTTGTCAGCGCCCCCGCTGCTGGTACTTCCGCGGTGGAGAGGGCTTGCTGGGAATGAAGGGCGGCAAGAGCCTCATCCCTGAAGGGCAGAATGAATTTCATGCCATCTTCCCCGTCGGGCAGGCTCACTTTGTTAGTGCTTCCAGCCTTGCCCCTGCGCTCATCGCGCTGGGAGCGAAGGTCAAACTGGTATCCGCTTCGGGAAACCGTGAAGTGGCCGTCGACAAGTTCTTTGTAGCGCCCGCGGACGAGAACAGCCGCGAGACTGTCATCGCGCCGAATGAGATCCTTACCGAGATCATCGTTCCTGCCGCGAAGGGTGTGAAGAACGCTACCTATGAAGTGCGCAACAAGCAGGCGCTCGACTGGCCTCTGGCGACGGCTTCCGTTGCCCTTACTATGAAGGGTTCCACCATCGGCAGTGCCCGTATTGTACTCGGGCATGTGGGACCGGTGCCCTACTCTGCCTCCGCGGCCGAGGCGATGCTGGCGGGTAAAACCATCTCCGAGAGCGTCGCTGAAGATGCAGGCAAGGCCGCTGTCGCCGATGCCAAGCCGCTCAGCCAAAATGAGTACAAGGTGCAACTGGCAAAGGTCGCCGTGAAGCGGGCTCTGCTGGAAGCGGCCGGTAAGAAGGCGTAAACAGCATGGAACGGGCAGGTCTGGTAAATATCGACGAGGACCGCTGCGCCAACCTTCGCTGGAAAGGTATGTTCATCCCTGCCGAGTGGGACCCCACGGTCCCACACGGCAACGATCGTCTCTTCTGGTGCCACAAGACCCAGATGTGCCTGGGCCTCGACGGCAAGCTGGCCGACGATTACGAATGCCATGAAGGCCGCGAATGCTATCGCGCGTTGTAACTGCGGTAAACTGTAAGAAGAATCACTTGGAGGTTCCTGCATGAAGAAATTGATTGCATCGGTCACATTGGCTGCTTCAACGCTAATGGCCGCCAGCTTACCGCCAATGCGCAGCAGCGTACAGGGCGATTACGTGGAAGCCCGAACCGCGGACGTTTACACCGGTCCGTGCTTTGCGAATGCCGAAGTCGACCTGGTCGGCAACCTCGCGGTGTTCGGCTGGAAAGTGAAGAAAGGGGAATGGCAGGGAGTCAATCTGGATGGCCTCTCGGTCATTGGAGTCGTCAAAGCCAGCGGCACCTTGGGATATATTCACAGCAATGCCTACCCCGTGAAGGGTGTAATCATTGTGGATGAGCGCGCCACTCCGGTACAGCGCCTCGCCCTGCAGAGCTTCGCCAAGAAGATGGGCGGCGACCTGTTGACCGATGTGGTCCGTGTGGATGTGCAACCGATCGAATTTACGATGGAAGGCGACAGCGTTCACAGCGCGAAAGCGAAGTTGACCGCCGGCACCCTGGCAGCCATTGAAACCCGCGCCATGCGCGAAGGCGATCAGCTCTGCCACAACGAAGAGACCTGGTATCAGCCGCTGACCAAGTTGGATCATTCCATGGCCGCCTACACTTTGGCCCATAAGTTCACGGGACCGGAATTGGGCACCACCTGGAGCTATCCTGAAAAGCGCAGCTCTTTCGTAGGCTCCTTCCACTACAACGACTAATCGCACCGTTTAGTTCTCTAGGCCGCCTCGAACCCGCAAGGGCTCCAAGGCGGCCTTTTTATTGCCTTATGAATATTCTCGTAATCGATGTCGGCGGTACGAACGTAAAGGTGTTGGCTCCGGGCATGAAGGAGCCTGTGAAGATTCCGTCTGGAAGTGAAATGACGCCATCGCTGATGGTGTCCGAAGTAAAAAAGGCGATTGAAGGTATCAAGTTCTCCGGCGTCTCCATTGGATACCCCGGCCCGGTGATCAATGACCAGCCAATGCTGGAGCCGCACAACTTGGCTCTGGGATGGGTGAGCTTCGACTACGTCAAGGCGTTTCCCTGCCCCGTCAAGATAGTCAACGATGCGGCCATGCAGGCGCTCGGCAGCTATGAAGGAGGTCGAATGCTCTTCCTCGGCCTTGGCACTGGCTTGGGCTCGGCGCTGATTATCGACGGGACGTTAGCTCCCCTGGAGTTGGCCCATCTGCCCTACCGGAAGAACCGGACATTTGAGGACTACGCCGGCCTTCGCGGGCTCACACGCCTCGGCAAGAAGCGTTGGCGTGAAGTCATCTTCGACATCGTAGCCAGGCTGAAGGCGGCCCTGGTGGTGGATTATGTCGTGCTCGGCGGAGGCAACGCGAAATTCCTCAAAGACCTGCCGCGCGACGCCCGCTTGGGCGCAAACACGAACGCTTTTGAAGGCGGCATTCGCTTGTGGAAAAAAGGGGGGCATTCCAAGTGATCACCAATACACAAACAGGCACGAGCGTCGACGAGGTAGCCGCGGGAATTTATCGCATTTGTACGCCGCTGGACGTAATTCCTGGAGGATTCACGTTCAATTCTTATTTAATCGCGGACGATGAACCCGTGTTGTTCCACACCGGCTATCGGAGTCTGTCCAGCGTCACATTGGAAGCGATTGAGACGGTAATACCAGCGAAGAAACTGCGCTGGATTGGCGGGTCGCATTTCGAAAGTGACGAATTCGGCGCGCTGAATAATATCCTTGCCGCCGCGCCCGAAGCTACTCCCTTTGGCAGCGAAATCGGCGTGCTCACTTCGCTGAATGATTTCGCATCCAGGCCAGCCCGCGCACTTGCGGATGGCGAGGAGTTCTCCATCGGCAGCCGCCGCATGAAATGGCTCTATACACCCCACGTTCCCCATGGCTGGGATTGCGGAGTTCTGTTCGATCTGTCCAGTAAGACATTACTGTGCGGGGATCTGTTCACCCAGCCCGGTGGGAACCCGCCCGCTGTGACGGAGTCCGAGGTGCTCAGCGCCGCGGAAGGAATGCGGGGGATGTTGGATTACTACGCGCACGCCACAAATACGTCGGCCATTCTGGGGCGCCTGGCGGATCTCCAGCCATCGATGCTCGCCTGCCAGCATGGAAGCGCGTATCGCGGCGACGGCGCTGCACTACTCAACAGATTGTCTCAAACCATCGTTTCCGGATCCCAGGCGCAAACAGCTTTCTCGAAGTAGCTCTTGTTCGTCAGCAGCGCCGGCCCGGCCGCCCGCAGGCCGAACACCCCGTCTTCGATGGATGGTTTGTGGTTGCGGATGGAATCGTAGAAGTTCTGATGGTGGTGCAGGGTCGAGTCGTAGCTGCCGGGTGTCGTATAGCGGGTCTCTCCCTGCGACGCGATGGAATCGGCAGTGAGCGGCTTGCGGGGATACTGCGCCCGATACTGCTCCAGCATCTTTTCCTGCATTGCCTTCGGAAAGGTGCCGGTTGTGAAACCCGGCTCCGATTCGCGAGGTTCTTTCGAGAGCTTCACGGAGTTGAAGCCGGTGGTCATGACACCCTCGCTGCCAACAAAGCGGAAGCCGAAGTTTTCCTCGGCCACGCCGCTCGCGAAGTTCACGCGCAGGGCTAATGTGAACTCGGGGTGGGCAGCCGTTTTTGGGTAGTCCATTGTAGCCAGCATCACGTCCGGAACATCGCGGCCGTCGTCCCAGAAGCGCAGGCCTCCGGTAGCGAAGACGCGGCGCGGCCCTGTGGAGCCGGTCACTACGTGCAAGCCGGAGAGGAGATGGACAAACAGGTCGCCGGCAACACCTGTGCCGTAGTCGCGGTAGTTGCGCCAGCGGAACAGGCGAACCGGCTCGAAAGGCCGCTTAGGGGCGTTCCCGAGGAAACGGTCCCAATCGATGTTGGACGTTGCGGCGTCCGGAGGAATCGAATACTGCCAGGCCCCGATCGCCGTGTTGCGGTCCAGGTAGGCTTCCACCATGTTCAATTCGCCGATGGCGCCGGCCTTCATCAACTCGCGGGCTTTCTGATACACCAGCGAGCTGACATACTGGCTGCCGATTTGCAGAACCCGGCCAGAGGCCTGCTGCGCTTCGATCACCGATTTGCCTTCGGAGATATCGTGGACCATCGGCTTCTCGCAGTAGACATGCTTGCCGGCGGCCAGCGCTTCTTTGGTGATCTGCGAGTGCCAGTGATCCGGAGTGCCGATGATGATGGCGTCCACATCCTTGCGCGACAGCACTTCGCGATGGTCGCGTGTGGTGAAGATATGGCTGCCGAACAGTTCCTTCGATCGTGTAAGACGTCCGTCGTAGATGTCGGCCGCGGCCACCAGTTCCACTCCGGGGATGCGGCGCGCTGTCTTCGCATCGGACATGCCGCGGCCGCCCGCGCCGATGAGCGCGATTTGAATTTTGTCGTTCGCCGAGGTCTGCATTAGCTTTTCAGTTTCATGTTCTGTGGATCCCAATTGCAGGCACGCTGTTCAAAGTAGCTCATATTCGAAAGGAGGGCGGGGCCGGCGGCCCGGAGGCCGAAGGTGGGATCTTCAATCACGGGAGCGCGGTTGCGCACGGCCTGGATGAAGTTGCGGTGATGGTCGAGATGGTCGTTGTAGCCCCGAGGCGGCATATAGCGCTCCTCGGCCTGCGGGCGGATCGCGTCGGCATTGGGCCTCAGTACGGGATACTTTTCGTGATACTGCTTCAGGTACTCTTCCTGCACGGCCTTGGGAAAAGTATCAATGGTGTAGCCGGGCTCAGACTCGCGCGGCGTCTTGGCCAGCGTGACGCCGTTGCCGACGTTCATGATTCCTTCGCTGCCCACAAAGCGGAAGCCGGAACTCTCACCCGCTCCGCTGACGAAGTTCACGCGCAGGGCCAGGTTGAAGGCGGGGTGTTGGTCGGTGGCTTGGTACTCGTAAAGGCCGAGCATCACGTCGGGGACGTCGCGTCCGTCCTTCCAGAAACGCAGGCCGCCCGTAGCGAATACGCGGCTGGGTCCGATGGCTCCGGTGATGAAGTGCATACCGGAAAACAGGTGAACGAACAGGTCGCCGGCCACGCCCGTGCCGTAGTCGCGATAGTTTCTCCAGCGGAACAGGCGAATGGGCTCAAAAGGCCGTTTAGGAGCAGTGCCCAGGAAACGGTCCCAATCGATGTTGTCTGGGGAAGCATCGGGCGGAATGGAGTACTGCCAGGCGCCGATGGCGGAGTTGCGGTCCCACCAGGCTTCCACCATGTTCAACTGCCCGATGGCGCCCTGCCGGAACAGGTCCTTTGCCTTCTGGTAGACGATCGAACTGACGCGCTGGCTGCCCACCTGCATGATGCGCCCGCTGCTCTTCTGTGCATCGATGACACGCTGGCCATCTTCGACTTTCTGCACCATGGGCTTTTCGCAGTAGACGTCTTTGCCGGCCTTCATCGCGTCCACGCAGATCTGGGCGTGCCAATGGTCGGGAGTGCCCACGATGATGGCGTCGATATCGGGCCGCGCGACCACTTCGCGATAGTCGCGAGTGGTGAACAGGTGATTGCCCCAACGCTCCTTGGCGCGGGTGAGACGGCCTTCGTAGATGTCGCTGACGGCAACCAACTCGACTCCTGGTTGCGCCAGTGAGGATTCGGCATCGCCGGAGCCTTGACCGCCGGCACCAATCAGTGCGACGCGGATCTTGTCGTTGGGAGATAGCTTCTTGCCGGACTGTGCTGCGAGGGTCTGGGCGGCCACACCGATAGCCGCCGCGGACTGAAGAAAGTGACGACGAGAGGATGACATACAGGGCTCCTTCTCCCAGTCTACTTTGTCGAACGGTTATTTTGTGGACGATTCTTTGCTTGAAGAAGAAGTGGATGCAGCCGGGGCGGGAGTGCTATCACTCTTCGAATCAGATTTGCTGTCGGACTTGCTGTCTGAACCGCCGTCTGACTTCGTTTCCGTCTTTGCAGCCCCTTCGCCTGCGGGCTTCGGAGCCGGATTTGTCCCGGAACCCTTAGCGTAGTCGGTGGCATACCAGCCGCTGCCTTTTAGGTGGAATGCGGGGGCGGATACTAACTTTTCGAGCTCACCGCCGCAGGCTTCGTGAACAGTGAGCGGAGCATCGGAGAATCGTTGGATCAGTTCAAAAACATGGCCACACTTCTGGCACTTGTACTCGTACATTGGCATAGCGTCGAGAGAGAGCTGTCTTACTCCTTCTTTGCGGTTTGCTGCGTTTTTCCTTTGGTCAGTACTTCGATCGCGCGTTTCATCAACGGATCGCCCTCTTTCTTCGGCTGCGCATCGGACTGGGCGTCCTCGTCAGCATCGGGAGCGATGTCGGTGTCGGTGACCAGGATGGTCGGGGTTACACCCGTATCTTGAATTGCTTTCCCGGAAGGGGAATAGTATTTCGCCACCGAGAGAATGACGGCTCCGCCATCATCCATGGAAATGGCGCGGCGCATTGCGGCATCGCCGTACGTCCGTTCGCCCACGATTTCCACGCGCTTGCTGTCCAGCAGCGCGGCGGCGGCCACTTCCGCGGCAGTCGCAGTGCCGCGATTAGTGATCAGCACCAGTTGCTGTTTGTAGAGAGCCTTGGCGGGGTCGGCGTCAAAATTCTGACGCGGCACTTTTTGGCCTTGCAGATAAGTAAGCGTTCCCTTGTCGAGGAACAGATTGGCCAGCATCGCGCCGTCTTCCGGTTTGCCGGAAGCGGAATTTCGCATGTCGAGCAGAAACTTCTTCGCGCCCTGTTTCTGCAACTGCGCCAAAGCGGCGGCTACGTCGTTCACTTTTGTGCCATCGAGAGATTCGATCTTAATCAGGCCGATGTCGTCGGGCAGCAGCTTTGAGGTAATAGCCGGGTACTTCAACACAGCCCTGGCCAACGTGATTTTCTGGGGTTCCGGCTTGCGCAGCCGAAGCACCGACAGCTCAACCGAAGTGTTGGGTTCGCCGCCCAGCAGCATTTCTGCGTAAGCAAGGGGCATGTCGCGCGTTGCAACTCCGCCGATGCTTTCGATCAAATCACCAGTGTTCAGACCGGCCTTGGCGGAGGATGAACCGGGGATGGAATCGACAACGCCGACGTAACCGAACTTCTTCGAAAGAATGAGACCAACGCTGGCCTTCTTCGAATCCTGGTTCTTCGTATATTGTTTATACTGCTCGGCATTCAGGTAACTGGCGTACGGGTCGATGGATTCGAGCAAGCCATTCATCGCTCCGAGGGTCACATTCTTAATATCGGGTTCTTCTACATACTCGCTCTTGATCCGTGAAAGCACTTCTGTGTACACGGCGAGATGGCGGTAAGCGTCTTCCGGAGAAGCGCTACGTCCGAGAACAGCGCCCAATAGCAAGAAGACCACCAGAACGGTGGACGATGTGACAATAACCAATTTGAAGCGGCTATTCATAGAATTCCAGCCTTTTCGGGTTACAACCCGTACCTTCTACGATTTACTCTAGTGTAACAGACGGACGCTTGACTCCCGCGATTCGGTTTCCACAGGGATTGCCCGGCAGCCGTCAATATTTAGACGGCGCAAGTCAGTAAAGCGAATCAAGCGAAATAGGAAATATTTTGTATGGCAGGATACGATAACGAACTTTCCCGGATTGTCGAAGAACTGAATCGTGCGGCCCCAGGCTCGCGGGCTCAGGAACGACGAGCGCCTCAACTGGTTCCGGTGTCCGCCAGCCTCGATCAGTTGCTGTCATACGCAGCCAAGCACAACGCCTCCGATGTGCTTCTGGTGACCGGCTCCGCGGTCGCCATGCGGGTAAACGGAGCGCTGACGCCAGCGACCGGGCCAATCCTATCGTCGGAAGACATTTCCCATCTGATTGTCCCGCTGCTGGATGCTGTCCAATTCGAAGAACTGCAGCGGGCCAGGTCGGTGGATTTCTGCTTCGTCCGCGAGTCGATCGGGCGATTCCGGGCGAATGTCCATCATCAACGAGGCACACTCGCCGCAAGCATCCGCCTGCTGCCAGCGCGGATTCCTACCCTCGAGTCATTGCATCTGCCACCCGGCTTAAGCCGCCTGGCCGAACGGCGGCAAGGTTTGGTACTGGTGACTGGGCCGACGGGCTGTGGCAAAACTTCCACGCTGGCAGCATTGATCGACCTGATCAACAACAAGCGGCGGGATCATATTGTAACGATCGAAGATCCGATTGAATACCAGCATCCCAACCGCAACTCGATTGTGGAGCAGATCGAAGTCGGACACGACACCCCGGCGTTCGTAAATTCCTTGCGCAGTATTCTGCGGCAAACCCCGGACGTGATACTGGTGGGCGAAATGCGCGATCCCGAGACGATGGCGACCGCGCTGACTGCTGCCGAGACCGGACACCTGGTACTCTCGACGCTGCACACCAACGACGCGTCGCAGGCTGTTTCGCGGATCCTGGATTCGTTTCCCACCGGCCATCAGCCGCAGATCCGGCAGCAGTTGTCACTGGCCCTTCTCGCGGTTGTGGCGCAGCAACTCGTGCCGGCCTCGGACGGCGTCGGGAGATATCCTGCTCTGGAAGTAATGATGGCGTCCGATGCGGTCCGCAACCTGATCCGCCGGGGAGAGGATCATCAACTGCGGTCGCAGATCTCTATCGGCCGGGCGGACGGCATGATCACGATGGAACAGTCCCTGGCGGAGCTGGTGCGGACGGGCCGGATACTGAAAGAGACGGCATTCGCGCATTGCTTCCGGGTAGACGATTTGAGGCGCCACATCGAAGGTTAGCCAATCTTCCTTTTTGTTGTTGACACGTTTCCGTATTTCCGTGATAATAGAAGTATGGAAACAGAAATGATTTGCTTCCCCTCCCCCTTGAATGCTTGCTTTCCACTAACCTACGGCCATAGCGCGGGTCCTGTGGACGATACCGAGGACGACGAACCCTTTGGCGGGTGGGACTGATGGCACGGAAACCGATTGAGGATTCCGTAGCACGTTACGCGGACATGTTCGCAGCCATGGGAACGGATGCCCGGCTGCGCATCATGCGCCTGCTTCTTAGCGCTCACCCTAATGGAATGGTAGTCGGCGAGATTGGGGCGGAGCTTGAGATTCCGAACTCCACGCTCTCGCACCATTTGGACAAGCTCAAGAACGAAGACCTGGTGAAGGTACGGCGCGAAGGAACTTTTCTTCGCTATAGCGCCAACGCCGAAACCCTGCAAGAACTGCTTGGCTTTCTCTACGCCGAGTGCTGCACCCGAAACAAGGCTGTAGAACCACAAAACATTGTTTGCTGTAAGTAAGGAGAATCGGAATGGAAAACATCAAAGAGATTGTCAAGGAAAAGTACGGGCAGGCCGCCCTCCGGGTTACTTCCGGTGGAAGCTCCTGCTGCGGAGCGGATGCCGCGTGCGGCACCGATGTAGACCCAATCACCTCAAACCTGTACGAAGAGAAGCAGAAACTGGGGCTCCCCGAGGAAGCTGTACTCGCCTCCCTCGGTTGCGGAAACCCGACGGCCCTGGCGGAGCTTAAAGCCGGTGAGACCGTTCTTGACCTTGGTTCCGGAGGAGGCATTGATGTGCTGCTTTCTGCGAAACGGGTAGGGGCGACCGGGAAGGCTTACGGCCTTGATATGACCGACGAGATGCTGAGCCTGGCGCGCGAGAACCAGAAGAGGTCAGGCATCGAAAATGTGGAATTCCTGAAAGGGGAAATCGAGAACATTCCTCTTCCCGACAACTCCGTGGATGTGATCATTTCGAACTGCGTCATTAATCTCTCGGCGGACAAAGACAAGGTCCTGAAAGAGGCTTTTCGTGTTTTAAAGCCAGGCGGCCGCTTCGCTGTTTCGGATGTGGTTACCAAAGGTGAGATGCTTCCAGAAATTCGCGAGCAGGTTCTATTGTGGGTGGGCTGCATCGCGGGTGCGCTTGAAGATACCGATTACACCGCGAAGCTGAAAAGGGCCGGATTTCAGTCAATCGATATCGAGCCCACGCGAGTCTACAACATCGAAGACGCGCGAACCTTTCTGAGCGGCCAGGGGCTCGATGTGGATGCGCTGGCGCCGCAAGTGGACGGAAAATTCTTTAGCGCTTTTGTGCGCGCCCAAAAGCCAGCGGGTTGCTGCGCACCCGGATGTTGCGGCTAGACCGTAAAAACGTTGCTCATTCTAGGCATCGCAAACTCAGCGCGATCGCATCTGGCGGAAGGGCTCGTGCGGCATGACCACGGGGACCGGCTCGAAGTGGATCACTGTGATGAAGGAGGCTGGGGTTGACGTCGAGAAACCCGACGGCGTCGACTACCTGGGCTCAAAGCGAACGAAGGAAAGCGAGTAAATCCTGCCGTTCGCCGTTGGACAACTCAACGTACTTCTGCCGGACCAACTTTGCCTCTCCCTGGTGACGCAATACGGCGACCTCAATGTTCGCCGCGGTGGCATCGTGCAGCAGCGGCCGCCGGAATCGCAAGCCCCACAATGCCGGGGTCCGAATCTCGTCCGCTTTGGCAGCGGCTTGCGGGATGCCGTCGCCGGTATCGATGTCATGCAACAGTAAATCGGAGTATAGCCGCACCGGCTTTCTATCGAACACCGGATTGGAACTGGGCGCGGTCTTCAACTCAGGAACATGACACGCGGCACAGCCGATGGCGGAGAAGAGACCCTCACCGCGGATGATTGCCGGACTGACCGGTCCACGTTCAATGGGCGCCAGGAAACGCATGAACAATTCGAAGTGATCGATGCCGCGCAGGCCGGTCCGGCGGCTTCGTTTGTCCTCGATGCCACCCTTTGATCCGCACGCCTTCATCTGCTGGGGCGTGATACCGAGGGCGAATTCCTCCGGAAACAAGTCGTTCGTGATGCCCATCTCATTCCGGTAGGCGTCGCCGGCGAAGCTCAACAGCGTGGCATGCTGCGCTTTCCATCCGAATCGGCCAATCCGTTCCCGTCCCGATACGACATCCGCAACGCGTGCTGCCCGGCCGCGAATGCCGTCGCCGTTGCGGTCATCGGGATCCTCAAGGGCAAGGATGGCTTCATCGGCAATCGCCTCTATTAGCCCGGCGCCGAAAAGTGGAATGGGCGCACGGCGGCCCACCACGTTGACCTCCTCCGGCATTTGCACCTGGCAACGATGGCCGGGCACGGAAAACAGATGATAGAGCGTGTCGCCATGCAGCGCGGTGAAGTTCCCCTCCTCATCGCGATAGCCACCGCGGACCTCGGTGATGGTGCTAACGCCGCCGATCGCGGGCACGCTGTGACAGACGGCGCAACTAGTCCCGTTGAAAGCCGGGCCCAGTCCGTCCTCGGCGTCCTCCACCTCTGTGAAATCCTCCAGACCGGCGCGGAACAATTCCAACTCCGCGGAGGTGAGGCCAGGCAGAGGCCCGCCGGGGGGCGATGGAGGCGTCTGACTAACGACGGCCAACGCAGCCATCAGCAAAGTGGAGATCATCAGGAGAGATTTCATGGGGTCATTTCACAACGATCGAGCCGCGCATGAGATTGTGCCCCGCGCCGCAGGCTCGCGAGCATTCGAAGAAGAACTCGCCCTTCCGATTGGCTACGAACTTCACTCTTAGTTCGCCTTTGCCTCTGGGCGGAATGATGGCGTGAATGGAAGTGCCCGGAATGAGGAACCCGTGTTCCGTGTCCTCGCTGGTCAGGATGAATTCCACGAGCTCCCCTTCTTTGATGCGTATTTTTGACGGAGTGAAGACGAAGCGCTCGGCCGTAATCGCGATGGTTCGGGCCGGCACATCTTTCCTGTCCTGCGCAAACACGCCCGCACACAGGCAGCAGGCAAGGAAGAGCCACACCTTCCTCATCAGAACCACCATCCCAAACCAAGGTTGACGGCGTTGACCGGTCGAATCACTGCGCTCGCGTTGTAGTTCAAAACGTAGTCGAATTTCACGGCGATATCCGCATGCGGCTTGAAGGTGAAACCTGTCACCAGCGCCTTACGGTCGAACTCGCCCAGTGGAAGGTAACCCTGGGGCATGCGCTGTTGGGTGTTAAAGCGTTCGTAGCGCGTAAACAGGATCAGATCCTGCCGCAGCCGGCGCGGCATGACGTGAATCGCCGGTTCGATGTACGAGCCTCGCATTTCGCTGGCGACATTAGCGCCGAAGCCGACCTGCCGTTGCAGAACGAAGTTCAATTTTCCGGCCTGGCTGATCCAGGTATTGGCAAACAGGCCCCGGACGTCCAGGCGCCGGTAGCTGTAGCGCCCGTCAAATGACGCGATGCTCACCGCAGGCTTCACGCTGAGGAATTGGTTTCCTGTTATACCGGTGTACCCGCTGAATCCCAAGACCAAGCGGCGTACGCCCGCGTACTCCACTCGCAGGGCTTTGGCCGGATTCCGGAACGAGGCCTGGAAGCCATTTGTCTTGGCGCTAGAAAGGACTTCCTCGGCATTGAGCCCGGTCGCATTCAGCGCCGACATCAGGTACGCCCGATAGCGCAGGCCATGACCTACGTCGCCGGTGACTCCAAAGCCGAGCTCACGCCACGTCGTAGGAATTATGAATGTCTCTACGAACGGCCGTTCCACACCGTTGAACGCCGGCGGTTCGTGCCGTTCGTTGACCAGGCCAACCGGCGTCAGCAGCATCCCGGCCCGCAAGTTGAAATAGGGCTTGATGAGGAAATCCAGGTAGGCCTGTTCCAGCGCGACCTCGCCGGTTTCCTCCCCTCCCTCCACAAAGGCGTGCTCCACTTCCAACTCACTCCAAAACTTAATTCGCCGGGAGAAGTTGTGTCCAAATAACAGAACAAACCGGTGGAAATCCGCCTGCCCCGGTTCCCCGCGGTTCTTATTGAAATGCGCCTCCATGTACCCTGCAACTGGCATACGGGATTCACTGTCGTTGGAGGATTCGTAATCGCCCTTCACCGAAACCAGGCTGAAGGGTTCTTTCGCTGGTTCTGGTTTCGGTTCTGATTCTGGCTCTGGTGAGGCCGGCTCCGACTTTGTCCGCGGAGATCGGGACGACGCGAGTACGGAATCGAGCTTCTGTTCCAGGAGAGCCAATCGTTCTTCCCAGGAGCCGGCGCCGATCGCAAAAGTTGGATCGAGCTGGCGCATTTTTTGCTCCAGGCGCTCCAATCGGCGTTCCTGCTCAGGCGTTTGGGCTGACATCCCCATCGCAAGCAGGAGGGCCATAAACACCTTCACCATGTTTTTGTACTTATAGTTAACCATAGTAAAGTTAATACAAGCTACCAACGTTTATCGCATTTGTCAACGAAAGATTCGCGATCGCCGAGTGATAAACTTTTTCGAAAATAAGAGTAGACAGTTAGGATGTAGGCTGACTAACTACAAGATTGATGGAAGCGCTTTCGCTGGAGATGCCAGCGATACGGATCTAGGCGAGGAAATCCGTACGCATCTCGCTATTGAAGTTCGCGAACGAATTCAGTGGCAAGCTCTTCGTCTTCCAAGTGGATGACCATTCGTGCGATGGCGATGCGGACAGATTCGTCAGCTTCCGGCAAGAGCCGGAATGCCGCCCGAACGGCCGATTCTCCTAACGTCACGAGACCATCTGCCGCGGCGGCACGAATGCGCCAATCCGGGTCAGCCAGTTGCTGCAAAGCGAAAGAAACCGCCTGCTGTCCTTCCAAGTCCACGATCCTGGCAATACATGCCTGTTGAACCAGGACGGATGGATCGTTCTCGAACAAGAGCCGCCAGTTGAAAGCCGAGCGGCATGCAAGGACGGCCGCGCGCCGAATCAGCTCGTCAGTGTGCTTGAGGAGCGGAATGATCACGATTCCGAGATCAGGCGGATGTTCCTTCAATTTAGCCGCTGCCTCGAGCGCCGCTAATATCAAGGCTTCGGGCCGGTTTGTGAGCACTTCGCGAATCGGATCGAGAACCAAATCAGGATCAGTCTCGGCCGCCCACGCCAGGAGCCACTTCCTGGGGCTTTCCGAAAGGCCGTCCCAGTGGGCCACCAGCGCCCCCAGAGTCGGTGCGCCCTGCCGTCGCAGCTCGAGTTGCGCTTCTAATTGGAACGGGCCCGCTAATTCATTCAGCCATTCGGCGACCGCCGCGGAGAGGATCGGCAGCGGAGTTGTCCCGTCCGGCTCCAACAGCCCGATCCGCAACGCCTCGCCCGCTGAGCGAAAAGGATGGGCCGCGAGAACCGAAGCAACGGCGCGGGCCCGCGCCACGCACTCGTTCTGCATCAGCGCCGCACCAAGTTCACTTCGGATGAATCCCAGAGGCTGCACCCGCAGATAATTGGCGAGCGCGAATAGCAGCTCAGCGTGCGATTCGGTGGTGATCAGGGACGCAAACAGCCGAATGACTCGGGGATCGTGAAAACCGGTGAGCGCGCCGATCCAGGACAGCCATTCCAGTTGCTTCTGAAAGCGTTCCGCCTGGGAAATCAGAACATTGATAAGGTCCCGCTCTTCATAAGATCCGA
>JBDUEM010000145.1:0-18205 GCA_040002435.1 Bryobacteraceae bacterium
TGAACACCTGAAGTATCATCATGTTTGATAACTTATCGGAAAAACTGCAGCGCGTGTTCAAGAACATGCGCGGCGATGGGAAGCTCACGGCTGAGAACATGGAAGCCGCGCTGCGGGAGATCCGCGTCGCCCTTCTCGAAGCCGACGTGCACTTCCGTGTAGTCAAGCAGCTCATTGAAAACGTTCGGCAAAAGGCCATGGGCGAAGAAGTCCTCATGGCGCTCTCCCCCGGCCAGCAGGTCATCAAGATCGTCCGCGACGAGCTCATCCGCATCCTCGGCACGCACCAGGCAAAGCTGCGTTTCTCGAACGAGCCGCCCAGCGTCCTCATGGTCGTCGGCCTCCAGGGCTCGGGCAAAACCACCAGCACAGGAAAGCTAGCCAAGTGGCTGTCCAAGAACGGCCACAACCCCATCGTCGTCTCCGTCGACGTCTACCGCCCCGCCGCCCGTCAACAGCTCAGCATCCTCGCGCGCGAAGTCAAAGTTCCCATATACGAAGGAACGCCCGGCGAAACAAAGCCAATCGACCTCGCCCGTTCCGCCAGGAAAGAAGCCGTCCAAACCGGGCGCGACGTGCTCCTCGTCGACACCGCGGGCCGTCTGCATATCGACGAAGACCTCATGACCGAGCTGCAGGAACTCAAGACCCTGCTCGCGCCCTCCGAAGTCCTGTTCGTAGCCGACGCCATGACCGGCCAGGACGCCGTAAAGTCGGCCGAAGAATTCCACAAGCGCCTCGGCATCACCGGCGTCATTCTCACGAAAATGGACGGCGATGCGCGTGGCGGTGCGGCCCTTTCCATCCGCACGGTCACAGACCAGCCTCTGAAGTTCGTCGGTGTAGGCGAAAAGTCCGATGCCTTCGAACCCTTCCACCCCGACCGCGTCGCCTCGCGCATCCTCGGCATGGGCGACATGCTTTCGCTGATCGAAAAAGTCGAACAGAACATCGATCACAAGAAAGCCGAAGAAATGCAGCGCAAGCTCATCGACAACGAGTTCACGCTCGAAGACTTCCGCGACCAGTTACGCCAGTTGCGCAAACTCGGCCCTCTGGAAGGCCTGCTCGGCATGATGCCGCAGCTCGGCCCGCTCAAGGGTTTGAAAGACGTCAAGGTCGACGAAGGCGAAATCACCCGCGTGGTGGCCATCATCGACTCCATGACGATGAAAGAACGCGTGAATCACATGATCATCAACGGCGCGCGCCGCCGCCGGATCGCCAAGGGCAGCGGCACCACTGTGCAGGATGTGAACGCCCTGCTGAAACAGTATTCGCAAGCGCGTAAAATGATGAAGACTTTCTCAGGCGGAATGCTGGGGAAGAAGTTAGGCAATTTCAAGCTGCCCGCGGGTTTGGGCGGCATGTTCGGTGGGTCATAAAAGGATTTAGGAGCAACAGTAAATGTTAATGATTCGACTGGCGCGTTTCGGCGCCAAGAAGAAGCCGACGTACCGGCTGGTGGTAATCGAGAAAGAACGCGCCCGCAATAGCATCGCGGTGGAAGTGGTGGGACATTACAACCCCGTTTCGAAGCCTAAAGAAGTAGTGATCAAGCATGACCGCGTAGAACACTGGGTGAAGAATGGAGCACAGCCCTCCGATACCGTGGCGCGTTTGTTGAAGAACAATCCGCCGGTGCCCGCCGAACAACCTGCGGCGTAACGGGAAGGAGAGCAACTTCATGCCAGGGATGAAGGATTTAGTGGAAGAGATCGCCAAAGCTCTGGTCGATATCCCGGAAGAAGTGGCCGTGAGGGAAGTGGAGGGCGAGCAAGCCACGTTGTTGGAATTGCGGGTCGCCCCGACCGATCTGGGAAAGGTGATCGGCAAACAGGGCCGCACGGCGCGATCGATTCGGACGCTCTTGGGCGCGGCGGGAATGAAGCTGAACCGGCGATTTACGCTGGACATTCTGGAGTAGATTTCTGCCTTCCGGCTGGGTGACTTTGGCCCGTTTGCTGCGAGCCCGCGGCATCCGGGGGGAAATTGCAGCGGACGGAATGGGGACGCGCTTTTCGCGTTTCGACGAATTGCAGCAGTGCAAGTTGTATGGGCCCGATGGCAGGGAAAAGCCGGTCGAAATTGAATCGGTCTGGGAATACCGCAGCAACCCGGTGTTCAAGTTTCGCGGCATCGATACAATGACCGCCGCGGAAGAGTTACAGGGATATGAACTCCGTATTCCGATCGAGGAGCGGGCGCCGGTGCCGGAAGGCGAATACTTCCATTCCGACCTGATCGATTGTCAGGTAGTGGAGAAAGACGGCGCCGTACTGGGCTTGGTAACGAAGTGGGAAGATTTCGGCGGGACCGGAATCCTGGTGGTAAAAGGCGAAAAGGAATTGATGATTCCCTTCGCCAAAAAGTTTTTGGTTGAGATAGACGTGGCCGCAAAGCGGATCGTGGTGGATTTGCCCGAAGGGTTAAAGGAACTATGACCTTTCACTTGTTAACCATCTTTCCGGAGTTTTTTCGCGGTCCGTTTGAGCATGGAGTGGTAGCGAAAGCGCATCAGGCAGGCGCACTCGACATTCGCATCCACAACCTGCGGGATTGGACGCACGACCGCCATAAGACGGTGGACGACAGGCCCTTTGGCGGCGGAGAAGGAATGCTGCTGAAGCCGGAACCGCTGTTCGCTGCGGTGGAGTCCATCTGGCCGGTTCGCGGCGCGAAGCAGAAGACAATTCTGCTTTCGGCGCAGGGCCGGGTCTTTGACCAGGGCGTGGCGCGGCGGCTGGCCGATGAGGCAGATGAGTTGCTTCTGATTTGTGGCCGATATGAAGGGGTGGATGAGCGCGTGGCTGAGCATTTGGCCGACGAAGAGCTCTCCATCGGGAATTATGTGTTGAGCGGCGGCGAACTGGCGGCCGCGGTGATTGTGGATACGGTGGCCCGTTTGCTGCCCGGTGTGCTCGGAAACGAAGCCTCGGCGGTGTGGGAATCGTTCAGTTTGGAAGGGCACGGTACGGCGCTGCTGGATTGCCCGCAGTATACGAGGCCGGCGGAGTTTAGAGGGTGGAAGGTTCCGGAAATGCTGCTCAGCGGGAATCACGAGCAGATTCGGAAATGGCGCAGGAAAGCGGCGGAAGAAAAGACGGCTCGGATGCGGCCGGACCTTCTGAACCCCGCGTAAGATTTTGGGGATAAGGAAAGAATATGCAAAACGCGATGTTGACGAAAGTGTTGAACAAGAACAAGCGGACGGATTTGCCGGAGTTCCGCCCTGGAGACACCATTAAGGTGCACGTGAAAATCAAGGAAGGCGACAAGGAACGGCTGCAGGCATTCGAAGGCGTCCTTCTCTGCAAGCACAACACCGGAATGGGCGAAACCATCACGGTCCGCAAAATCAGCTTCGGCCAGGGCGTCGAGCGCATCTTCCCGGTGAACGCTCCCGTAGTCGATCACATCGACGTCATTCGTACCGGCCGGGTGCGTCGCGCGAAGCTTTACTATCTGCGCGGGTTGAGGGGCAAAGCGGCGCGTCTGAAAGAACGCGCCAAGTAGACCGGAGATCCGTTGCCGCCCCCGAAAAAGCTGGCGTTTGCTTGTCAGGGAAAACGGGAACGGGAAGTCTGCGCCAGCGGTTATCGCCTGGTGGCCGGCGTGGACGAAGCGGGCCGCGGCTCACTGTTCGGGCCGGTCGTTGCCGCTGCGGTTGTCTTGTCGCCCGATCGTCCCATCCGCGGCCTGCGCGACAGCAAACTGCTCGCGCCTGAGGTCCGGGCGGTGCTGGCGGAGCGAATCAAGGAAAGAGCTGTAGCTTGGGCAGTTGGGGCAGCGGACGTCTATGAGATCGACCGGATCAATATCTATCAGGCCGCGCGGCTGGCCATGCGCCGCGCAGTGGAGCGCCTTCTTCCCAAGTGCGATTACTTGCTGGTAGATGCCGTCAGGATCGACATTGCGCTGCCGCAGGAAGCCATCATCCATGGTGACGCCAAATGCCGCTGCATCGCCGCCGCCTCCATTCTTGCCAAAACTCACCGCGACGAATGCATGCGGCGCTGGGATGAAGTGTTCCCCCACCTGGGTCTCGCCAAACACAAAGGTTACAGTACCGCCGAACACCTCGAAGCCATCCAGAAACACGGGCCGACGCTACTTCACCGCTTTAGCTTTGAGCCGGTCCGTCTAGCATGCCCCTATGAGATCTGGACGGGTTACGATCAGAGTGAGGTGGCGGCGAATGAAGCCCATGCCTGAGCCAGAGCATCTGGCCCAGCCGGATACGGTACCGGAAACTGCGCCAGAGCCTCGGCTCGCGCGCTACAAGTGGTACCACAAGCTCGCCGGACTCTTCGCCGTCATCTTCTGCTTTGAGCTCGGCGTCTTTCTGCTGGTTTTTCCCTGGGCCAGCGAATGGGATCTCAACTACTTCTCTTCCCTGCCCCTGTGGGCCTCCTCCATTTGGGCCAGTCCCTATTTCCGCGGCGCGATCAGCGGGTTGGGCGTTCTGAACATCTACGTCTCGTTCATCGAAGTTTTCCGGCTAAGACGATTTTCAGCACCACCCTCGGGCCTAAGCTAGGTTTCTGAGCTAAAATGAAACCTAGTGAGCCTCGAAAAAACTACTTCCCCTCCCGCCCCGGCTGAGACCAAGGTCGATAAACAGGAACCACAAAGGGGCACCATCGCGGAATGGACCGTCACCATCCTCCTGCTGCTCTTCGGCACCACCACGCTGGTGCAGGCGTTTGTCATTCCCACCGGCTCCATGGAAGATAACCTTCTGGTGGGAGATCATCTCCTGGTGGATAAACTCGCCTTCGCCCCGCCGGGCACCATCAGCAAATACATCCTCCCCTACACCGAGGTGAAGCGCGGTGACATCATCGTCTTCCGCTATCCCGTGGACATCCGGCAGACCTTCGTGAAGCGGGTCATCGGAATTCCCGGCGATCGCATCCGTGTCGAAAACAAACAGGTCTTCCGCAACGGCGAAAAGCTGAACGAACCCTATAAGGTGAACAAGGCGAATTATCTCGATCCGTACCGTGACAATTTTCCCAGCCAGCCGTATCACTCTTTGAGTGATCGTGCCCTGGAAATGTTGGAACACAACGTAGTGAACGGAGAGGTTGTAGTCCCCCCGCATTCCTATTTCGCCATGGGCGACAACCGCGACAATTCCCTCGACAGCCGCTACTGGGGCTTCGTCCCGCGCGAGAACATCATCGGAAAGCCGCTGATCATCTACTGGTCGTACGATACTACGACGGACCGCCTCGCGGACCCCACCATCGGCACCGACCACATCATCGATCTGTTCCAGCATTTCTTCACTAAGACGCGGTGGAACCGGACACTGCAACTGATCCATGGCTACCCCTCCAGAAACTGAGCCTGTCCGCAATTTCATCTCGGAGTGGACCGTCACGATTTTGCTGCTGCTGTTCGGCACGTCCACCCTGCTGCAGGCATTCGTGGTGCCCACCGGGTCCATGGAAAATACGGTGCTCATCGGCGATCACCTGATAGTGGATAAGCTGGCCTACGCGCCTCCCGGAAGGTTCAGCAAATATCTCTTGCCCTATACGCAGGTAAAGCGCGGCGACGTCATCGTCTTCCGTTATCCGCTCGACATCAGCCAGAATTACGTGAAGCGCGCCATCGGGATTCCCGGCGACCGCATCCACATCGTGGACAAACAGGTCTTCGTAAACGGCAAGCCGGAAGTGGAACCCTACAAACTCCTCATGCAGGACCAGTCGAGTTCCTACCTGAACAACTTCCCCCAGGTCAATCCGGACATCCAGATCTATCCCCGCGGCCTCGAGATGTTGCGCGACAACGTAGTGCAAGGCGACCTGGTAGTGCCGCCCGGGTTTTACTTCGCCATGGGTGACAATCGCGACAATTCAGCCGACAGCCGCTTCTGGGGCTTGGTGCCAAGAGAAAACATCATCGGCAAACCCGTCTTCATCTTCTGGTCCTACGACGCGCCAACCGAGCAACTCGCCGACGGCAACATCAACCTCGACCACATCCTCGATCTGGCCCAGCACTTCTTCACCAAGACCCGCTGGGATCGCACCTTCCGGCGAGTACTGCCCTATCCCTTAAACTGAGGACGGCGGGCCCCCAGGCCCGCAGCCGGCGCCCTCGCCGGCCCCACTTACCAACCCAAATGACCAATCCCCATCACTACGGCCTCATTCTGGCAGGCGGGCGCGGAACACGCTTCTGGCCAAGAAGCCGCCGGTCAAAGGCAAAGCAAGTCCTGGCCTTCGACGGAGACCGTTCACTGATCCAGCAAACAGTAGACCGCCTGCGCCCTGTCCTGAGCCCAGACAAAATCTGGATCCTGACCAACGACCATCTCCGCGACGAAATCGTCAGCCAGCTCCCGGAAGTCCCCGCCGCGCAAATTCTAGCCGAGCCCGCCCAACGCAACACAGCCCCGGCCATCGGACTGGCGGCCCAAATTCTGCAATCCCTGGATCCCGGCTCCGTGATGGGCGTATTCCCTGCTGACCACATGATCAGCAGGCCGGACCGCTACATCGAACTCCTCCGCCCCGCCTTCCGTGCAGCGGACTCCGGCGGCATCGCGGTATTGGGCATTCAACCGCGTTGGGCGGAAACCGGCTACGGATACGTAGAGTTTCCCGAAGGCGTCACGCCGGGCTCCCTTAATCCGGAATCCGTCCTCAGTTTCCGCGAAAAGCCGGACGCCGCCAAGGCCGCTGAATTCCTAGCCGCGCGCAGGTTCTATTGGAACGCAGGAATGTTCTTCTGGCGCACCGATGTCTTATTGCAGGCCCTGCGCGATTTCCTGCCGCAAACCGCCGCGCTGCTGGCAACTCTACCCCGATTCACGGAGGCGGAATTCGCGGAGAAACTGGCCGTGACGTTCCCGCAGTGCGAGAACATTTCCATCGACTACGCCGTCCTCGAAAAGGCGCGCAACGTAGTAGGCATCGCGGCGGACGAATTCGGCTGGAACGACGTAGGCAGTTGGAACGCCCTCTACGAACTCCTCCCGCACGACGCCGATGAAAACGTAATCATCGCCGACGCCCTGCTGCAGGACTCCTCAGGAAACTATGTGGATGCGAAGGGTAAACTGGTGGCCCTGCTCGGCGTCAAGGACCTGATCGTGGTGGACACGCCAGACGCACTGCTGATAGCCGACCGCGGCCGCGCCCAGGAAGTGGGAAAACTGGTATCAGCCCTAGAAAAACGAAAGCGCGAAGATCTGTTGTAGGGCTTATCGATCTTCTTCGAGGAACCGCCCGTCTGGACAACTTCCGGACGCCTGATTCGCCCGAGCTCCACTTTGACGAGATTCCGACTACACATCCAACTGGCAGGGCGCTGTGGAATGCGTGATCGGCTGATCCGTTATTCGGAAGCCCGTTCGATATCCAAGGCAAAGGCGAGCGCGTCCTCCAGGTGTTCCATCACCCCTGCCGAGAACCTGCCGATTCTGCGTTCAAGGCGCACGGTCGGCAGAGATCCCAACCCTTGAACATTGGCGACTGATTCACGATCAGGGAACGGAAGCCGCGGCAGCGGCACCTCATACGGACTGTCCCTTCGCTGGGTGGTAAGAGGCACGTACAAAACGAGGGATCGTGGTGGGTCAGGGTCTTGGCGTGAGACGATCACGACGGGACACGTCTTGGCAGCGAGCCCGAGGTCCGCGAGCCAGATCTCACCGGGTTGGGGGTTCATCGAGCAGGTCGAGGATCTCCTGTTCGGCGGCGCGCGAGCGCGCGAGATCGAGGATGTCGTGATCGGCGAGTTCGATAACCTCGGTGATCCGCTCCCGGGCCTCTGCCGCCGTCTCCGGTTTCCACTCGCGCAATCGTCCGTCCGGCTTCTCCGCCAATGCGTCCATGGTGCTCCTGCCTTCGTCCCTAGTATAACGGCATCGGCGCTCCACGACCCAGACTGTCTCTCTCAACAAGGCGGTCGTCACTCGCCACCGAATTCACCTGGAATCACGTCAACTGGCGCCATCTTGCAGCCGGCATCCGGCGGGTCAAGGCGCCAAAGAAGCTCGGTTCCCCCGCATTTCTATTTCGCGATGGGCGATGACCGCGACAATTCCCTCGACCGCCGCTACCGGGGCTTCGTCCCGCGCGAGAACATCATCGGAAAGCCGCTGATCATCTACTGGTCCTACGACACGACAACGGGCCGCCTGGCGGATCCTGCCATCGGCACCGACCACATCCTCGATCTTTTACAGCATTTCTTCACCATGCATTCAACCGCGCTGGGCAGAAACCGGCTACGGATACGTAGAGTTTCCCGAAGGCGTCACGCCGGGCTCCCTCCATCCGAAATCCGTCCTCAGCTTCCGCGAGAAACCGGACGCCGCCAAGGCCGCCGATTTCCTTAGCCGCGCGCAAGTTCTATTGGAACGCGGGAATGTTCTTCTGGCGCACCGATGTCTTATTGCAAGCCCTGCGCGATTTCCTGCCGCAAACCGCCGATTCACGAACGCGGATTTCGGGTCGAAGCTCGCCGCGACGTTCCCTCACGCTTCAGCTTACGTCGGTCGGCGCGCCGAAACTCAGTGCGCCCCCACCACCCCAGCCTCTTCCGGCTTAAAATTCTTAAAAATCTTCGCCAGCACCTTCACCGCCCGGTCCACATCCTTCTCCGTTAAAATATACGGCGGCAAAAACCGCAGCACCGTGTCATGCGTGCAATTGATCAACAACCCCTCAGCCATCGCATCCGACACCAACTGCTTTCCGGGAACCGTCAGCTCCACCCCAATCATCAACCCCGTGCTACGCACTTCCTTCACGAAACTATGCTTCCGCGCCAGCTCATCCAACCGCATCCGGAAATACCGGCCCACCTGGTGAATCGAAGGCAGCAGCCCCTCCAGCACATCCAGGAATTCCAGCGCCACCCGGCACGCCAGCGCGCCGCCGCCAAACGTGGACCCGTGCATTCCCGGCGCAATCGACTTCGCCGCGCGCTCATTCGCCACCACAACACCCAGAGGAATTCCACACGCCAGCGGCTTAGCCGCGGTCATAATGTCAGGCATCACCACCGGGTCCAGCAACTGATAGGCAAAGTAGCTGCCGGTCCGCCCCACGCCGCACTGAATCTCATCGTCCACCAGCAACGCGTCGAAGCGGTCGCAAAGCTCGCGGGCCTTGCGTACGAAATCGGGCCTCATCGTATAGATGCCGCCCTCGCCCTGAATGCTCTCCAGCAAAATGCCCGCCGTGCGCTCACACACCACCTGTTCCAGCGCCGCCACATCGTTGGCGGGCACAAACTTCACACCCGGCAGCAGCGGCTCAAAATCTTTACGGTACTTCGGCTGACCGGTCACCGAGATAGCGCCAATCGTCCGGCCATGAAAGGAATTTTCAATCGAGACAATTTCAAACTTTCCCGGATCAATCTTCGCCCCGTGCGCCTTCACCATCTTCAACGCGCCTTCCATTGCCTCCGTGCCGGAGTTGCAGAAGAAGGTGCGCTGCAGGCCGCTGATCTCGGAGAGCTTCTTCGCCAGCCTGCCCTGGAACTCGTTGTAGTAAAGATTCGAGGTATGAATCAGCACGCCCGCTTGCTCGCGAATCACTTTGACGATGCGCGGGTGCGCGTGCCCCAGCGCATTCACGCCGATCCCGGATATCAGGTCGAGATATCGTTTGCCCTCGGTGTCGAAGACATAACATCCCTTGCCTTTGCGCAGAACCAGCGGGTAGCGCCCATAGTTCTGTAAGAGGTATTCTTTCTCAAGCGAGATGGTTTGCTCTGCGGCCGTTAATACCTCGGCCTGTACCGTCTCGGGCGGCGTCAACGTGGGCGTACTCATTTACTAATAATACAATCATGCACCGTGACTTCCTGAAATACTCAACCGGCAAACTCACGCAGTACGAAGAGCGCATTGAAACGTGTCTCGACAAGCTGACTTACGACCAGATCTGGGCCCGCGACACCGACAAGCAAAACGCCGTCGGCAATCTCGTCCTGCATCTTTGCGGCAACCTGGGCCAGTGGATTCTGTCGGGTGTAGCAGGCGCGCCGGACCTTCGGGACCGCGACGCGGAGTTCGCCGCCCGCGGAGACGTCAGCGCGTCTGAATTGAAAACCCGCTTGCGCGATCGCGTCAACGAAACAGTCGCCGTCATCCAGTCCCTCACGCCGGAACAATTGGTGGAACTCACCGTCGTGCAGGGCTACGAGGTCAGCAAACTGCACGCCGTCTATCACGTGGTCTCGCATTTTTCCGAACACGCCGGACAGATCATCTTCGCCACCAAGCTCTTCACGTCAGACGATCTCGGCTTCTACCGCCATCTGGCGAATCCGCTGCACGGCTCTACCTTGCCTTGAAGTAGAGCGGCAGATATACTGATCGCCGTGCAGAAATCCCACGGCCTCTCCCGGCGCGACATCCTCACCACCGCGCCCCTCGTCCCGCTCGCATCCATCGGCCGCGCCGCCCAGCCGTCTTTCTCCACCGCGCAGTTGCGCCTCATCGAGGCGTTCGTTGACCGCCTCATCCCCACCGACGAAAATGGCCCCGGCGCCCGCGAGTGCGGAGTCGCCGTCTATTTTGACCGCTCTTTCGCAACAGCACTGGCCGAAGAAAAACCGGCCTTCGTCAAGTCTCTAGCCGCGGTGGACGCGTTCTCCCGCGCCACGCAGGACGCACCCTTGGCGGATCTGACGCCAGCCAGGCAGGACGCCGTCCTCACAGCTCTCGAAGACAACAGCGCCTCCGGCTTCACGCCGGATTCCCGGACATTCTTCTATCGCATGCGCCAGCTCACCTTCGAAGGAATGTTCGGAGATCCCGCCTACGGTGGCAATCGGAACTACGCCGGCTGGGATCTCCTGCGCTACCCCGGTCCGCGAATGGCAGTCTCCGCCGAAGATCAGCGCCTCCGCGAGCCGATCAAGAAGCTGCGCACCTCCGGAGCAGCCCATGGCCACTAAGCTCCCTCCCGTTGACGTGGCGGTCATCGGACTCGGCGCGGCCGGCGGAGTCGCCATCCTCCCCCTCACTCGCGCTGGAATCAAAGTCGCCGCCATCGAAGCCGGCACGTGGCTCGATCCCCGCAGCTTCCGCCCGGACGAGATCAACAATAACGTGCGCGGCTGGCCGGACTCCGTGCAGAAGGCCAACCGGGAAATACCAACCGTGCGCCTCAGCCCCTCATCGCCCACGCTGCCGCGTACCTCCGTCCATCCGATGATGAACGCGGTCGGCGGCACTTCCCTTCATTACTGGGCGCAAAGCTGGCGTCTCAACCCGTGGGATTTCCAGGCTCGCAGCCGCGCCATCGCGCGATATGGCCCAAGCGCCATTCCCACGGGCTCGACACTGGAGGACTGGCCCCTCACCTATGACGACCTCGAACCTTACTATGACCTCGTGGAGCAAGCCATCGGCGTGTCCGGCAAGGCCGGCAACATCCGCGGCAAGCTCGATGCGGAGGGTAACGTCTTCGAAGGCCCGCGCAGCCGCGAATATCCCATGCCGCCGTTGCGCACCACGGGCTTCACGGAACACATGGCCGCCACGGCAAAACAAATCGGCTGGAAACCGTTTCGCCCTCCCGCCGCCATCAACTCCCAGGAGCACCAGGGCCGCCCCGCCTGCGTCTTCCATGGCTATTGCAGCCGCGGCGGCTGCCACATCAGCGCCAAGAATTCCACCGCCGTCACAACCATCCCGGAGGCGATGAAGACAAAAAATCTGACAATCTTCGACCGCGCGCACGTCACACGCATCCTCACCGCCGCCGGCGGCCGTGTCAGCGGAGTCCAATATCTGCGCAATGGCACCGAGTACTTCCAGCCCGCGCGCGCCGTGCTGCTAGGTTCCTATACCTACGAGAACACCCGCCTGCTGCTGCTCTCGAAATCGAAGGCATATCCCAAAGGCCTTTCGAACAATCACGGGCAAGTGGGCAGGCACTACTTCGGGCACTGGGTCTCCTACGGCAACGGCGGTGTCCTCGCGCTGTTCCCTTACGATCTCAACGTCTGGTATGGAACGCCCGCACAGGGCATGGTCGTCGACGAATGGGCCGACGACAATTACGATCACACCGGCCTCGGCTTCATCGGCGGTTCCAATCTGCACGTCTTCAATGAAATGCACCCTATTCAATCGGCCAGCATGGATACCTTCGGGCGCGCTCCCGCTTGGGGATCCCGCTGGAAATCATTCATCCACGAAAACGGCGCGCGCTGGACCGCCGCCCACATTCAGACCTCGAGCTTCCCCTATGAGGAAAACTTCCTCGACCTCGATGCAGAGGTCCGCGACCCGCTCGGCGACCCCGTCTGCCGCATCACCTGCGGCCCCAAGGACAATGAACTCCGCGCCATCGCCTTCGCGCAAAAAAAGATGGAGCAGTGGTTCCTTTCCGCCGGAGCAAGTCAGGTGGTGCGCCGCCCCATGAATCCGCCCGGCGTCTCCACTCATGCCTACGGCGGAACGCGCATGGGCGACAATGCCGATACCAACGTAGTCGATCGCTGGGGCTTCTCCCACGAAGTGCCAAACCTCGGCATTCTCGGCGCCTCGGTGATGGGAACCAGCGGCGCCCGCAATCCCACTCAGACGGTGCAGGCGCTGTGCTGGCGAACGGCCGAACACTTGATCAAAAACTGGAAGTCTATCGCCGTATAAAAGCTACGAAGCGCCCGCGCACCTACCCCACCTTCAACTGCTGCGCCAAAAACGGCAATCCCTTCACCCCATGGAACAGGTGCTCCCCTTCGAACACCTCATGCTCCACGGATCCATCGGCCTCAAACACACCGTAAATCTTTTTCACCCTCGCGAAGCTTTCCTTACTCGCCGCAATGGGAAAAATCGGATCCCGCGTGCCCGACTCCGCAAACAGCGGCCGCGGCGCAATCAACCCGGCCACATCATACATCTCGGCCCACTGCAGGATCCCCGGAACATAATTATCGATGCAGTGCGACAGGCTCAAAATGCAATCCTTGAACGTATTCAAATATCCGCTCACCATCGCCGCCTTGATACGCGGGTCCAGAGCCGATGAGAACAACGTCACAGTTCCACCGCCGGAAATCCCCATGCATCCCACACGCGCGCTGTCCAGGTCCTTCCGCGTCTCAATAAAGTCGATGGTCCGCATCACATCGTAAACGCGCCACCCGATCATCGTCTCGCCAAACAACAGCGCCGCACCGGCCGCGGGCTGGCAAGCGGAAGTCCCCGCGCCCTTACCCTTCGTCCTGGCATCGCGCCGGCACCCGAACGCCATTGGCTCAATCGCCACCGCGGCCATCCCGTGCTCCACAGCCTGAATCGCAAAGTCGTGCTGATATCCGGCCTTGTCCTCGCGTTCCCTGCCCTTTTCATCAATCCCGACGATGTCGTCCACACCACGCCCATGACCAGGCACGCAAACCATCGCCGCATGCGGACCGCTCGATTTCTTCGGCGTCAACACATACCCCGCCACCATTACGCCTGGCCGGCTGGTGAACACAAACCGCTCCCGCCGGTAATTGGGAAACTCCTTCACCGAAACAATCCGCGCATTCAGTGGCGTCTTCGACGAGGGGAATCCGCCAAGCAGTTCCGTCACCTTCCCCCGCAGCCGCTTTTGCCACGCCTCGGCCTGCTTCTTGTTATCGGCGTGAAACGCCATCCGCAGCGGAGCCGCATCGTGCCGCATCCGCGTCCAGTAAACCGGATCCAGCGCCTGGTCTTCCAGCGGCGCCTCAGCCGTCCCCTCTTGCGCCTGCGCCATCATCGTTCCGGCCAGGGCCGCCATGCCCAATTCACGTCTTGAAAGTTTCAAAGCCATAACCTGATCATCATATATAATTTATGCTTTCCACCATGAAACGCATCGCAGTACTCTTCCTGTTCTCCGCGTCGCTCTTTGCGCAGCTAGTTGATATCCGCCCCGTCCCGCCTCCCGGCGTCGCCGTCTCGCCCGAGGATAAGAAGGATCTGGAAGCCGGACTCAAACGCCTCGCCCAGGCCATCGAAAAGCTACAGGACAACCCGCTGCTACCCGATGTGCAGATCTTCCACGAGGCCGCCCGCTACGCCCTCACCTACAACGAATTCTTCAAGCAGGAAGATATCTTCAAGGCCAAGGAACTCCTCCGCCAGGGTCAGATCCGCGCCGCCCAACTCGAAAAGGGCGAAGCGCCCTGGACCACCGCCACCGGCCTTGTGGTCCGCGGTTACATCTCCAAAATCGACAAGAGCGTCCAACCCTACGGCCTCGTCGTTCCGCCCACCTACTCGCCGTCACTTCCCCATCAATGGCGGCTCGACGCCTGGTTTCACGGTCGCGGAGAGACGCTGAGCGAAGTAAATTTCCTCACCGACCGCATGCGCAACCCCGGTGAATTTACGCCGCCCAATACGATTGTGGTCCACCTCTACGGCCGCTACTGCAACGCCAACCGCTTCGCCGGCGAAGTCGACTTCTTTGAAGCCCTCGATGCCATCAAGCGCCACTACCCCATCGACGAAAATCGCATCCTCATCCGCGGCTTCAGCATGGGCGGCGCCGCCGTCTGGCACATCGCCGCGCATCACGCCGGACTCTTCGCCGCCGCGGCCCCCGGCGCCGGCTTCAGCGAAACAGCCGACTTCCTCAAGATCTGGGACCGCGAAAAAATAAAGCCCACCTGGTGGGAACAGAAGCTCTGGCATCTCTATGACGCCACCGATGATGCCGCCAACTTCTACAACATTCCGCTAGTCACCTACAGCGGCGAGATCGACGGTCAAAAACAAGCCGCCGACGTGATGGCCAAGGCGCTTGCCGCGGAAGGCATGCAGATGACCCACATCATCGGCCCCAACACGCCCCACCGTTATCATCCTGATTCCAAGCCCATCATCAACGCCAAGCTCGATGCGATCGCCGCCCTCGGCCGCGACGCCTACCCGCGCAAAATCCGCTTCACCACCTGGAGTCTCGCCTATAACCAGATGAAGTGGGTCACCATCGATTCCTTGGAGCAGCATTGGGAGCGCGCCAGCCTCGACGCCGAAATCATCGATGACAATAATGTGAACGTCAAGACTTCCGGCGTCAGTGCATTCACCCTCGACATCGGATCGGGCGGCAGCCCGCTGAACATTAATCACAGGGCGAATGTCACCATCAACGGACAGAAGGTCGCCGCAACCACGCCCATGACCGATCATTCCTGGCTCGCCCATTTCCGCAAGACCGGCACGCAGTGGGCATCCGTCGACAAGCCAGTCCCCGCCGATGGCAATCTGCACAAAATTCACAACCTGCAGGGCCCCATCGACGACGCGTTCCTCGACAGCTTCCTCGTAGTCCGCCCCACCGGAGCAGCCATGATTCCCGCCGTCAGCGAATGGCTGGCCAAGGAACAGGCACACATGATCGATGCCTGGCGCAAGCAATTTCGCGGCGACGCGCAGGTTCGTGATGACTCCCAAATCGGCGAAGCCGAAATCGCCAACAGCAACCTGGTCTTGTTTGGCGATCCCGGCAGCAACAAGGTGCTCGCCCGCATCCTGGGGAAGCTGCCGCTGCAATGGTCGAAGGATTCCCTTGTTGTTGCGAAGAAGAGCTACAGCAGCGCCACCAACATCCCGGTCATGATCTACCCCAATCCGCTCAATCCGAAAAAGTACATCGTCATCAACAGCGGCTTTACCTTCCGCGAGTACGACTATTTAAACAACGCCCGCCAGACTCCCAAACTGCCCGATTACGCCGTAGTGGACATCACCACACCCGCGGATGGCCGCTTCCCCGGCAAGATCGTCGACGCCGGATTCTTCAACGAGCAATGGCAGTTCAAGCCGTCACAAAACACGCAGCACACAAGAACCGACTAACATGACGCTGCCCGCATTTCGTTATCACCCGGATCCGATTGCCAGCGGCAGCATCATCCCTTCCGATGTAGAGTGCCGCGCGTGTGGCCTCAAGCGTGGCTACATCTGCACAGCGCCCGTTTATGCAGAGGAGGATCTTGAGGATGCCCTTTGCCCCTGGTGCATCGCGGACGGGTCCGCGAACAGGAAATTCGCTGCCACATTTGTGGATTCGGAAGCCTTTCCGGACGGTATTCCCGATGACGCGGTGCAGGAAATTAGCGAGCGAACACCAGGTTTCAACTCATGGCAGGGGGGGCATTGGCCCGTCTGTTGTCGCGACGCGGCGGCCTTCGTCACACCGGCTGGCATCGCGGAAATCCGCCGGGATTATTACGAAGTCGAAGGCCAGCTAATGACGCTTATCGTGCAGGAAAACACATCTCGGGAGGAGCCGCGACGCGCCTGCTGAACTCGCTCAACCGCGAATCGGGCCCGACGGTGTACTTGTTCCAGTGCCTGCACTGCAATCGCTATCTGACGCACATCGACTTTCCCTGATAGCTCTAGATTGTGGGGTTCCAGATAAACTTGCCGTCGCGATTGATGTAGCCCTGGCGGTTTCCAATCCAAACCGGAGCAACGCCATTGATGAAATCACCGGCATCTTCAAACTGCGGATTGATCACGAACTTGCCCTTGCCGTCAATGTATCCGTAGCGCTTATTCACGGACACGATCGCCATACCATCGGAGAACTCCCGCGCATCATCGTATTGGGGATTGATGACGTACTTTCCGTCCTTGCCGATATATCCAAACTTGCCGCCGGAATTAACAAGCGCCAGTCCGTCGGAGAATTCACCAGCACCATCGAACTGAGGGTTGATGACAATCTTTCCCGATTTGTCGATGTAACCGAACTTATCCCCCAGCCGCACCAGCGCCATTCCGTCGGCGTAGCTGCCGGCCTCATCGAACTGCGGATTGATCACCATCTTCGCTGCCTTGTCGATGTAGCCCCATTTCCCGTTAACAAGCACCGGAGCCATGTCGCTCGAAAACTTACCCGCGCCAGCAAACTGAGGATTGATCGCATACTTCCCGTCTGTGTGAATGTACCCTAGCTTTCTGCCGGTACCCACCATTGCCAGGCCGTCGGAAAACGGATCCGCCATTTCGTACTGCGGAGTGATCGCCAGGCGTCCCTGCTTGTCCGCATATCCCCAAAGTTTCCCGATAGCCACCGGCGCCAGTCCGTCATGGAAGATGCCCGCATTGTCGAACTGTGGCGCAACCACCACTTTGCCCGACTTGTCGATGAACCCGAATTTGTGATTTACCTGGATCGGGTAAATTCCTGCTGACCCGGTAAAATCGAAGATCCGCGTGCCCGCCAACACTACCACCGCCAGCACAACGACTGCGGCTATTGCTAAGACAATTGTCCTTTGATTCCAATGCATGCGCTTCCTCCTGTCTGATTCCGCAATCGCAGATCGAAGTTAGAACTGCAATTGGCATACCAAAGTCTGCTATAAGTCGCTCATGACGAAGTGGGACGAAAAGTATCGCGCAGGTTACGGTTCAAATACCGCCCCAGAGCCTTTGCTGGTCCAAGCCGTCCATCGTATCGCACCTGGAATCGCGCTGGACCTTGCCTGCGGACGCGGCCGCAACGCCATCTATCTGGCAGCGCTGGGTTGGCAGGTCACGGCGCTCGATTCCTCCCAGGTGGCCCTTGCGGAACTGCCCGCTTCCATCCAGGCCGCACTCACCGATCTGGAATCGCCGGACTTCCACCTCGCCCGCGACGCCTACCATCTCGTCTGCGACTGCTACTATCTGCACCGCCCGCTCTTTCCCCAAATTCACGCCGCCGTCAAACCAGGCGGATTGTTCGTAGCGGTAATCCCGATGGACGATGACGACCCTGCCATCCAGCCCATGAATTCTGCATACCTCTGCCGGCCGGGCGAGCTCCAATCGATTTTCTCCGATTGGGAAATTGTCCACACCGGTGAGGGAAAGCCGCAAGGGGACGCATCCCGCCGCCGCATAGCCGAATTGATCGCGCGCAAGCCGGCTGGCGCCTGATCACAGCAGCTTTCCAGAAATCGTATCAGCGTCCCCAATAACTTACCGCCAAACTCCTAGCTGCCAAAACATCCGCCCAGTACCATAACCGCGCAAGGAGAGTAAAACACCATGGCCTCTGACAGACAAATAACCGCCAACCGTCTCAACGGAAAAAAGGGCGGTCCCAACACCCCGGCCGGACGCGACGCCATCCGCGGGAATGCCATCACGCACGGACTCTACGCGCATCACCCGGTAATCCCGCGCCTCGAAAACCAAAGCGAATTCGACGAATTCCTCAATCATTTAAAG
>JBDUEM010000146.1:0-18194 GCA_040002435.1 Bryobacteraceae bacterium
AGGATGTCTGCGAAGGAGTTGTCCTGTGTGGACGCAGATTGCTCGTCCATATCAATTTGTCGTGGATGCTTCATGGAATGTGGGGCTAGAAATCTATTCTGACACAATCGCGGATAAGATAGCACTTGTGCCCAGTCCACAGGCGACTCGCCTGGTCCGCCCACAGGATTTCGTTTGGTTGTTGCTGTTCTCCGCGCTTGCGGCCGCCAGTCCGTACCGCACGTGGCTTACCACCGGACTGCTGGTTGGCTTGGGATTATTTCAGATTGTCGAGCCCAGGGTGGAGTTCTTTGCGGGCAAGCGGGGCACGGTGCTTTCGGTTCTGCTGAAGTTCGTGGTCTGCTATGCCATTATCGGCCTAACCAACGGCATTAGCAGCACATATTACCTCATCCTGCTGCTTCCCGTAGTCTCCGCCGCCACGACGCTGAGCCTGCTTGCCACGGCGGGCTTCACGATTTTGGGGATGCTCTCCTATGTCTCGTTTCTACTGCCGGTTTACGTGGACTGGAAGACGTCCGAACTCGACGAACAAGCCATCGGCGAGATCGGATTGCGGACTCTCTTTCTGCCCTTGGTCGGCTTCCTGACGCATCAATTAGCGGAAGCCAACCGGGTGGAAGCGCTGCGTTACCAGGCAGCCGCCGAACAACTTGCCGAGGCAAATCAAAGCCTCCAGAAGGCCGAGGATGCTGTGCGCCGGTCTGAACGTCTGGCTGCGCTGGGTCAACTCACCGCGGGCTTGGCTCACGAGCTTCGGAATCCCATGGGTACGATGCGGGCGTCGGCGGAAATGCTGCTCAACAATACGACCGAGCAGGATAGCCTGACGCGCGAACTCGCGGGTTTTATCGCCTCCGAAGTAGACCGCACCAACTCGCTGATTACGCGCTTTCTCGACTTCGCGCGGCCCATGCATCTGCGGCTCGAAAAAACCAATGTAGCCGGGATGATCGACAAAGCGATTAAGGAACTCGAGCAGCATAACCCGCCGTACGAAGTGACGGTGTACCGGAACTATTCGCCGGAGATCCCGTCGCTGGAACTGGATAGCGAGTGGATGGAGCGAGTCATCTATAACCTGCTGCTCAATGCGGCGCAGGCGACAACTCCCGGCGGCACGGTGACTGTCAAAACCCGGCTGATCGGGAGCCAGGTGGAAATTTCTGTGATCGACCGGGGCTCCGGCATTAAGAAGGAGCATCTCGGAAATATTTTCAATCCTTTCTTCACGACCAAATCAGACGGCGTTGGGTTGGGGCTGGCCATCGTGTCGAAGATAATCGACGAACACCATGGAACCATCTCCATTGAGAGTGAACCCGGCAACGGAAGCCTTTTCCGCGTCTACCTGCCGGTGAAATAAAGAAGAAAATTTCGACCGCCGCTCACTATTAGCTCAGAAACGATTTTTTGCTTGGTATGGAACGGCGGTTCGCGGGTGAATCCCGATGGAGCCCAAGAGCTTCAAAGGGAAAAGCCCGGGGTAGCGCCCGGGCCTTCCATATATTACGAAGCAAAAGGGGTGGTTCTATTGATCACTCGAAAGATCAGGATTGTACTGATTCTCATCGGTACGATTGAGTTGGCCGTCCTCATCCGAAGGATAAAGTAGCTAACCGGGCCTGGCGAGCGGTGAACCTCGCTGGGCCTCTGATCATCAGCATACCAGCACTCAGCGCAAATAACGCTAGGAAATCTCCGGCGTCTCAAAGGAGTAAGTACTTCAACCCTGCTGGAGCCGTCCCCATCGGCCATTGGGTTACCATGTGGTTTCCCCATGCATCGCGAATACGTGAAGTGGTACAGCCCGTCGCTCCATCGGGAGATGGAACTCCTGGTCTTCGGCCACGCGGGTTTTCCGCTCCTCGTATTTCCCACTTCCCATGGGCGCTTCTTCGAATATGAAGATCGCGGGATGATCAACGCTCTGAGCCCGAAGATCGACCGAGGCGAACTGCAGGTCTGCTGCGTTGATAGCGTCGACCGGGAAAGCTGGTACAACAAGCACATCCCTCCGTCAGACCGGCTGCACCGCCAGAATGCATTCGATGCCTACCTTGCCCTTGAGGTGATGCCGTACCTGCGCGACAAAAGTTCCTGGCCGCAGATTGCCACCACGGGCTGCAGTTTCGGCGGCTATCATGCCATCAATTTCGCACTCCGTCATCCAAGCCTGGTTACGTATTCCGTCAGCATGAGCGGCGCGTTCAATATTCCTGAGCGGTTCCTTGGCGGATTTCATAATGTCGATGCTTATTTTCACAGCCCGCTCGAATATTTAACCAATTTGAATGATGGCAATCTGTTGGAGCAGATGCGGCACAATTACTACGTCCTGGCCGTGGGGGACCATGACCCGCTTTTCGATCAGAACGTCCGTCTCGCCCACACGCTGGGAACCAAACACATCCCGCACAAACTGGATGTCTGGCAAGGCTTCGGCCACGATTGGCACTGGTGGCGGAGCATGGCAGCCAAGTTCTTTCTGGAATAGGAGATCGCAGAATAACCATGAAGAAGATTGGAATTCTATACGGGATGGAGGACTCCTTTCCGCCTGCTTTGGTCGAACGTATTAACGACCTGATTGCCAGCCGTGGTATTCCGGAACTCCGGGCCGAGAGTCTTCATACGGGCGGCGTGCGCATGGCTGTGCCCTGCGGCTACCGCCTGATTGTCGACCGCATCTCCCACGACATTCCCTTCTACCGCTCCTATCTGAAAAATGCGGTTCTCACGGGAACAACCGTCATCAACAATCCGTTCTGGTGGAGCGCCGACGACAAATTCTTCAACTACGCGCTGGCATCGAGGTTGGGCATCGCCATTCCGCCTACGATCCTTCTGCCTCACAAGCAATTTCCCACCGGCACCACCGCCAAGTCGATGCGCAATCTGGAGTACCCGCTCGATTGGGAATCCATCTTCGAGTACGTGGGGTTTCCCGCCTTCCTCAAGCCTCACGACGGCGGGGGCTGGAGGGACGTCTACCGGGTGGATAATGCAGGCGATTTTTTCGGAGCCTATGATCAGAGCCGCGACCTCTGCATGACACTGCAGCGGGGAGTGAACTTCTCCGAATACTTCCGGTGTTACTGCATCAATCGCGAAAAGGTTCACATCATGCGCTACGATCCCCGGCAGCCGCATCATCTGCGCTACATTGCGGGAAACCCTCCGCCCGACCCTGCGATGAAAGAGCGCCTGACCAAAGATTCGCTCACCATCTGCAAGGCCCTGGGGTACGATCTCAACACCGTGGAATTCGCGGTGGAGGACGGCATCCCCTATGCGATAGATTTCATGAACCCGGCGCCGGACGCAGGATTGGAGTCGGTCGGTCCGGACAATTTTCAATGGATCGTCGACGCGGTGGCGGAGATGGCGATCGAGAAAGCGCTGGCGCCGCCGACGCCTCCGCCGCTCACCTGGGCCGCGTTCCTGACCGAATCCAACGTAGAGTAGAGGAATGAGCCGTCCCAGCCTCACGATCGGGATCGAAGAGGAATACCAGACCATCGATCCGGAGACGCGCGATCTGCGGTCGCACATCCAGGCTGAAATCATCGAGAAGGGACGGATGATCCTCGCCGAGCAGGTGAAGCCGGAGATGCATCAGTCCGTCATCGAGATAGGGACGGTGGTTTGCAAGAACATTCATCAAGCCAAGGACGAAATCCGCACCATCCGCCGCGAGATCGTCAACCTGGCTCGCAAAAACGGGCTGCGAATCGCAGGCGGAGGCACACATCCTTTTGCGGAATGGGCGCGCCAGGAGATCTATCCCGATCCTCGCTACCAGGTGATCGTCGAAGATCTTAAGATGGTGGCGCGTGCCAATCTCATCTTCGGGCTGCATGTCCATATCGGTGTCGAAGACCGCGAGACGGCTATACAGATCATGAATGGCGCGCGCTATTTCCTGCCCCATTTGCTGGCTGTCTCCGCCAATTCGCCCTTCTGGCAAGGCATGGAAACCGGCCTCAAATCCTATCGCTGTAAAGTGTTCGACAAATTTCCTCGCACCAACATCCCGGACGTCTACCATAGCTGGAGCGAGTTTGAGAACTACGTCGACCTGCTGATCAAAACCAAGTGCATCGACAATGCCAAGAAAATCTGGTGGGACATCCGTCCGCATCCGCATTACCCGACGCTTGAATTTCGAGTCTGTGACATGCCGATGCGGCTGGATGAATCCATCGCGATCGCCGCGCTTTGCCAGGCGATCATCGCTAAGCTCTATAAGATTCATGAGAAGAACCAGAGCTTCCGGCATTACAGCCGCGCCCTGCTGATGGAGAACAAGTGGCGGGCGGCGAGGTACGGTTTGGATGGGAACCTGATTGATTTCGGCAAGCAGACGGAAGTTCCCGAGCGTGAGCTGATGGGCGAGGTCCTCGAGTTTGTGGACGACGTAGTGGACGATCTTGGAAGCCGCGATGAGCTGATGTATTTTCACCGGATTCTGCGCCATGGCACTGGAGCCGACCGCCAGCTTCGCGTGTTCCGGGAGACCGGTGATCTGAAGAAAGTGGTGGACTATATGATTTCCGAGACAGAGGCCGGTCTCTTTGAGGATTCACGTACGGCTGCCGCGGCCGAGGTCCAATGACGCTTTCCGATATCCGGTACGATCCCGAATTCCGCCCTGCGGCGCACAATGCTGTCTCCCAATGCTTGCGGATCCAAAAGTTCGAAAAAGTTACCCTGATCACCGACCACGCCTGTCAGGAAATTGCGGCCAGCATAGCCGCTGAACTTTCTGAGCAGGAGATTCAGTACAACGCATTTGTGTTGGAAGAACTGGCGCCTCGCCCGCTGGTGGATATGCCGCAAGAAGTGCTGGGCGATATGGAAACCAGCGAGGTAAGCATCTTCGCCGTGAAGGCGCAAATGAATGAACTTCACAGCAGGATGCAGATGACCGATGTGGTGAACCGGCGCAAAATGCGGCACGCCCACATGGTCAACATTGAGCCGCGCATCATGCTGGAAGGCATGCGCGCCAACTTCCTGGAAGTGGACCGTATCAGCATTCAGGTCTGGCAAATGGCCAGCCGGGCCCGGGAGATTCGCGCCACCAACCCCGCGGGAACTGATATCACCGGCCTGTTTACTCCCGACTACAAGTGGCTGAAAACCAGCGGCATCATCAGCGCGAACAAATGGGGCAATTTGCCGGGTGGAGAAACTTTCACTACGCCCGAGCGCGTGGATGGGACCTTTGTTGTAGACGGCGTTGTCGGCGATTACCTCTGCGAAAAGTATGGCGATCTCGCCGATACTCCGCTGACGATTCGGGTGCAGGACAGCCGGCTGATGGAAGCCCACAGCAGCAACAAGGAGTTACAAGATGAGTTCTGGCGCTATTGCCATACCGACGAGAACAGCAATCGCGTGGGGGAATTCGCCATCGGCACCAATATCGGCGTGCGCGATGTGATCGGTAATATTCTGCAGGATGAAAAGATCCCGGGAATCCACATTGCTTTCGGTAATCCCTACGGCGCCCACACTGGCGCAGACTGGTTTTCCCGGACTCATATCGACGTAGTGGGCCGTAAGTTCGACATCTGGATTGACGGCCTGCACATCATGCACCGCGGAGCCTTCCTTCTTGATTCCCTCCCTGCGCCGCAAGTTTAACGACGAGTTCACGGAAGAAAAGCATGCGCGCTTCGTGGCGCTGTTAAGCGAGCGCACCGGTGCGCCGCCGCAATTCCAGCATAACGAGACGCCTTGTTTTTTCGAAGCGGCGTTAATCGAAAAAATGGAGCGCTACGGCAAGGAGATGCTGGAAACTCTGCTGGCCGACGACGACTACCGTAAGGTATCCGATGCGGCCATCCCACCGGAATTCAAGGTCCAACGGGAGGACTCAGTGCCGCTGTTTATCCAGGTAGATTTTGGCCTGGACGAGAACCACGAGCCGAAGCTGGTGGAGATGCAAGGCTTCCCCTCGCTGTACGCCTATCAGCCGGTGGTGGCAGAGTGCTACCGCGAGGCATACGCGATCGATCTGCCTTATCTTCCGGGCGGCCTCAGCCTCGATGATTACAATGCTTTGCTCCGCCGCGCCATCGTAGCCGATCACGATCGGCAAAACGTGATTCTGATGGAGATCGATCCCTGGCATCAAAAGACCTCGGCTGACTTCCGCCTCACCGAAAAGATTTGCGGCATCAAGACAGTCGATATCGCGCATATCACCAGGGAAGGCCGGCGGTTGTTTCACGATGGAGTTCCTATTCATCGCATTTACAATCGGGCGATCGTAGACGAACTGCAGCGCCGGCAGATAGCCCTGCAGTTCGATTTCCGCGACGATCTTGACGTGGAATGGGCCGGTCACCCGAACTGGTTCTTTCGCCTCAGCAAGTTCTCACTGCCGTACATAAAGCACCCGGCCGTCCCCGAGACTCGCTTCCTGGATGACCTGGATCGCGTAGCAGATCCGGAAAGAGTAGTGCTGAAGCCGCTTTTTTCGTTCGCCGGACTTGGGGTGGTGGTTGGCCCGTCGGCAGAACAGATCGAAGCGGCGCGGGGACATGGCTACATCGTGCAAGATCGCGTCGACTTTACGCCCGTTATCGAGACGCCACACGGTCCAGATAAGGTGGAAATCCGCGTCATGTATTTATGGCTGGATACGCTGCGCGCGGTCAACACGGTGGTGCGCACCGGCCGCGGCAGCCAGATGGGCGTGGATCACAACAAGAACATGAACTGGGTAGGCGCCTCGGCGGCGTTCCTCAGCCCTTCTTCTTATCCGCCTCCGGATAGATGACCTTCTTGCCTTTCTCCTTCCACTCTTCCATCCCGCAGGCGCCTATCACCTGGAAGCCATTCTTTTCCAGTATGGCCGCTGCGCGCCCTGCCCTGGTGCCGTGGCTGCATGCCGTCACAATTGGTTTGTTTTTCGGAATCTCTTTCATCCGTGACTCTAATTGGGCCAGAGGGATATTCACGTATCCCGGCATGGTTCCCAGTTTTTGAATTTCATCCGGCTCCCGGACGTCCAAAAAGAAGACCGCCCCCTTCTTCTCCATGGCTTTTTCCACTTCGTCCGGCGTCATCTTCTTCTGGGCGAAGGCCAGAGTGACGGACAGCGCCAGCAAGCCGGCAATCGCGATCAGTTTGTTCATCAGCAGCACCTCGGGCTAAAGTCAGTATAGACTGACGGAGCCCATGAGATTCGCGACCTTCTTCCTAGCCGCATCGCTTTGCTTCGCCGCCGAGCCCGTGAAGGTACTTGTGGTGACAGGCGGCCACGACCATCCGCCGTCGTTCTATTCTCTTTTCGACGATCCCCAACTTGCGGCCAATGTTGATCCGCATCCCAACGCGTTCCGCAACAGCATCGTCAAGCGCTACGACGTCCTGGTGCTATATGACGATGTGCCGGAACTCGCACCGGAGAAGCAGGCAAACCTGCAAGCTTTCGTCGAGGCAGGGAAAGGGATCGTCGTTCTCCACCATGCCATTTGCAGTTACACCGAGTGGGCGTGGTGGGTTCAGGAGGTGGTTGGGGGCCGGTATCGATTCAAAGCGGATAGCCAAGGTCCGCCATCCACGTTCAAGCACGATGAGACTATACCCGTAACGGTGGTCAAGAAACATCCAGTCACCCAGGGGCTTTCTGATTTCGTGATCCACGACGAGACTTATAAAGGCTTATACATCGCACCGAAGGTCGATGTGCTCCTCAGGACCAGCAGTCCCACCAGCGATGGGCCGGTAGCCTGGATCGGTCCGCATGCGAAAGCGCGCGTCGTCTTCATCCAACTCGGGCACGGAGAAGAAGCTCACAAAGACCCGAATTACCGGCGCCTTGTCCATAACGCGATCGAATGGGCCGCGGCGCGGTAGATCAACGCTTGGCCGACAACGGCTCCGGCGACGCCAGCGCCAGGGCCATCGCAGCCCAACTGGATCCAGCTGCTGAAATCCACTGATCGAAGCCATGCGGATACCCGGCGTCGAAATAAGGCTGGAACGCGAGCGCACGTGTTTTCACGTACCATGACCCGTCTTGCTGCTGCGTCTTCAGCAAGAACCGGACGCCGCGTTCGTAGACGGGATCCGACACTGGTAGTCCCGCTGCTTGCAGGGCAGACAGTGCTTTTCCCGTCGCGTATGCCGAACTCTCCATAGAAGCAATGTCGGACCAGCCGCCATCGGCTCTTTGCACCGCCAGTAACTCCTGCATCGCTGTCTTTGTTGCCGCCTTATCGGTTCCAGCCCATGCCAGCCCCAGCAGCCGCCAACCCCGGTCATCATTGTTTTGCGACTGTGCATTTGCCAGCCACGCGGCGGCGAGTTGAATGGACTTGTCATAGCCGGCTTTGTCCGTCTTGGGCGCGTAAAGCTGCAAGGCGCGCATGGACAGGGCCGTCTGCCCGATGTACAGAGAGCACATGGGCGGACGCGTGTCGCCATGGGGAAATACCCATTGGCCATCGGTCGCCTGAAGTCTCTTTAGGTACATCGCCGCAATGTCGGTGTTGAGGTCGGCTTTGTGGTGCTCCGCGTCGAGTCCGATAAGCATATAGGCCAATATGAAAGGACCAAAGTTGTCGCCGACAGGGACGAAGAAGCCCTGCTGCAGGCGGTCGCGCATTTTCTCCAGGCTTAGCACATTAGCCTGCACCTGGCGCGCCGCCACCTGTTCGTCCACGCGGTATCCGTGTCTGCGGGCCACTCCGACCGTCATCGCTTCCAGGCTGTTGTTATGGCAGGATACGCAGCCAGCCTTAGGAACGAAGTTAGCGTCGGCTTTCTGTAACAGTGGGATGCTCGTCTGCACTGCATTCCGGACCGTATTGTCCCGCGCGGGTCTCATCGCGGGCGCCGCGGCCGCCGTCCCTGTCTTCGCACCGGCGTTGACCAGCAATTCCACAACGGGCGTTTCTCCACGGAGCCTGGCGACGTCAAGCACAGTGAGCCCCGTATCCACCGCGTTCGCATGCCGGCTCCTGGCGTTCACGTCTGCTCCATTCTCGATCAGCAATTTCACGACGTCGGCGGGAACAACGTCGGAGCCCGCCGCGTACATCAGCGCAGTCCGGCCCAAAGCGTCGAAGGTTTTCACGTCCGCGCCATGTTCGAGCAGTACCCGGACAGCTCTGATATCTCCGAAGACGGCGGTGTCCTGGAGGGCGCCGGAGTATGCATCGCGATCCGGATTCTTCGCGGCCAGAACGTCAAGGCATTTCGTGCAATGTAACGTAATAGCCATGGTCAACGCGGGCTGTCCTGCGGCTTTCGCGTCAGCACCCCGTTCCATCAGCAGCTGCATCACTTCCGCGTCACCAGCGGTAGCGGCTTCGGTTAACGGCGACGATTCCGTCGCAGGATTGCTATTCGGATTGGGTTTTGCGCCGCGATCCAGCAGCAGTTTGACGATAGGAAGGCCGCCGGGACGCCGTGCGGCAACCATCAGCGCCGTTCGCAGATCGTCGGACCGCGCGTTGACATTGGCGCCATGGTCGAGCAGAAGCCGCGTCTTCTCCAAGTCTGTGGCCGCCCATAGCAGCGCCGTTATGTTTGCGTCGTTGTGAGCGTTCGGATCAGCACCTTGCTTGAGCAGACCGGCCAACATTTTTGCGTCGGCATAGAGAACGGCGTACATGAACGGAGTGGACCCGTTCGGTCCGCGCGTGTTTAACAGCTTCGGATCGTCCTTGACGCTTTTCAGGAAGGAGCGTATATCGTTGGCGCGCAGCGCTTGCACCATCGCCATAGCCTTGGGATTAAAGGGAGGCAAATCCACTTCGTTGGCGAGCGCGTCAGGCCAGTCGGCGCCCTGATCGATCCACGCTTTCATTGTCGCGATCTGCTCCGGGCGCAATGCACCGGTGGGCGGCATCTGCGGACCGTATTCCGTTCCGTTCAGCCGGAAATACAGAAAGCTGTTCTCGCTGCTTCCGGGAACGATGCGCCGCAGCCCGCTTTTCATTACGGAGCTTCGCCGGTCTAGCCGCAGACCGCTGATCTGCTGCGTTGGGCCATGACAACCTACGCAATTCTGGCGAAAGAGAGGGAGCACATCCCGGCTGAAATCCACCTTCGCGACCGTTTGACCCGGCATCCAGCCAGCCGAAACGAATAGAAACAGCGGTAGCCCCACGGTTTTGGAACTGTGCATACACCTCTCCAGCCGAAATCTTCGGATCACCCATAGTACAACCAATTCTGTATCGCGTGTCCGCCTATTTCCCGCTCAAAGCCGGTATCGCAACAAAGAATACAGCCAACCCAAACAACAGAAACGCCGCGCCGGCGCCGGGCAGTAAATACGTGCTGTTCGTGATCCCCGGCTCGAGCACGGCGATCCCGGGATTCCCGGGAGAGTAAGCAACCCGCACTTTTGCTCCGTACGGAAACCGGTCCCCCCCGGCTGAGGAATCCGGTGTTTGGCCGAACGCTACTATGTCTGAGTACCACTTCTTTCCAGCAACTTCGTAGCGATAGACCAGCCCGCGCCCGTACGCAGCCTCTTCTTCTCCCGGCACAACCTCCACGTTCTCGTCCAAATGGGCTTTCCCGGAAAGGATGACACCCGGCGCAACCGGCCAATCGCGGCTTACAGACGCACGCCACAAATTCAGCGATCCCGCCGCGAACATGGGCAGGCCGATCAGAACAAAAATCAGTGCGAAGGCTCCCATGCCATAACCCAAGAAGTTTCGCTCCGGCCCAAGCGCCATAAAGCCGAAAAGAATCGCCGAGAGGGCAAAGAGGAGTCCCGCTCCCGGCAGCCAGAGTGAGTCGGAATGGAAGCCGGGCTCTACCACAGCGAGGGACGGGTCTTTCGGATGGACGTGAAGTGTAACCGCTGACCCTGCCGGGTATCGCAGGCGCAACAGTTCTGCTTCTGCGGAATCGCTCGATCCTGAAGTTTGTCCGAACTGAATTACGCCGCTGGAATATTCCTGCCCGTTCATGACGTAGCGGACGGCAACCCCCGCTGCATTCGTCGACGACGTTACAACTCCCTTAACTTCCGGCCAATGGGAACTGGACACGCCTCGCCATATGTTCCGGGACCCAATTCCCATCATCAACACGCCCGGTACCAGGAAGAACCCTAAACCGAGCAGCACCGCCAGCTTCATCCGTAAGAGTATATCGGGAAACCCCCAGAGAGAAAACACTTACGCGACCTACTGTGTCTCTTAGAGCCAATGAAACCCACCTGTCCAAAATGCGGCTGGACCACCACTCACCGATCTCCCGCGAACGGCGTTCGGGATGTCATCCTGAGTTGGGTCTTCTTCCTTCCGTTTCGGTGCCGAAGCTGCGGCAGGAGATTTTTTCGTTTTTCACTCGCGGCGGAGCCCGCGCCGACCAGACTCCATTGAATTCTCAGCCTACGGTGTGCTATCTATAGGTTTATCCCCGTTTGCCCCGCAGTGAACCGCGGCAACCTTAAATAGGATTAAACACATGGCTTACGTAATCGCAGAACCTTGCATAGGAACCAAAGACAGCGCGTGCGTGGATGCATGCCCGGTAGATTGCATTCATCCGAAAAAGGACGAGGCAGGCTTTGACGAGGTCGAAATTATCTATATTGATCCCGTGGAATGCATTGACTGCGGAGCTTGTGTGCCGGTTTGCCCCGTTTCGGCTATCTTTGCGCTCGACGATCTTCCAGAAAAGTGGGCCGACTTCGCCGAGAAGAACGCCGCATATTACAAGCGCTAATAGCCAGCCGGAGTTACCAAAATTTTAAGCGATAGCGCGTCAGTCCATTGAAGCTGGTTTCCGCAGGTTCGATCCTCCGCCATGAATGCTAGAATCGAGTTTCCTCTATGGCAAATGGGTCTGCGGCCGATCGGACGCATGCGGAGCAACTCCCGCCCCCGCTTGTCCGCGCGGAGCTTGACCACCTCCTAAAAAGCCCGCAGTTTTCCGGGTCCGAGCGTCTTTGCAGCTTTCTGCATTTTGTTGTGGAGAAGACTCTTGCGGGCGAATCAGAAGACATTAAAGAGTATCTGATTGCTACCGAGGTTTACCGCCGGGGCGAACTGTACGATCCCAAGGCGGATTCCATTGTACGGGTGGAAGCCAGCCGCCTCCGCCGGAAACTGCGGCAGTATTATGAGGCCGGGGGGCGGGCGTCCACGCTGCAGTTTGATTTGCCCAAGGGCAGCTACGTACCCACCTACATTCCTCGTCCGTCGGCGGCAGAAATACAGGTCGAGGCTCCAGCTCCTCAACCGGTTCCACCCACGGTCATGGAACCCGAGCGCGCAGTTCCCCGCCACCGTAATATTCCGGTGCTCGCTGCCGGCGCGGTGGCGCTGATAGCCCTCGCAGGCGGTTCCTTATGGTTTACGGGGAGAAAGTCCGTCCCGGCCGGTCCGCAGCTCCTTCCCATAACCTCAGTGGCGGTTCTCCCATTGGTCAATCTGAGCGCCAATCCGCAGGATGAAACGCTTGCGGACGGCCTGACTGAGGCGATCACGAACACGTTATCCCGATCTTCGCAACTCCGGGTGACGGGACGAACCTCGGCCTACCGCTACAAAGGCCGACCCGACACAGTACCGCGGATCGGAGCGGAACTGGGGGTTGGTTCCGTGCTCGAAGGCAGCGTGCAGCGCGAAGGAAATCAACTCCGCGTCCTGGTGCAACTGGTCGGCACGGCCGACGGCTTCCACATCTGGTCCCAGAGTTTCGAGCGTGTTTTTCACGATTCTTTAACGGCCGAACGAGAGATCTCTCAAACGGTAGGGCGGATGGTAACGGAACGCCTGGTGAATCGCACGAAGGAGGGCGCCACCGCGAACGTCGAGGCGTTGCGTCTCTACCAGGCTGGAAGGGAACTGCTGAGTGCGGGCGCAACCGATCACCTTTTGATGCCCGACCGCCAGCCTGCCCGTCCCATGGGCACTCTGTTGGAGTGCATTGATCTCTTCAATCGCGCCATCGCCATCGATCCGAAGTACGCGCGCGCCTATGCCGGGTTGGCAGAAGCTTACTACGTGGCCTCCGATTATGACGCCGCCCTGATTTCCAAGGCCCAGGCCAGCGCCGAATCCGCCCTTGGGCTCGACGCCAATCTCCCGGAAGCCTATGAGGTACTGGGTTACGTTCGCTTTATCCACCAATGGGATTTCCCGGGCGCTGAACAGGCTTTTCGCCGCTCCATTGAGCTCAGTCCCCGAAATGTCTCCAGTCACCGACTCTACGCGGACGTCTCCATGCTGCTGGGCCACTCGCGCGAAGCGGCGGCGCAATTGCGCAAAGCGCAGGAAGCATTCCCTTCGTCTCCCATAATCCGGACGGAAATGGCCATCGTGTCGTACAATCTGCGCGACTATCCCGCCATGGTCCAGCAGGCGCAGTCCATCCGCAGCGAATTCCCCCAACTCCCCGTGGGGCACTGGACCCTCGGTCTCGCCTACGAGCAGCAGGGAAAGCTGCGGGAAGCTGAAATGGAGTTCCGGGAGTGCCTTCAACTGTCACCGAACAACCTGAGATGTACCCCCGCCTTAGGGCACGTGCTGGGGAAGTTGGGCCGGCGGGAAGAAGCACTGAAGGTGATGGCGTCCTACAAGCAGAGCAGCCCTTACTGCGCCGCGCTCATACAGATGGGCATTGGAGACAAGGAATCGGCGTTGCAGGATTTGGAACGGGCTTATAACGAGCGCGACCAATCTCTGCCCTACGCGCGCATCGACCCGCGCTTCGACCCGGTGGCCAAGGATCCGCGATTCACGGCAATTATGACGAAGCTGAAGCTCCCTCCGCCTTGATGCCGATCTACGCCTGCACCATTCTCCTGAGCGCTTTTCTACTCTTCCTCATCCAGCCGCTGGTGGCCAAGGTGATGCTTCCCTGGTTCGGCGGCTCGGCGGCGGTCTGGATCACTTGCCTGGTTTTCTTCCAGACGGTACTGCTGCTGGGCTACCTCTATGCCTATGGCCTCACACGATGGCTCCGTCCGCGGGTCCAGTCGCTTGCGCATCTGGTCTTCCTCGGCGCAAGTCTGGCATTTCTGCCAATTGCCCCAGGGGGCGGCTGGAAACCCGTCGCGGGTGCAGACCCGAGCGGACGCATTCTCGCGTTGCTTGCCTTTTCCATAGGGCTTCCGTATGTCCTGCTTTCCTCCACATCTCCCCTTTTACAGGCCTGGTATGCGAGGGGAACCCGCGGCAGCCTGCCCTACCGGCTTTTTGCCTACTCTAACGCGGCCTCTCTGCTGGCGCTGTTCGCCTATCCGGTGCTTGTGGAACCTAACGCCGCCACGCATGTTCAGACCCTCTGGTGGTCGGCAGCGTACGTAGTATTTGCGGTGCTCTGCGGCGCGGTGGCGTGGCGCGCCAGGAATTCGTTATCCAATAGCGTCGAAAATCGCTCAGGCCCGGCACCTACGCGGCGGCGGCTGGCTCTCTGGCTGCTGCTGTCCGCCTGCGGTTCCATGGTGCTGCTTTCCATCACCAATCATCTGACGCAGAACATTGCCGCTGTACCGTTTCTTTGGGTACTCCCGCTTTCCCTCTATCTGCTAACGTTCATTCTGGCGTTCTCGCAACGGACCTGGATTTCCCGTACCCTCGTCCTCCGCTTGCTTGCCGTGGCGCTGGGGTCAGTGGGCTACCTGCTGTATGAGACCGGCCTGGCGCATCCTCTGCAACTGGCGATGCCACTTTTCTGCTTCGTCCTGTTCACGGCCTGCCTCTTCTGCCATAGCGAACTCAATCGCACCAAACCTGACTCCAGCCACCTGACGCTTTTTTACGTCCTGGTCTCCCTGGGCGGAGCCTGCGGCGCCATCTTCGTCGGCCTGCTGGCCCCGCGGCTGTTCACAGGAATGTACGAATTGCCGGTATCGCTGCTATTGACGGCGATCCTGGTTTGCATCACCACCTGGCAGGACGGTTGGAGTTCCCGGCTGCTGTGGGTGGTACTGGCCGTAGCGATGGCAAAAGGAGTGGGGACGGAGGTCCGCCAAACCCGCGTCGGCTCCATCGCGATGATGCGCAGCTTTTACGGATCGCTGCGGGTGATACAGTCCGGCAGTGCCGATAGGCAACTGCGCACGCTCTATCACGGAACCATTACCCACGGCTCGCAATTTCTCTTTCCTCCGCGCCGGCTCCGCGCCACTACTTATTACGGGCGCGACACTGGTGCGGCGGCGGCACTCTTGTTTTGTTGCGAAGGACCCAAGCGAGTGGGAGTCATCGGACTGGGCGCCGGTAGCCTGGCCGCGTACGGCCGCCGCGGCGACGTTTTCCGCTTCTATGAAATCAATCCGCAGGTGCAGCGGATCGCCCAGTCGGTTTTCACGTATCTGCGGGAATCCCGTGCGGCGATTGACGTGGTGCTTGGCGACGCCCGGCTCTCACTGCAGGAAGAGCCGCCCCAGCGATTTGATGTCCTGTTAGTGGACGCCTTCTCCGGTGACGCCGTTCCGGTTCACCTCCTGACGAAAGAGGCAATGGGACTTTACCTCAAGCACCTGCAGCCTGGAGGCATTCTTGCTTTTCATGTTTCCAACAGCTACCTGAACCTGGCGCCCGTTGTTGGCCAGTTAGCCGATTCCTACGGCAAGAGATCGCGACTCCTGAGCAACAAAGGCAACGCCGACGAAGACGAGACTGCGGCCGACTGGGTCCTGGTAGCAGATCCGGCGGGCTTTGCTCGCCTGCCGGGTGGGAGTGAAGTGGGCAAGGCGGTGAAGGACCGGCCCGGCTTGCGGCTTTGGACCGACGACTATAGCAGCCTGACACAGGTGCTGAAGACTGGACGCTAATTGATGGATCATGATTTGAGAAGTGGTGTGGCCCGTGGATCGCGAGGGGTATCTCTTGTTGCCGGGGGTCTTGCTTACGCTCGAAAATAGATGAGCTTCCTCTGTCGCTGCATGCCTCCTCCGCCGTGTGGATGGCATCGCACCGGCGCGCCCTCCACATCGACGACGCATCCTCCCGGTTAGACGGCGGTTTACAGTGGCCCAGCTATTGACGGTAAGGAAGTAAGTCCGGATTGAATTCCGCGCCGGATGTCCGCTGCCCATTCCGCGTGCTCTTTCCCGCGCGGCACGCCTACCGCGATGGTTCGAAGGCATTGCACAGCCAATATTCTAATGGAACGGACGGTTGCGATAGAGTAGTGGAATTCCAGGAAAACATAAGATTGAAAGCAGCTACTCAAGTTGTAACGAAACCACCGCTCATCGCCGCCGGCCAGACACTCGGTGTCATCGGTGCCGGCGTGATGGGCCGAACCCTCCTCCAAGGGTTGTTTGACAGCGGCGCTCTATCGCGGGAACAGGCTTGGGCCTCCGCGAAGACCCAGGGCACTTGCGACGAGGCCTCGGCCGAGCTTGGTATTCCCGTAGTGACGGATTACCGCAGCCGCGTCGCTGACGCCGGCATGATCCTGATTTGCGTCAAGCCGAAGCAGGCCGCCATCGTTACTGCCAGCCTGAAGGCCGCGGGAATTCACCCCGATACTTTGCTCATCTCCATCATGGCCGGCGCGACCATCAGTCAATTAGAATCGGCGCTGGGGACTGACAATCCATGGATTCGGGCCATGCCGAACACGCCATGCGTGGTACGGGAAGGCATCACTGTAATCTGTCCCGGCACCCACGCCACGGCCGATCACATGGCCCGCGCCCAACGTGTTTTTGAAGCGGTTGGACAATGCCTGCCCACCGAAGAAGGCTATTTCAATGCCATCACCGCTCTCAGCGGCAGCGGCCCCGCGTATCAGTATCTGATTATGGAAGCCTTTGCCGATGCCGGTGTTCGTGTCGGCCTTCCCCGTCACCTGGCGCTTACGCTGGTGGCGCAAACCGCCGTAGGGGCCGCCCGAATGGTGTTGACCACGGGACGCCATCCGGCAGCGCTGCGCGATGATGTGACCACCCCCGCCGGCTGCACCATCGGCGGATTGTTGATGCTGGAGGACGGCAAGATTCGTTCGGTTCTGGCTCGCGCGATCGAAGAAGCCACCAAGATCGCCGGGAGCTTGGGAGCTATGCTTCCCGCCGACAAGGAGAAACGGCATGGCTAGTGCCCGCACGCAAACCGCGGAGTCGTTGATTGCTCTCGAAGAGCGTTGGGGCGCCCATAACTATCACCCTCTCGACATCGTTGTCGAACGCGCTTCCGGCGTGTGGGTGTTCGATGAGTTCGGCCGCCGGTATCTCGATTGCCTCAGCGCCTATTCGGCGGTGAGCCAGGGCCACTGCCATCCGCGCATTCTGCAAGCAATGCGCGAACAGGCCGAACGCGTCACCCTTACCTCGCGTGCATTCCGTAACGACCAGCTTCCGCTCTTCTGCAAGGAACTGGCCGAGCTGTGCCGCATGGAGATGGTGCTTCCCATGAATACCGGCGCCGAAGCTGTTGAGACGGCCATCAAGGCGGCGCGGCGTTGGGGTTACACGAAGAAGGGAATCGCCCCGGAGCAGGCAGAGATCATCGTCTGTCAAAACAATTTTCACGGCCGAACGACAACCATCAGCGGCTTCTCCTCTGAGCCGTCCTATCGCGCCGGGTTCGGCCCATTCACTCCCGGCTTCGTGTCCATCCCCTTCGGCGATGCGGCGGCGCTGGAAGCGGCCATCACGCCGAACACCTGCGGATTTTTGTTTGAGCCTATCCAGTGCGAAGCGGGTATCCTCATGCCTCCTCCGGGTTTTCTGCAGCGGGCAAGCGACGTCTGCCGCCGACACCGCGTGCTCATGATGGCTGACGAGATCCAGACTGGCCTGGGCCGCACCGGCGCCCTGTTCGCCTGCTGGCAGGAAGATATTCAACCCGATGTATTCATTCTGGGCAAGGCGCTTTCTGGAGGCTTCTATCCGGTTTCCGCAGTGATTTCGAGCGCAGAAATTTTGGGAGTGTTCGAGCCGGGCAGCCACGGCAGCACGTACGGCGGCAACCCACTGGCCTGCGCTGTGGCGCGTGCGGCTCTCCGCGTGATTGAAGAGGAGAAGCTCATCGAGAATTCACGCGTCCTCGGCGCATGGATGCTGAACGAACTCCTCACCATCCGTCATCCGCTCATTCGCCAGATTCGCGGTACAGGCCTGCTGATTGGCGTCGACCTTTCGGTAAGGGCGAGGCCGTTCTGCGAGCGTCTGATGGGCTTGGGCATCCTCTGCAAAGAGACACACGATAATGTGATTCGCCTCGCTCCGCCTCTCGTCATCACTC
>JBDUEM010000147.1:0-18151 GCA_040002435.1 Bryobacteraceae bacterium
GCAAGTTAAAGACGCAGTAGATTTCTGGAAGCGAGTCGCTTACGAACTCGATCTCCCTTCCACAATCGAATCTGCAAGCCAGACCGAAACAAAAGTGGGCATAGAAGGATCAATCCCGCTAGTAATGACTGCCAGTGGCTCGCAGCTTCTAAAAAGATCAAAAACCGAAAAGAGAGAGGTTGAATCGCTCGCTAGCGCAATCACCGACATGACGCAGCAAAAAATCATGTTAGTTATAGATGACTTCCATTACTTGGCGGAAGAGCCTCGAATTGAACTCATGAGAAACGTCAAGGGCGCTGTTTTTAATGGACTAAAGGTCATATTGCTCTCTGTGACCCATCGAGTTTTTGATGCCATCAAAGCGGAGTCGGAGTTGACCGGGCGCTTTACGGCTATTTCACTACCACACTGGACAGTTTCCGATCTTTCTCAAATTCCGGTTAAAGGTTTTCAGGAGTTAGGCGTTTCATGCCCAGCCAACATCATTGACGCGCTATGCGCCGAAGCGCAAGAAAACCCATTCTTGATGCAAAAGTTTTGCTGGGAGATATGTTTTGATCTGGGAATTGAGAAGAAGAAGCTAATTGGTAGCCATGCAATACCAGCTGATTACAACACCACGAGCATGTTTCGTCGCCTGTCTCTTGATGCTGGCCTCCCTATCTATCAGAAACTAGCCGCTGGCCCTCAGAGCAGAAAGGTCCGAGCGAAGCGACCGTTGCGTATCGGAGGTGTTGCTGATATTTATCAAGCTGTTCTCCTTGCACTAGCTGAGAGTGGTCCGCGCGCCGTTATCTCGTATGAGGAATTGAGGGATCTACTGACAGGCTTACTTGCTCAACAAATTCCACAGAAGCATGAGATTACCTCCGCATTGAAGCACCTTTCGCGCATCTCCAGGGCGATAGGCGCAGAGTCGGCGGTGGATTGGGATGACGACAATCGGGAGATAAATCTTGTCGATCCATATCTACGGTTCTATTTGCGATGGCAGGTGCGAAGCGCTAATACCCCAGCATCCCCAACTTTTCTTTCAACGCAAGATTAGGACACTACCATTTTTTCTTTGCCGGCCCCGGTTGGGTGTTAGGCTGAAATTATGGGTTTATCCGAATCGTTCTTTGCCCAGAAGTTTGCAATCACTGAGCAGGATCTGCAGTCTTACCTCTCCGAAGCGCTTTCCAGCGGCGGCGAGTATGCGGATTTGTACTTTGAATACGTTTCCACCACAAGCATCGCCATTGACGAATCGATCATCAAGAGCGCCACGCAGGGAGTTTCCCTCGGCGTGGGTATCCGCGTAATTGCCGGGGAGCGGACCGGCTACGCCTACAGCGACAATCTCGATCCCGAGAAGGTGCGCAAAGCCGCCAGAGTCGCCGCCTACATTGCCAAGGGACCGGCCAACATCGAGAAAACGGCCCTGGAAGAGGTCGGCAAACGCAACTTGTATCCGGTCCTCACGGCGCCCACCGAAACCAGTCTGGCCGAGCGTGTCGAACTGGTGAAGCGCGCCGATAAAGCGGCCCGCGCCGCGGATTCCCGCATCTTCCAGGTGCAGGCCAGCTACGTTGATAATCTTCGCCATGTGCTCATCGCCACCAGCGAAGGCGCGCTCAGCACAGATCGTCAACCCATGGCGCGCATAGGCGTTTCCGCCTTGGCCCGCGAAGGCACGGGCACTCCGCAGCGCGGCTATTCCGGTGGCGGTGGACGTGTCTCCCTTGACTTCTTCCTGAACGAAAAAACGCCGGAGCACTTCGCCAAAGAAGCTGTCCGCCAGGCAATCGTACAACTGGACGCCGTGCAGGCTCCCGCCGGTGAGATGACCGTAGTGCTCGGTCCTGGCTGGCCCGGCATCCTCCTGCACGAAGCCGTCGGACACGGGCTGGAAGCGGACTTCAACCGCAAGAAGACCTCCGCCTTCAGCGATCGCATCGGCCAGCAGGTGGCCAGCCCCTTGTGTACGGTGGTCGACGACGGCACCATTCACAGCCGCCGCGGTTCCCTCAACGTAGACGACGAAGGCAACAAGACGCAGCGCAACGTTCTCATTGAAAATGGCATCCTGCGCGGTTATCTGCAGGACAAGCTATCCAGCCGATTGTTGCGCACCGAATCCACAGGCAGCGGCCGGCGCGAGGGCTATCAATACATCCCCATGCCGCGCATGACCAACACCTTCATGCTGGCAGGAGAGAGCGATCCCACGGACATCGTGAAGTCGGTTCCGAAAGGACTGTACTGCGCCAATTTCGGCGGCGGCCAGGTGGACATCACCAGCGGCAACTTCGTCTTCTCCGCGTCGGAAAGCTATCTCATTGAAGACGGCAAAATCACCCGCCCCGTGCGCGGCGCAACCCTCATCGGCAACGGTCCCGAGGCAATGAAGAACGTCAGCATGGTGGGCAACGATCTGAAGCTCGACGAAGGCATCGGCATCTGCGGCAAGGAAGGCCAGAGCGTCCCCGTGGGCGTGGGCATTCCAACGGTAAGGATCGACCGTATGACCGTGGGAGGCACAGCTTGAACCTCGAGGAACTGGCAGCTCACGTAGTGCAGCTCGCCAAAGACGGCGGCGCTACGGATTCCGAATGCACGGTTTCGGAAGGCGAGGAGTTTTCCGTCAACGTCCGCATGGGGAACGTGGAGACGTTAACCGAAGCGGGATCGCGCGCCGCAGGCGTTCGTGTCCTAGTTGGCAAACACACGGGTTCCGCTTATAGCTCAGACCTTACCGCGGAAGGGCTGCGGTTCATGGTAAAGTCGGCCCTCGAACTTGCGCAGATTACCACCGAAGACCCGTTCGCCGGACTACCTGAGCCTTCCGAACTAGGCAAGCTCGATCAGGACCTGGCGCTCTATTCAGACACGGTCGGTAATCTGGAAGCACCCTTCAAAATTGAACAGGCGACACGCGCGGAAGCCGCGGCCCTGGCCTTCGACAAGCGAATCTTCAACTCCGAAGGTGGATCGTTCGAAACGCACACCGGCCGCCACGTCTTCGCAAATTCCCGCGGTTTCCTCGGCAGCTACCGCAAAGGCTATTGCTCCATGGGCACCGTCCCTCTCGCCCGCGAAGGGGAGTCAATGGAGCGCGATTACTGGTTCACCATCGCGCGCACGGCGGACCGTCTGGAGAATCCGGAAGAAGTGGGCCGCAAGGCCGCTGGCCGGGCCATACGGCGTTTGGGCGCGCGCAAGGTGCCCACGCAAAAGGCCGCTGTCGTGTTTGAAACGCGCGTCGCCCGCTCCCTCCTGGGCAACATCTTCGAAGCCGTCAGCGGTAGCAGTATCTATCGCAACGAATCGTTCCTGGCCGGCAAACTGGGCGAAAAGATCGCGTCTGAGAAGATCACCGTCGTGGACGACGCTACCATGCCCGGTCTTTTCGGCTCCTCACCCTTTGATGACGAAGGAGTCGCCTCGCGCCGCACCGTAGTCATTGAGAAGGGGGTGCTGAAAAACTACCTTCTAAATACCTACTCGGCCCGCAAGCTGGGAATGAAAAGCACCGGCAACGCATCGCGCGGGCTCACGGGCAACGCCGGAGTGGGCCACGGAAACTTCTACCTGGAAAACGGGGACACGGCCCTCGCCGATATCATCAAGTCCGTCAAGACCGGATTGTATGTAACCGAACTGATGGGCGACGGTGTCAATATAGTCACCGGCGACTACTCCTGCGGCGCTGCCGGCTTGTGGATTGAGAATGGAGAACTGACGCATGCCGTTTCGGAAGTGACCATCGCTGGCACTTTGCAGGAAATGCTGATGAACATCCAGACCATCGGCTCCGACCTGGAATTCCGCGGCTCCACCGCTGCGCCTACAATTGTGATTGGAGAGATGACGATCAGTGGTCAGTGATCCTGTCCAGGAAAAATCGAATCTCATCATTCCGTTGCTGATTATCGGCGGGCTATTGCCGCTCATCGCTGGCGGATGGTGGTACCTCGACCGTGAGTCGGCCAAGCCTCCCGTGCAGCCCGGCATCACCGCCGAGGGCAAAAACTACGTTAGCAACCTGAAGCTGAGCCAGGTGCAGATGAAGGCGACGGCGAACTTCACAGGTGCCGCCGTAATTGAAGTGGAAGGCCAGATCACCAACAACGGGAACCGCACCCTCAGCCGCGTGGAGTTGAACTGCATCTTCTACGACGTAAGTGGCTTTGTAGTTCTTCGCGAACGCGTCCCAATCGTAAAAGCCCCTATGAAACCCGGCGACACCCGGCAGTTCCGCCTGCCCTTCGAAGGCGTTGCGCCAAGTTGGAACCAAACGCTCCCGCAACTGGTAATCGCCCACATAGCGTTCGTCCAATGAATGTCTTCAGCCAATGACCCCGACATCACAATGAACCCCAAGATCCAATGAACCCCAAGGCCCAATGAACCCCAAGGCCCAATGAACCCAAGACCCGATGAACCCCAAGACCCGATGAACCCCACCCCAATTAAACCCCTACACCAAGTGAACCCCTACAGGCAATGACTCCCTTCATGTCCCACAGGACGGCGGACCCCCCGGTCCGCGGTCGAGCCCCCGCTCGACCCGCCCAACTACTCACCCTAGCCCTCCTAACCGCAACCCTATCCCAAGCCCAAACCTTCCGCACAACCCAACCAGCCGAAGTAATCGCCGACCTCGAAATAAGCGCACCCTCCTTCGACTGGGCCGTAGAGGGAAGGGAAGCCCCCATAGCCACTGTCACCCTCGACAAGACCTCACCCCAGCAAATCATGCTCTACGCCGGAGCGCCAAAATTCCACTACAAGCTCTTCCTGGGCGCGCTCCAACCAGGCACCCACCACCTCGAAATCACCGGCGCCGGTTTCGAAACCCACACCACCGCCTTCCACGAAATTCCCGCCGCAGACCCCTATCACGCCGTACTAGCCAACGCCCCCGTAGTGTTCGCGCGTAAAAACACCATCGGAAAATTCACAGACATTCCCCTAACTCTCTACGCCGAGCGCCTCACCGAAGACGGCCATCCCCTCCTCCAATACACCATGATCTTCTCCAACGAAGACGGCGGCACGTCCACCCGCGCACTGATGGCCAGATGGGGCCGCACCACAGACATCGAATACCTCTACAAAGCCTTCCTCAACCCGGACGGTACCCTCGCAAAGGCCACCATCCAGGCGCGGGATCACAAGGAAATCGAATTCACCGGCAAGCGGGACGGCGCGCATCCCCTGCTCATCCCGGTAACAGACAACAACATGGTGGCAGGCGATGAAATCTCATCCGTCCGCTATCAACTCGCGCCCGTCCTGGTAGATCTCACAAAGCGGTCCCGCGAATCCGTAATGGATGACAACCCCATCACCTATCAGGTAATGTTCAAAGAACTCATCCGCGAGAAAAAGCTCCGCCCCTTCGGCACGGTAGACGGCGAGAAGATCTCCGACCCGCGCAACTACCTCTACGTCGATTACAACGCCACGAATACCTCCGGAGCGCTAGCGGTCCACATCAAGCTAAAGAAGGATACACGCTGGTACAGTTCCAGCCTGGGCCGCACAGACTACGCCATTGCCCGCAATGGATGGGTTCGCACCACAGTCGAGCTTCCACCCGGCACCAAGCCCGGCCAAATCGCGGAAATCGGCTTCGAATGCCTCGTCCCCGCCAAAGAGCATTCAGGAACATGCAGGCTCGAAGCGGTCGAGAAAGCCTTCTTCCTCGATGGCCCACCAGTCTTCAGCCTCCGCACTCCCATCGAGATCCCCACCGGACAGACCGTCACGTTCGCGCCATGAACCTCGCGGACCTGCAAGCCGCACTGCAGCGCGACAGACGGCTCGACCTCACCTTGAAAGTGATCCCCAAGTCGGCCAAAAACGAAATAGCGGGCTTTCTGGAGGACGGCACAATGAAGCTGAAAATCCACGCGGTACCGGAAAAAGGCAAGGCGAATGCCGAGGTCTGCGAGTTCCTGGCGAACGTCTTCGGTGTAGGGAAGCGCAACGTACAACTCGTGCGCGGTGAAACTTCAGCCCACAAACAGGTATTGATCCTACTTTAAAGCCGCGCTCTTTCTCGCTTTCTCGATATCGGCCGCAAGCTGCCGCGTGACCCTTTCGGCCACATCCGCGCTAGCGCCGTGAAACTTTGCACCCGGACTCTCCTGCGTGGTGGACCAGATCACGTCGCCGTCTTTATTGATCAACCGCACCGTTGCAATGGCCTCGTGCTTGCGCTCGCTGATCCGCGTCGATTCGTTCTGTCCCACCGAAACCCCTGGAAGCCGCGAATTGCTCTTGGAGGACGTCGACACCGACGCGGACCCGACCCCAGCCCGTGCACTGATGCCCTCGCTCGATTGAAACGTATCGTCGAAAACCGTGTCTCCGGCCGACCCGCGCATAACGGCATCGGCCCGCTCTTTGTTCTCGGTCAGCACGAACAGCTTCGCATTCTGAATGGCGCTGATGAGCAGGTCGCGAATCTGATAAGCCGAGTCGCCGCCATTAAGCTGCTCCACAAACACCCGCCGTACGGTCAGCAGTTCCTGTTGCTGCGCGAATGCAGTGGAGATCAGGGCAAGGCCAATAAACAGGCGGCGCATCAGGTTACCCCTTCCCGGCCTTACGCGCCTCGCCATCCTGAAACTGCACCTTGAGACCCGTTCGCGCCTCCAGGCTCACCAGCACAGACCGCACACTGCCCTTGGAGACCTGAAACACCATCGCCTGCTGGCGCCCGTCGTCGTCGGTATAACCCACGGTCACAAAATGCCGCCGGCTTTTGCTCAACAGGAACAGGGGAGAGATCAGGAACGCGGCAACGTAGCGCCGGTCTACCTTCTGGCCGTATTCAATGAGGTTGATCTTCGCATAACTCACCTGCACCAGCCCCTTCTTCGCCTGGAATGAGAGAACATCCTGCCCGTTGGTTCGCAACTTTCCGTCGGTCTTGCCCGGCAGCGATCCCTCGGTACCGCCGATGTAATCGGCTTGAAATCCATCCGCCGCACCCGCGAATTCCCATGGCGTAGAAGAGAAGTAGATCAAATACGCTAGTGTCAACCCTAGAATTCGCATATATCACAGTAGTGAAATCACGTAGGGAAAGTTCTCAGAGGGAATAGAATGGAAGTGTTCCCGGATGTTAAAGCATATGCGACAGTTCGCTATGGGCATTCTCAACAGCCCGAATATGCCTTCGCCCCGGCCTGTAGTGAACGATCATCAGGAGAGCAACGTACCGGGAATCTACGTTGTAGGCGACCTGGCCGGCGCACCCGTAGTCAAGCTGGCCATGGAACAGGGGTATACGGTAGCGGGTCATATCGCCGCAAAACCGGATGCGCGCGGAACCGCTCCGGGAGTCTTTGACGCCATCGTAATCGGCGCTGGCGCGGCTGGACTCAACGCCGCTCTGGAACTCCAGCAGGCCGGTCTGAAAGTCATCGTCCTCGAAAAAAGCAAACTGGCCAATACCGTCGATAACCTGCCCGAAGGCAAGTGGATCTACACCGAACCGAAGGACCGCCCCGCCGTTGGCCGGCTGTGGCTCGAAGAGGCCACTAAAGAGGACCTGGTCGAGCGCTGGCGCAAGGACATAGACACCAGCCGCCTCGACGTTCGCATCGGAGAAGGCGTCACTGCCATTGCTAGGCGCGGCAAGCTCGATTTCGAAATCACCACGGACAAGGGCGTCTACCGGGCTCGCCGCGTCATCCTCGCCATTGGAAAAAGCGCGGATCCGCGAAAGCTCGGCGTGCCCGGCGAAGACTCGGACAGGATCCACAACCGCCTCTTTCATGCGAAAACATATAGCGGCCAAAACGTTTTGGTGGTTGGCGGCGGAAACAGTGCCATCGAAGCGGCCGTTGCCCTCGCTCCATATAGCCGCGTGACGCTGTCCTACCGCGGCGCCAGTCTGTACCGCGTTTCCAAGGCCAATGAACGAAAGTTGAACGAGGCAGTGGCGCGCGGCCAGATCGAACTGCGGCTGAACTCCCAGGTAACGGGCTTCGCCGACGGAACCTACTCGCTCGATTCCGGCGCCAGCCGCCCTTTCGACCACGCATTCGTTCTCATCGGATCGAAGCCGCCCACGGAATTTCTCCACGCCATCGGCCTGCGCCTGGAAAACGATTGGAACGTCAGGCGATTTGCCTTGCTCGCCCTGTCATTCGTCATCGCCTACACCATCTACGGCGTCAAACAGGGCGCCGGTCACGAATTCTGGCCCTATCGCGGATGGGGCGATCAGGCGTTCGCTTTCTTCCACCGCCCGTGGTCGTTCTGGTACACGGTCCTCTACACCGCGGTGATGACCGTCTTCGGCATCCAGGCGATGAAGCGCTGGGGCACCGACCGCAAGGACAAATTCCAGATCTGGCGCTACGTGTCCCTCATCGGTTTCCAGTGGGTCTTCTTCTTCCTCATTCCGGAGTTCCTCTTCCGCTGGCTCGTCGAGTACCAGTGGTTGGGCACCAAACTCGCACAGGATCCCACCTTCGCCCGCGACGCCTGGCGGTCCTACGGCATCATTTACGCCTGGCCCCTCTTCTTCTACACCTTCTTCGGAGATGCCAGCCGCATTTGGATCGTCTGGGGTGCCCTGCTCAGCTTCGTCTTCATCCCCATCCTTGTTCTGTTCCACGGCAAGCGCTACTGTTCTTGGATCTGCGGCTGCGGCGGACTCGCCGAAACGCTGGGTGATCGCTGGCGGCACCTGTCTCCGAAAGGCGACACCAGCATTCGCTGGGAGCGCATGAACCTGGTGGTGTTCCTCGCCGCCGTCGTCATCACCGTGATGATCCTGACCAAGGACGCCGTCACCATCTTCCGCACCCCGGCCAACATCGGAATCGATTACTACCACCTCATCGCCGACACCTGGCTCGTCGGAATCCTTCCGGTCACTCTGTACCCCTTCTTCGGCGGGAAAGTTTGGTGCCGCTACTGGTGCCCGCTCGCCAAGATGATGGAACTGTTCAGCACCGTCTTCACCCGTTTCAAAGTCAGCCGCTTCGCCATCCACGCCAACGACAAATGCATCGCCTGCGAGGATTGCTCCAGAAATTGTCAGGTAGGCATCGACGTCATGCGCTTCGCCCTGAAGCAGGAAGAAATCACCAATTTCAACAGTTCCTGCATTGGCTGTGGAATCTGCGTAACTGTATGTCCCATGGACGTTTTGTCCTTCGCCCCGCCCTCCGGAAACGGCCCCAAACTTGTGCAGATCGAAAAGGCCGCCTGACGCATCTAATTGGTAGGAGGCGAAAGCTTGGTGTTTGAAGCAGATCCAAAGCTCCAGCGTGACCCGATTCTGACGCCCTCCGACGCACCTGCCGGAGTCATCATCAGCCCCGACACGCACCGCGCGCAACGCATCCCTCCGGGCCAGTCGCGGACCCGTAAGTGGCCGGTTCTCGACGCCGGTGGTCCGCCCACAATCGATCTCGAAAAATGGAAGTTTCGCCTGGACGGTCTCGTCGGCAATCCAATGGAATGGACTTGGGAAGAATTCCAGAAACTCCCAAGAGTGAAAGTGTTTTCCGATTTCCATTGCGTCACACGATGGTCGCGCCTGGGCAACGTATGGGAAGGCGTCTCCACGCGCGAGCTGGTCGAGCGCGCCGGAGGTCTTCTGCCCGATGCGAATTTTGCCGTCGCGCACGGCTACGATTTCGGCTGGACAACCAATCTGCCGGCCAGTGAGTTTCTGGCCGAAGACGCACTCATCGCCCTCACGCACGATGGCCAGCCCATCAGCGTGGAACACGGTGGGCCGGCTCGCGGCATCGTTCCCCGCCTCTATGCATGGAAGAGCGCGAAGTGGATATCCGGCGTCGAATTCCTCAAGGAAGATCGCCCGGGTTTCTGGGAACGCAACGGCTATCACAACAACGGAGATCCTTGGAAGGAGGAGCGTTTCGGATGGTAAAAGCATGGAAGCGTCGGACAATGCTCGGAGCGGGAACGACCGGAATGGCCACGGCGGGCGCGCTGCTGTATCGCGCCGCTCCCGGCTTCTGGAACCAGTACGCTGCCGAACGGAAACGGGACATCGCTCCGTCGCCCGTGGTTCCCGATGCAAAGCGCTGGCCCGATCAGGGCCTGCACGTAGCTTGGCTCGGTCACAGCACCGCTCTCATCAAGATCGACGGTTTCACAATCATCACTGACCCTGTGTTCAGTGATCGCGCCGGAGTCAATCTCGGTGTCACCACACTGGGAGTGAAGCGCTTGGTGGCACCGGCACTGGAGATTTCTGATCTGCCGGAAGTGGATTTAATCCTGCTGTCGCACGCCCACATGGACCACTTCGACCTGCCATCGCTACGTCGTCTGGAATCGAAACAGGTGGATGTCATCACCGCCGCGCAAACCAGCGATTTGCTGCGCGTCACAAAATACAAGTCCGTTTCGGAGCTGAAATGGAGCGAATCCAAACAGGTTGGACCAGCTAACATCCGCGGCCTCGAAGTGAACCATTGGGGAGCGCGGGTCCGCACCGATACCTTCCGCGGCTTTAACGGATACTTACTGCAAGTGGGGCGTTATCGTGTCCTGTTCGCCGGGGACACCGCGAACACAGACAAACTCCGCGGCGTAGCCGGCAGCGCATCAGTGGATTTGGCCATCATGCCGATCGGCGCATACAATCCCTGGATCCACTATCATTGCAATCCGGAACAAGCCTGGCGTATGACGCAGGAAGCGCGCGCTGAACACGTACTCCCGGTTCATCACTCTACTTTCCAACTGAGCCGCGAACCAGTAACGGAACCGCTCGAACGCCTGCAGAACGCAGCCGGACCGGCAGCTTCCAAGCGCATCGTGGTGCAAGGCATCGGACAGGAATTTCACCTGGCCTGATCGGAACTCACAGCCCCACTCTCTTCATCACGCGATGGATCGCGTGGAAGATCGTCTCCTCCACCTCGGGTGTAAACGGCCCTGGCTGCCCGTAGTACACCATGCTGTCTACGGCCTCATACCCGCCTTCCGCCAACACTCGCTTGGAAGGGATATAGCACATGACCTCGTTGGAATATCCCGCCACCACCAGCTTATGTTTCGGATATTCTTTCTGCGCCCGAAGGTCGTAGTCAATCACCACTTCGCCGCCCAGCGCCAGAATCGCCACGCCGTTTCCAAAGCGAATCGCCTGCACCGGGTATTGAAGACTGCGCACCGGGCGGCCATCGTCATAAGCCCGCAGCATCGCCTCCGCCGTCTTGCGCTTGGCAATCACCGGATCCTTCTGCAGCGTCTCGAACGTCTCGCGCGTATGCGGAGCGAATGCCAGTTCGGTAGTGACAAACGCCGTTCGGATGCGACCGTTCAGCGGCATCAGCTTCTGATCCATCACCCGGTTCACCGCGCCGCCCAGCTCTTTGCCATGCTCCTTGGCCACATCCAGCGAACTCCGCGGATTGGGATTCTGGTCGCCCCCGCACAGCATAAAGAACAGCGCCGTCGCGCCCGGATGCGCCGTCTCCACTTCGGACTGTGCAAAGCCCGCATAGTCCGCGCTCAGCTTATAGAACTCACCGGTCAGCGTCGTGTTGTGGCAGGCATACCCAAACAGCACCGCGCGCACCGTTCCATCCGGCGCAGTGACCTTGAACACGGGGACCTTGTGATCCACCGGCCCCGTCGGATTCAGCCCGATCTTGATTCCCTTAGCCGTGGGCTCGCGGCGGTTGATGGCAAATCCAGCTTCGCCTTCGCCATACATCACCACCGCCGGCGCAAGGTCGCCGATCGCCGCGCCCACCACGGACACCAGATCGTCCGTCAGTTGCTGCGCATACTCGCGCAGCACCCGGTCATCTTCTTCCTTTAGGTTGAACATCGAGATCAGATTCGGCCGCACGATAGGCCCGGTGTGCGTATGCGACGAATTCAGCACCAGGTCCGCGCGTTCCAATCCGAACTGCTTCTGCACCCGCGCCGCCACTACATCGGAGATAGCCCGCGGCAACCCCACCAGGTCAGTGGTCACAATCACCACCCGCGCCTTCTGGCGGTCTTCAATAGCCAGCGCCTTAGCGAACAGCGGAGCAATCACCCCATCGGACGGCCGGTTCCGGCTCGCATAGCCCGACATCCAGATCGGCTGTTTCGGGGTAATATCCACCCGCGCCACACCCGCCCGATAATCGGCCGCGAACCCGCAAACCGTCAGACCCAACAGGAGAATCAATCGAAACATAGCAGACATTCAGACCAGTGTAGACTAAGAACCGGACGGCGGTCCCCCAGGACCGCTGCCGGCGCCCTCGCCGGCCCTCCGAGCCCCCAGAAACCGGGCCAAACCCGCACCCAAAGCCTGACGCCGGGGCCGGGCCTTAACAACCTCAACCACAGCGGCAACCTTCTCAACAACCTTCTTAACAACCGGCTTCCCCCGCTTCAGCGCCTTCTTCAATTCCGCAGACAGCCGCTTATTCTCATCGCGAAGCCGCGCCGCTTCCGTGGCCGCCTTCTCCAGCAATGTCAGGGTGGAAATAGCATCCAGGTCCGGCCGGATCTTCTTCTTCCGTCCGCTCAAATACAGGTTCCCCCACGCGAAGTTTGATTTCTTGTTCCTTTCATTTGTTGGGAGTGCCGGACGAAGACGTCATCCCACTATCTCATGCGCCGCCGGCTCCACACCCGGATCACAACGCCCACTATACTGAACTCTTTGCGAATCCCTAAACCATCCCGCCGGTTTATCTCCGCCGTTCTGGGCTTGTCCCTCCTGCACCTCGTCCTCCTCCTGGCCGACGGCTTCCGTCCACCGCAACTCCCATCCGATGTCGCCGTAGTTCTGGGAAGCAAAGTACATCCCGACGGACAGCCTTCCTCCGGTCTCCAGCGCCGCCTCGAGCGCGCCGTCCAGCTTTTCCAGGCCCACGCCGTCAGCGCCATCATCGTCAGCGGCGGCCGCGGCATGGAAGGCTTCGAAGAAGCGGACGTCATGCAAGAGTTCCTCCGCAAAGCCGGCATCCCGCCGCAAAATATCATCACCGACCGCACCGGCAACAACACCCGCCTCACGGCCATCCATGCCGCCGCAATCCTGCACGCCCGCCACTGGCGTTCGGCGGTTGTCGTCACCCAGTACTACCACGTGCCGAGAGCAAAACTGGCCCTCCGCCAGCAGGGCATTCCGCAGGTCTCCGGCTCCGCCGCGGAATACCGCTTCGCCTGGACCGACCCCCTCTCCATCCTGCGCGAATGCGCCGGCTTCTATGCCTATTTGTGGCATCCTGGCGTTCCTTCCGGCGATCTGCTAAAACTAAGCCAATGATTCCCAAATCGGCACTCGGTTTTCTAACGGCCATCACCGCATTCGCCGCCACGAACACGCCCGGGAACGTGACCTTCAATAAGGACGTCCTGCCCATCCTGCAGAGCCAATGCCAGGAGTGTCACCGCCCTGGGGAAGTAGCGCCCATGTCGTTCCTGACGTATCAGGAAACCCGCCCCTGGGCCAAGGCAATCAAGGACGCGGTTCTGAGCCGTAAGATGCCGCCGTGGTTCGCCGACGCCCAGTTCGACGGCCACTTCACCAACGAGCGCCGCCTCACCTCCGCGCAGGTGCAAACCCTGGCCAGGTGGGCCGACAACGCAGCCCCCGAAGGCGACGCCAAAGATAAGCCCGCACCCGCAAAATTTGCGCAGGGATGGACCATCGGCAAACCCGACATGATCGTGGAATTTCCGCACGAGATCGCGGTCCCCGCCACAGGCCTGGTCGATCAGTCCAATCTCCTCGTCAAAGTGAATTTCCCCAAGGACGTCTGGGTCAAAGCGGCGGAAGTACGGCCAGGCAATCCCCGCATCGTGCATCACATGAAAGCCTGGATCCGGCCTCCCGGCTCGGCTTGGATGCAGGACGCACCCGAAGGGGAAATGTACCGGCCATCGCGCGGACAATTCTCGGCTCTCCCCGCTACCGCAACCACGGGCCCTCGTCCCGTGCAGGATATTCTGGCCAAGTACAATCCCGGCATCAACGCGCAGGAATTCACCCTGGGCGGCGCCGCCAAATTCATCGCCGCAGGTTCCGACATCGTATTTGAGATTCACTACACCACCACAGGCAAGCCGGAAACCGATCGTTCGCGCGTAGGCCTTGTGTTCACCAGCGAAGTTCCCACGCAGAGATACGTCACCACCACCGGCATCAACAATTCCCGGTTCGTCATCCCCGCCCGCGCCCGGAATTATGAAGTAAAGGCCGAATCCACCTTGCAGGCCGACGCCCTGCTCGCCTGGGTTCAACCGCACATGCACCTTCGCGCGAAGGACTATGAGCTCCGCGCCTTCTATCCCAGCGGCGAATCCGAACTGCTGTTGAAGGGCAAGTTCGATTTCAACTGGCAGCTCGGCTACGAATTCGCCAAGCCCGTCGTCCTGCCGAAAGGAACGCGGCTCGAGTCCATCGCCCACTTCGACAACTCCGAAAACAACCCCTACAATCCGGACCCGAACATCGACGTCCCATACGGCCCGCAAACAACGGACGAGATGGCCGTCAGCTTCATGGGCTTCGTCATCAAGGCGAACGAAGATCCCCTGAAGCTCTTCCCCCGGCACGGCGCTCCTCCCGTGGTCGAATAGCAAGGCAACCGTAGAGCCGCCACCCTTCCCGCTGCCCTCGCCCTGCGGGAGAATGACTCGTATGGCCGAACAGCCCCCCAGTCTGAATCTGCACCAGGCGGTTGGCGGTACGGAGGCGTGGCGCCGCCTCTCGACCGCTTTCTATACGTGTGTAGATCGCGACCCCCGTCTGCGCCATCTATTCCCCGGCAAGACCCTTCGCTGCGCAATCGAAGAGCTCACTGCCTTCCTCGTTCAGATTTTCGGCGGACCGTCCGCCGATTCGCAGCGGCGCTGGTGGCTCAGTCTCCGAGAGTCGCACCGGCGGTTTAAGATCAGCCAGCAGGAGAGAGTGGCTTGGATGGAAAACATGAGGAATGCGCTCAATGACGCGGGCATCGCCGAACCTCTGCGCGCGGCCCTACTCGAGTTCTTCGAAGGGGCGTCCGCCCATGTCGTCAACACCGGCGAAGCGGTTAAAGGCTCGCCCGATCCGGAAGGCGAACCCCCCGATGCGGTCCGGCGCGAGATGGCCCGGCGCTGGCAGTCACAACTGGAACTCGAGAAGGCGGTGGCGGCCCTTCGTGCCGGACACGTGGAACGCGCCATCACCCTTGCGGAGAGTTCCCTTTTGCGAACCCGTCTCCAGGCAGACCAGACCGTTTTGGTGGGCCTCCTCGGAATGATGATGAGCACCCGTAACGCAGCCGCGCTCTCGTACGTGCAACAAAAGGTAAATCAGAACCCTGCCCTCGTGCGCGAACACTATGCCGGACGGACGCTGTTACACGAAGGATCCGCCCAGGGCAATCTGGCTATGGTGGAATTGTTTCTGTCGCTCGGTTCGGACCCTGACGAAAAGACGGCGGGTGGTCACACTCCGCTCTATTGCCTCGCCAATCAGTACGGCGGCTCGGATGGCGGAGCAGTAGTCCACAGCCTGGTGCAGCGAGGCGCGAATGTAAACGCGAGCGACGGTGTGAAACACTGCACCCCGTTGCACATGGCCGCCAGAAGAGGAAGTGTGGCCATCGCGAAGGCGCTGCTCGATTGTGGCGCCCATATCGAAGCGCGCGATTCCCTCGGCGAAACTCCCCTCCGCCGCGCTGTCAATTGCGGCAAGCTTCAGGTTGCGGATCTATTGCTGGAAAGAGCAGCGGACGTTCATGCCAGCAGCAAAAAAGGTCTCACTCCGTTGCAGGCGGCTCGCACCGCTGCCATGAAACAGCTCCTGCAGTCCCGCGTCCAGGCTTCGAAGCACTGAAATCGCATCTTACCGAGCTTGCTCCAGCACCCGTTTCAGCAGGGCCAGATCCTTCTTGTTCGCGCGGCGAATCGCGAGCGCCAGGAAGGGAGCTACCAGCTTGGAGAACCCGCTCGGGCTCCCCAGGTTCCGCATCGTCATCCGTGTGCCGCCGCCCGGCAGCGAGAACCACGCGTACTGCGTTTCCATCGGGAAAGGTCCCTCGGCGGTGCGCATGATCAATCGTTCTCCGCGAATATACGTGACCACCTCATAGGTGTACGCCATACGTCGCCCGAGAAATTGCGCCACAAAAGCCAATCGTGTGCCGACCGCGACCGGCCGCGGCGTCAGCCATTCCACGGACCGGATATTCACATACCACTTCGGCACGTTGTCCGGATCCGATGCGAACTCCGACACAATCTCACAGGGACGGTCGATCACGATCTCAGTCAAGATGTCGACAGGCATGCATCACCCCGGCGATGTTCCGCTTTCGCCAATAGTAGCGTAATCATGGAAGTGAAATTCCCACCGCCGCTGCACTGCAAGTTCAAAAAGGCCACGGCGGAAAGGATGTTGTCTGAAGCCGCCGTTCACGCGATGATTGGCCAGGAAACAAAGCCCAGGCACCAACCTATCCTCCGGATGCTATACATACCAGCTCGAAACCAATTTCTATCCGGCTGCCGACAGCCGGCTTAGGAGGGCCCAGTACGTTTGGGTGAGTGTTATACGCACCAGCGTGAGATAGAATCTGCCTGTCATCTGCGCCGAATTGTCGGGCAGTTTCAAATCTTCGACTGCGATCCATTGTTGATGCGGAGGAACCTCATATGAGTATGAAGTGGGTGCTGGCCTTGACGATGTGCGCTTCGGCTTCGGCAGCACCGCTAGAATTTACGTCCCTGAGCATTCCCGGGGGCTATGAGGTCCATACACCCGCCGAAGCGCCCTTTTCCAACGTCCTGAATGCCGACTTCACACTGACCGTAACGGGCGGGTATCCGGGCGGTCAGATCAATGCCGAATTCAGTTTCGCGGCAGATCTTCAAGCCGACTGTCAGGACAATGGATACCTGAGCGCCATCGCCAATGGAAAAGAGGTCTACTACTTTGACAGTTGCCGGCAGCCGCCGCATATCGGAGGGTTGCTTGTAACTTTCGGTGTGCCGCTGAATGTTTCTTTGACAATGGTCGCGGCCGCTTGGCCCGGTCCACACAGCTTCCCAAATGCATATCTCAGTGGGTCTCTGCGCCTAAGTGGATTTTTTGTCGCGCCGGACTTGAACGGCCCGGGCGGTGAACCGCTTGCGATTCAGTTTGCGCCAGCGTCCGTACCGGAACCCTTAATGTTCACCCCCATGCTCACGGCGTTGTGGTGGTTTGGGCGTCGTCGGAAGATTACAAAGAGAATTTCTAAATGTAGCGCTAGAGTGACGCCGTTGGCATTCCCGACAAGTACGTCCTGCGCGTCGTGATCGCGCTTGAGTAAGTTGTAGCTTACATGAAGGCCAGTAGCCGGGACGAGCGCCGTATCAGGAAGTGCGGGACTTCATTGAGCGGAAGGGGCCGGGGAAAGAGGCGCTAACCCTTGGCGAAAACAGCCAGCGTGATACCGGCGGCTCATCGGGCAGACGGACTAGAAATTCGTTTACACAAAATGGTTGACAACTCCACGTGCCGCTGTTTTCGCGCAAACTCCAACGTCCGATCTCTCCCCGGCGTGGATTTTCCCGCTGGCGCACGCAAGCATGTCCTTTGCCCCTGAGCCTGATCGCCCTGAGAGGTATACTCTCCGTAGGGGACTGCACATGCGAGCTGCCATATTTGTAGCCATATTTGTAGCAATATTTGTCGCCATTTTCCTTCCGTTAATTTTCTCGGGAGCGCAATGGAGAGCAGCGCAGGACAAGGCGCGCGCGCGCCGTATGGCTGAGCATAGAATGAACGCAAGACTCCTGAGACTCAACATTTAAGATCTAGCTCAACGTCCGCTATTGCAGTCCGCAGGTTCGACTTATTCAAATTCTTCGTCCAAAATCCTCTGTATCCGAGGAGTTTCCTCGTGGAGGTGCGACAGCTCACCCGCACATTCCAGCCACGGCTTCCCCTTGCGCTGCTTGCCCAGAGAAAGCTTTTCTTCCACAGCTCGAGTGACAAACTCGCCCAACGAAATCCCCAACTCACCGGCCATGGCCTTAGCCTTGCGAAAGGTTGCGTCGGGAATCTCCACTGGCGTCTTCATAATCCCAATCTCCCAGGTTAAGTAAGACCATTCGTGCCGGATTCCCCCCCTGGGTAATTACAGTCCTCGAAACTTTCGATTTTTTTACC
>JBDUEM010000148.1:0-18133 GCA_040002435.1 Bryobacteraceae bacterium
GGCGGCACTACGATACGAGGCTTTGAGCAGGACGGCGTTGGACCCCGTACCTTCGATGGCAGCGCTGCCGGCGGAGACGCAGTGTTTATTCTGAACAACGAAATCCGGTTCCCGCTTTTCAGCATCGTAGATGCCGCCGGGTTTGTGGATATTGGGAATGTCTATTCGAAGGTGAGCAATTTCAGCTTGACCGATCTTCGTAAGACGGCTGGGTTGGGATTGCGAATTCGCACCCCTTATTTCCTGATTCGCTTCGACTACGGTGTAAAGCTCGACCGCCGGCCCGGAGAACCGCTCGCCCGCCCATTCTTCAGCATCGGACAGGCTTTCTAGCCAGACCTGATTGCACTATTGACGGCATTGACGCATCCTGTACATTAGAATCCTATGGCCGAACTTACAAACGAAGAACGTGATGAACTGGAACAACTGCGGAAGCAGAAGGCGGTACGCGAAGCGCAAGACAAGAAAGGCATCAGCTTCAAGGTCTCCGAAAAAGGCGGAGTATCCGTCTATGGACTCGGGCGCTTTCCCGTCACCCTATACCAGGAACAGTGGCTCCGGCTCTTTACCGAAGTCGAGAACTTGAAGACGTTTATCGAAGAGAATAAGCCCAGGCTGAAGACTAAAGAATAGGACCTCGCTTACTCCTCTTTCATCTCAACGTCGAAATGCTTCGCGGCCTTCTTAATGTTCGCGTATGCAAGGTCGCGTTCGCTTTGAGACACATCCTTCACCTGGTTGTAGCGAGCCAGGGCGTTTCGGACGTGCGAGGCATCGGTCATCGGCTCTTTCCGCGCCTTCGGGAAAGCGAAGGCGCTCTCCGGTAGTTCGTTTGTGTCCGCGGCATCCAGTTTACCGTGCTGCTCGGCTTTTGGGGGTTTCCATGTAGTCGCTGGCATACCCCATAGACTTATTTCGCCGGCGCTGTGTTGCACGAATATCTTAGTTCTTCTTCGCGGTTTTCAAGCCGAAACAATAAACGTTGGCGTCGTGATCTACCGCGAAGACGCGGCCGTCGGAAACCGCGAGGCCGCTAAAATGCACCCAGGTCTCGAAAGCGCTCCCACTGTTGAAGAGCTCTTTCCCAGTCTTCGCATCCAGAGCCCGCAGCACCGCGGGTTGCGTATTGAGCAGTCTCTTCTCCGCGCCGCCTTTTTGTACCGCGTTCTCTCCCGTTGCCAATGCGAACACAACGCCGTTGACGATGATCGGCGGATCCGGAATATTGAAGTCTCCCGAGATCCAGGCCGGTTCTAATGTCGGCTTTTGGGTCTTTGGATCTTCCACCACCTTAAACGCCATGATGCTGCCATGCGGCGTCTCTCCGTTCGTGATGGGAAACCGCAAACCCTTCGCAGGCGGCCCGCCCATGGGCGTATACAGCCAGGTTTTCCCATCGGTGTCGCGGGCGGTGGACATTGCCCCCCAAATTCCAAGACCAGCGCAGCATTGGTCGTCGTCGTTGCCCAGTTTCGCCGAGGAATAGAGAGAGGTCTGATGATCCTTGCCACCAAGCGAATCGGCGTCCAGAAGGTAGATCACCGCTTCCTTGGAAGCGCTGGCAATCAGCGTCCGGCCGCCCCATCCGAATAGCACGGGGCTTCCCGCGCCTAGATCCAAATCCTTCTTGTCCAGATAAACCCAATTCGGCGGCAGATAGTAGTCGAGTAAATCAAGCTCATTCACAGACGCCGCAATCACGGTGTTTGAATAGTCGCCGGCGATGGTATCGAATTTTCCGTCGGCGGTGTTTCCGTAAACCCGGCCGTTGCCGATGACAGGTCCACCCCGGCCCCAGAGTCCCGCGGTGTTGGTATTGGAAAGCAGCGCCTGCCGTACCACTGGATGATGCGGATTCCTGATATCGATGGAGTAAATTCCAGAGAGGGCCGCGCCGCAACCTTGTGCCAGAGTGGTGAAGATCTTATCGTCCACAAGGTTCAGGCTGAGCATCTTCGAGAATGGCGCCACGAACTGGATTGGCGCAAAGCGAGGGGCGCCGCTGCCCAGATCCAACCCGTAGAGCATTCCGTCGCCTGAGACCACATACAGAGTATTCGTGCGCCGGTCGATGACGGGAGTCGCTGTGATGCCGTTCGGGCAGAGGAACGTTCCCTGGTAGCCGTACTTCTTGGCCGTGGTGTGCGTGGGTAGATTCCGGGTCCAGGCAAGTTCGCCGGTGTCGGTCTCGATTCCGAAGACATTGCCATCGATGCCGGCGACATAGACCACATTCTTGATCCCATGCACCGTGGAAACTCCCCCGGCAACCACTGGCGCGGTCAACGCGGAAAGGCTGTAGTTTTCGACCTTCATCTTGCTCTTCCACTTGAGCTCGAAGTCGCCCATCACGGCCGGGCTGATGGTGCGCTCTTCGGCGGCCCATCCGCTGCGTTGCGGGTCATGAGCGAAGGTCAGCCAGTCTGCGGCATGCGCGGTCCAGCATACGAGGAACAGCGCGGTCAATTTATGCATAGAACGATTCTATCCGCCGGCGACAATCCGCAGGATCTGTGTTCCGTAACGTTGAACCGTCTTTGCGCTGATGCCCGAGATGATGAGCAGTTCCTCCTCGTTATCAGGTTCTACGCTGGCGATGGAGAGCAGAGTCTTGTCGGTCAATACGCGGAACGCGGGCACGCCCTGTTTCTTCGCTTCAGAGAGGCGCCACTTGCGAAGCGCGTCCTCTATCCTCGGGTCGGCGGTGGATGCAAGTGCAGCTTTGGCGCGTTTCCGCTTCGCCGATCTCCTTGCCACCAACTCCTTGATCAGAAGTTGAAAGGAAACGGCGCTCTTTCCTTCCGCTGTTAAGGATGCTTTGCGGAAATGAATTTCCTTCCCGCCGCTGTTGAAGGTGGCTTCCTGCAGATCGATCAAGCCCACTCGAGCCATCGCCCCCAGGATCTGCTCGAATTCATTTCGCTCCAGCCGCTTTGCCGTTGCAACCTCCTGATGGAGCTTCCCGGTGGAGCGGCCATCGGCGCCACGCAATTCTTCCACAATGTCACGAGCCACCTCTTCTTCCTGAGCCGTGGCGGCGCGGAAGCGCTGGGCTTCACAAGTTTCGGGCGAACAGAAATCGCAGATGCCGCAGGCCTGGCGTGCGCCGGCGTGATCTCCGAAATAAGAAACCAGAACGGACATGCGGCAGCGGCTGGTATCTGGAAAGCGCAGCATCTGCTGTAACTGTGCGAACTTGTGCGCGGCCTGGCCCTTGTAAGGTTCGCGCCATTGATCGCTGCCGCGGGTGACATTTTCGGCGAAGTCCACAACGGCCCCGCCGTGAATCCAGAGCTTCTCCAGCGCCTTCTCGAAATCCTCGCGCGTAAGCTTCGATTTTCTTCCAAGGGCCTCCTTGGTCTGCGGGTCGTTCGTCAGGGCGTCGAAAATCTGGCTCAGGACCACCGCGTGAGGATAGTCGCGCTCGAAGAAATAATCATGCGTGCGCCGGTCCGCGTAGGAGTGCATCAATACCGCGCGCGACGGCAGGCTGTCGCGGCCCGCGCGGCCAATCTCCTGGTAGTACGCCTCCACGCTGCCCGGCAGTGCCGTATGAATCACGGTGCGGATGTTGGGTTTGTCGATGCCCATACCAAACGCGATGGTTGCGACAATTACCTGCAGCTTATCCGCCAGGAATTCCCCCTGCACGCGCTGCCGCACCGCCGCGGTGAGTCCAGCGTGATACGAAGCCGTTGGCATGTGCGCTTTCAGCTCGCCCGCAAGCTCTTCGGCCGCCGCGCGCGTGGGTGCGTAAACGATGGCGGGCCGGCTTGCGCCGTCGTCCAATAACTCGCGCACCAATGGAAAACGTTCGTTCTGTGCTGTCTCCACAACCTCAATAGCGATATTGTCGCGGCGGAAGCCATGAATGAAACGGCCGTCGCGGCCGAGGCCCAATTGCGCGGCAATATCGTTCTGAACCAGCGGTGTTGCTGTAGCCGTGAGCGCAATCACCGGAGCCGGGCGCAGTGCGGGCACATGCTGGCCAAGGGTCCGGTAGTCCGGTCGGAAATCGTGTCCCCATTGAGATATGCAATGGGCCTCATCGACGGCCACAAGTGTCGGCTTTCGCTTGGCGAGCATTTCAGGAAAGCCCGGAACCCGTAGCCGTTCCGGCGCGATAAACAGGAACTGCAGCTTACCCTGCAAATAGTCGATGCACGCTTGGCGGGAATCGGCGCGATCACGGCCGGAATGGATCCGCTCCACGGCGAACCCGCGTTCCTTCAGCTTCGCCACCTGATCTTCCATCAGCGCGATGAGCGGGCTGATCACCAGTGTTGTGCCGCCCAAAGCGAGGCCGGGCAATTGATAGCAGAGCGACTTTCCCGCGCCGGTCGGCATGACCAGCAGCACGTCCTTCCCGTCCACCACCGCGCGGCAGACCGCTTCCTGATTGGGGCGGAATTCCGCAAAACCGAAAGCAGAATGCAACAGGCCTGGAAGATCCTTTCGCTCTTCCGCCGTGATCTCGCGCAGAGCGGTCACAGGCTCAGCCTCTGCCTGCACTCTCGCGGCAGCCGTGGAAGGCGTCTTCGGTGCCACCGTTCCCACCTTGCCCACCACCTCACTGACGTACTGCTCAATCCCTTTCAGGAACGGCGGCAGCTCGGCATTGCGCCGTTCAATGCGCTTCAGGAACGCTTCCCACTGTCCGGTCATCGCCGGACTCTTCACTTCCGGGTGAACCACTTCGATCAGGTGAATGCCTTTGTCAGTGGCTTCCAGAGTCTTGCCTTGCCGCTGCACATAACCGCGCTTCAGCAGCACTTCGATGATGGATGCCCGAGTCGCCGGGGTACCCAATCCGGAATCCTTCATCGCATCGGAAAGCTCTTTCTCATCCAGCGTCTTTCCCGCAGTCTGCATGGCAGTCAGCAAAGTTGCGTCGGTCAGGCGCTTCGGTGGCCGCGTCTTCTTCAGCACTGAATCGGCCTTCAACACATCCTGCAACTGATTGGCACGCAGGCTGGTGGGCAGTACCTGTCCGGCGGCGTCGGATGTTTCTTCTGCGCCCTCTTTCGGCTTGCGCGATTTCTTGTTTTCCCCGCCGATATCCAGAACTTTCCAGCCCATCTGCCGAACCACCGTGCCGCTGGAATGGTAGTGGTCCACAATTTCGGCATTGATGATCGTGGTGATCACGGTGGTCACGTCCGAGATGAAATCGTCGTGCCACGCGGAGAGTAAACGGCGGCACACCAGGTCGTACAGGCGGCGTTCGTCTTCGGAGAGACTCGCTTTCGCTAGCGGCGTCACCGTGGGGATGATGGCATGGTGATCCGTAATTTTCGCGTCGTCCACAAAGCGTAGACCGAGCGGGCGCTCCCCTGTACCCGGGGCGATCAGCTTTGCGTACTGTGGACTGATATTGCGGACGATGGCCGGCAGAGTCTCCGCCACGGATCGCGATAGGTGTCTGCTATCAGTGCGCGGATAACTGAGCAGTTTGTGCTTCTCGTACAAACCCTGCGCCACTTCCAGAGTCTTCTGCGCGCTGAATCCGTAGAGCCGGTTCGCGTGACGCTGCAATTCGGTCAGGTCGTACAGCGGCGGCGGCCCCATGCGCTTCGTTTCCGACTGCAGCGAGGCAATTTTTGCCCCACCGGTCATGGCACGCGCCACTACCTGTTTGGCCTCGTCATTGTCCTTCGTTGCCGGCAGACGCATGGCCTGCTGTAGCGTCTCTTTCTCCTTGTCAAAGAGGTGGAACCAGGTGCCCTGGTAGCTCGGGCGGTCCGTCTGCGGCGCGGATTCCTTCGGAGAGAACGTCGCTACAACTTCGCGGTATTCCTCGGGCACGAATTGTCTGATCGCAAGCTCGCGATCGACAATCATCGCCAGCGTCGGTGTCTGTACGCGTCCCACAGAAAGCTCTTCGCCGAATGCCAGTGTGTAGGCCCTGGAGAGGTTCATCCCTACCAGCCAGTCGGCGCGGCTTCGTCCTTTTGCCGCATCGCCCAGGCCGTCGTACTCCTGGCCGTCCTTCAGTTGATCGAAGCCCTTGCGAATGGCGTCCGGCGTCAACGATGAGATCCACAACCGCTGCACCGGTTTGTCGGAATGCGCCGCTTCGTAGATATAGCGAAAGATGAGCTCGCCTTCCCGGCCGGCGTCTGTCGCGCACACGATTCGGCCTACCTTCGGCGAAGTGATGATCTTGCGGACTGTCTCGTATTGATCTTTCGTCTTGTCGTAGACAACCAGCGGCCACTCTTGCGGGAGCATAGGCAGCAGGTTCCGCCGCCAGCTTTTCCATTCCGGACGAATCTCATGCGGTTGCGCAAGCGCCACCAAATGACCAATAGCCCAAGTGACGATAAAGCCGCCGCCGTGCATGTACCCGTCGCCTTTCTGATTGGCGCCCAGGACCTTAGCAATGTCACGGGCTACGGATGGCTTTTCTGCGATGACTGCGGTGGAGGTGGATAGCACTAAACTCTTATTGGATTAAACCAGCGAAGCCCTTTGAACCGGGCGAAGTCGTTGTCAGTGGATGCAATTTCGGCCTGATATTCAATGGCGAGCGCCGCCAGGTGGGCGTCAGTTGTCAGGTTGCCGGCAGTGCCTAGTTTATCCAACAACTCAAATAGAATCTCCGCATGGCCTTCGCCTGGAGTGACAATTTGGACACGGGGGTTCTGAAGCCATGTCCGCACCCGGCCCGTTGCCTCCGCGGGAAATACGGGAATCGGCGAGGCTCCCCGGTGCGTCGAGATGCGAACGAATCCCAGTATCGTCACCCAAGCCAATCCCACAGTGCGTGGACCACTTAACGTGTCCTGCCACCAACCATTAGCGCTCCGATGATGAGGTGACGCCGGGTTATAGGCATGAAGCAGCAAATTGACATCAGGAATGATCATCGCCCTTGCTTACGAAGATAATCTTCCACCTCTAGATCATCAAGGAATTGGCCGATTTTGTCGGCATCGATACCAGGATGTAACTGGAAATTCTCGAACGGTATTACTTTAAAGGGAACGTCGTCCTTGGGAGCGCTTTGCCGCAACCCAGCCCGTAGCGCAGAGTTAACGGCTTCCTTCAAAGTTACTTTGTCGGTTTTAACCCTCTTCTTCAAATCCCGCGCGACATCGGGATCCAGCGTCAATGTAGTTCGCATATAAACATCATATCGCGAAGGCCATTTGATGCCCAGACATCAATCGAGGAACACCTTCCATGTCGTCACAACCAGCGCATGCGTCACCATCGGTGCCCGCACACTGCCCGCCTGCAAAAAAGCGTGCCCTAAGACGATGCCGTGAATCCCCGCCATCACGGCCATTTTCCAATTCGGAAACGCTCGCGCATAGGACAAGTGCGCCAGGCCGAAGATCACTGCGGTGATCATGATGGCCGAAAAATCGTCATTCGTCTCTCGCCGGATCAATTGCTGCAGCACGCCCCGGAAGAAAAACTCTTCCATCGCCGCGAGCACCCACAGCGTACCGAGAAAGGTCGCGACGACCAGTAGCACGGCTTTTGATGCAGGAGTCACTGTCTGTGGATGGAGGAGGCCGAAGTAGGTCCCAGCGAAATAGCCGAAGGGAAGAAAGCCAAAGTAATGAATGACTCCGATTCTCCATTCCTTCCCTTGAGGAACAAAGCCGAAGTGGATGCCGCCCATCTTACGAATCGAGAGACAAGCCATCATCCCGATGCGAATCCACATGGCCGCGCCTAGAATGCTGAGTGTCACCTTCGGCGCCGGCGTGATGTAAATCGTATTGAAAATCTTCGAAAGGTAGACCGCAGCCATTAAGGCCAGGAACCCAACATCCGCCAACGTCCGCTTACCCGCAAACAGATACCAAAACGAGGCGGTCCCGGCCAGCCCCAGCAGGGTCAACAGTGATCGCAACTGAAAGCTTCCCGTCCCGGCTGCGGCGATGCAATAGGGCAACACGGCGCTTGCGGTCATCAAAACCGCCAGGATGGGAGGAGCAGCCAGCGCTTCCAGGCGCTTCCGGACTGGTTCCATCCCCGCCGCCAGATAGAATGCCACTTCCACCAGCAGCGCCGGCAAAACGGCTACCGCGACGCCGGCGGGTATATTGTAGAGTCGTGTATAGAAGAAGGCCGCGATGCAAAATGCCACCCAGACGGCTGCGAGCGTGAAGCCATACCCGCGTAGCGATTCGCGCATTCGCTTCATCGTATCATTCGCCTTATTGTTGGCCCCCGCGTTTGGCGCAGATCCGCCGCCGGATTTGGCGCGCAAAGTGGCCAACCGGGAAGCCGAAAACGAAACGGCGCGCAATAACTACACCTATCGGCAGTCTGTGGTGGTGGAGGAAATGGATTCCCGTGGCGGACGCGCCGGGGAGTATCGGGAAGTCCGCGAAGTTATCTTCTCCCCTTCAGGCGAGCGCACGGAACGGATGGTGGGCAAGCCGCTGCTGAACCTGAAGCGCATGAAGCAGACCGAAGAAGATTTCCGTGATTTGCGCGACGTGCAGCCCTTTCTCTTCACTCCGGACCGCCTGTGGGCGTATCAAACAAAATTTCGCGGCGAAGAGACGATCGACAACGTCGATTGCTGGGTGATGCAAGTGCGCCCGCGGCAAATTCTGCAGGGACAGCGGCTGTTCGAAGGCGACTTCTGGATCGACAAACGTGACTACTCCATTGTCCGCACGGAAGGCCAGGCAGTGCCTCAAGTCCTCAGCACGAATCCGGATCACGAAAATCTTTTCCCGCACTTCACAACGATCCGCGAAAACATTGGTGGCCACTGGTTCCCCGTTCATACGCATGCCGACGACACGCTACCCTTTCGCAACGGTCCTATTCGGATGCGTCTGACGGTTCGTTACCTGAACTATCAGAAGTTTCAGGCGGAATCGAAAATCGTCCCAACCGAGCCCTAACGGCCTTGCCCGGACAAGCGATGCAAGAACGCCGCGGCACGTACGGAGCCAGGATCGAGAGTCAAGGTCTGCCTATAGGCCGCCATTGCCCCGTTACGATCCCCCTTCGCCTCCAGGCATACCCCGAGATTCAACCACGACAGAGGATCCTCCGGTTCGGCCTGCACGGCCCGCGTCAGCAGCGGTAGCGCGTCATCGAAACGCTGCTTGCTGGAATAGAGAACCGCCAGGCTGTTCAACAAGCCGGAGTGTACGGGAAGCCGGACAGTGGCCGGCTCCAGCAATGCGATGGCCTGATCCACTGGTAGCAGTTGCGCTGCTGCAATGTAGGCGCGAGGATCGTCCGGGAAGCGTTGAATCACTTCGCGGTATGCGCTAACGGCCTCGGGTGTGTGACCCTCTCTCTGCAATCCCAGCGGCAGTGCGATGTACGGATCGATGTGAGACGGTTCGGTTTTCGTAATCGCAGCACGGAGAGCGCCCATATCACCTTGCGCCATCGCCAGGTAGAGAGCATTCTTGGGCGATGCGGGCAGATTCGGAGGGTAGAGCAACTCGACCCTTCCCGTAATTCGATCATGCCGTTCGCGGAGCGGGGCGAGCAGGTCTCCCGTAAGCGGCGTGCGGCGGATGTGATGATCGGTCATGATCACGTGGACTGCGTCTTCAGTCCGCCTTTTCTGCATATGACAGCCGGCACAATCGCGCCGGGTTGTTTCGTGTGTAGACGGATGGCAATTGCGGCACGCCTGAGTGTAGCGCTCCGCCCCTTGCGAGGCCGACGGCTGCAGATGCGGGTCATGACAGGTAGTGCAAGACAGGCGGCCCGAGCTCCGCAGGTAGCATTGCGATTTCATCATTCCGTAGGCGGAACCATTCACCGTAATGCGGTCCTCCGCAGGAGAATTCGTAAATTGGAAGTACAAGATGAAATCACTCAGTGGTTCCCCCGGACGATAAGAAAAAGCTGTGCGGTCAAAGCGCCGGATGGCATCGGGCAGGGTGCGGCTAGCCGACTCCAAGTGGCACTGCAAACAGACCTCGAGCCGCCGCTCCGCGCTCAGCTTTGCAGGATTGACGATGGGACCCTTCCGGCTGACGTGACTTTCGCCGGGACCGTGACAGCGCTGGCAATCGATCCCCTGAGCCAGCCCTCCGTTCGTCTTCGATGGATAGCCGTTGTGACAGAAGAGACACGAATCCGGCACTTCCCGGCGGAAATCGGAGTGATCCGGGCGATCATATCCCGGACTCATGTTCCAGGACCCGCCGCTCTCTGAATACCAACTGAGTGGTAACTCCAGCAGCTTTCCCTTCGCACCCTGCGTCAGGAAAGTCTTGGAATGATCACCCGAACCAACTGTGTAATCGATGCGCCTTTCCAGAGGTGGCGAAGACCTTCTCAGAAAGAACGATCCATTGCGGCTCATCACCGAATAGCTCAGTCCCGAGGCTTCATGAACAAAACTGCCCAACGCCGGAACCGTTTCCACCTTTGCGAACGATCTCCCCATTCCGGTTCGCTTGTATTGATCAAAGATCTTCTGGTGGCAAGGGCGGCAGGCAACCGGGTCGATGTAGCCGGGCTCCGCCGGGAAGGCCGTGGCAGCGAAGCAAAGAAGCATCCAGCGCACTCAGCGCCCCCCGCGTTTCATCTCAGAGGCCATCTCAAGACCTTGCCGCGCCGCCGCATGATTTGGTTGGAGTCGCAGGACTTCGCGAAACTCTGAAATGGCCGCGTCAAGCTGGCCGGCGTCGCCTAATAGTTGGCCCAATCCGAGATGTGCCTCGACGAACCCCGGCCGAATGGCGATGGCCCGGCGATACTCCACGATTGCAGCGGGAGCCGATCCGGTTTCCTGCAGCAACTGCGCCAGATTGTATCGCGCTACCGCGTTGGCCGCGTCCAGTGAGACGGCTCGACGGATTTCTTCGACGGCGTCCCGCAATTGGTGTTGTGCTGCAAGAACCCGCGCGAGATTGATATGCCCTTCGGCCAGAGCGGGGTTAATCTTCAGTGCCAGTTCTAACTCCCTGCGGGCATCAGCGAGATTCAAGCCATCCGCATGAACGCTTCCCAAGTTGCTATGAGCCTCGGCGTAGTTCGGTCTGAGCCGGACAGCGGACTGATAATGCGAGATCGCCCCGGCTTGGTCGCCGAGCTTTCTCAGGATGTTGGCCAAGGCATATTCGGCTTCGGGAAAAATCGGACGGAGCCGCAAGGCCTGTTCGTACTCGGCGCGAGCCTCCGCGTTCCTTCCCGCCGCCGCTAGAGCTTCTCCCAGGTTGTATCTCACCTTAGCTTGGACGGGGTCTTTCGTCAGCGATTGGCGGAGGATCTCGATCGCTTTCGCCGGATTTCCTTCGGCCAGGTAACCCTCACCCAGTACCGCTACCGCTTTCGGGGCGGTTTCCGCCTGCAAGCGCCGTTCGATCATCGCGATCCCGTCGTGCGGGCTGCGTCCACCGCTTATCAGAGCGACTCCGAGATAGAGGTCACGCTCTGCGTCGGAAAGATGCGGCGGGTAGTAGACCTCCGGCCTTCCAGACGCAGCGTCCGAAGCCTCTACCAGCATTTTGGCCGCATCGCGGAGCGGCGGCTTTCGCTGGATGAAGTGGTCTGTCATTATCACGTGAACCGCATCTTCGGCGCGCCTCTTGACCATGTGGCATCCCATGCAATCTGCATTCTGAAGATCGGGATGGCCTGCGGCGTTGACGGCCGGATGGCAGCTCATGCACTTGGAACGAAACTCCGCCTTGGAGGATTCGTGCTCATGGGGATTGTGACAGGAGATGCAACTAAGCTTGCCCTGACTTTTGAGAAAACACGCGGACTGCCGCAGCCGGTACGCTTGATTCACGATCTCGAACCTTCGTGCCGCGGGGTCGGCTACTTCGAATTGAACGGCGTAGCTCCCTAACGCTTCTCCTGGCAGGAACGAATTCACACTGCGGTCAAACCGGCGAATCATGGAGGGCAACTCAAGACTGGTGGTCTCCAAGTGGCACTGCATGCAAACGTCCAGTTTGCGCTCCGGGTTCAGTTTTCCTGGATTCACGATAGCCGCCTGGATCTCCGCCGGCTTTGCATTTCCGGCAGCGGCCAGGGCCACGTGGCTCGCTCCAGGGCCGTGGCAGCGCTGGCAATCAATGCCTTCCGCGAGGGTGCCATTCGCGTCCGGATATCCGTTATGGCAAAAGAGGCAGCGGTCATCCACAATACGGGTGAAGTCCGGTGGCGCTGTATTGTCGAAGCCGGGGCTCATCGCCCAGCGCTGTTCCTGTGAATACCAGGTGAGTGGAAGCTCGGTAAACTCACCCGCTTCAGATCTGTGCAGGAGCGTGCGCGCATGATTGCCGGATCCCACAACATGCGTTACTTCCATTTCGAAAACGTTCGCCTCATCGCCTTTGGGGTTCAATTCAAAGCGACGCTGCAGGACGGATCCGCCGCGGCGCACCACCTGATAGTGCCTACCGGAGGCAGCATGGGCGAATTCGCCCTCGATCAGAGAGACCCGCTGGATTTGGCTGAACCCGCGAGCCATCCCAACGCTTTGATAGGAACGATGGATTGCGGGATGGCAGGATTGACAGCGACCGGAATCGACGTAGGAATTAGAAGAGGGAGGGGTTGCGAGGTGTGGCCGTGCCAGAAAACCCACCGCAGCAATAGCGAAGACCGCGCCACAGGCCATCCATACTATGGAGGTTCGCTTCAAGAGTTACAGGTTATCAACAAACCATCGCGACACACGACCGTGAGGGAGTGTAGGGCAACCACTTCCTCACGTCCGTGCGCATGATATTAAAACACGATCTTCAGTCCAAGTTGTGCGCTCCGATTGCCGCTCGCATTCGTGATGATTCCGAACTGCGTGTTGGACAAATCGGAGACCGGGTTCGACCACGTCTTTTGATTGAACAGATCGAACACTTCGAACCGCAGGTCAGCCTTCACCCGTTCCCAGACCGGGATACCTTTGGTGACGGCGATGTTTGTGCGATACGTCCTGAAAGATCGCGTTGCCCCGTTCAGCCGAGGAGCGTTTCCGAACGGATCCAACGCCGGATTCGTACGCCCCTGGAACACCGATAGATTGTAGAAATTGTCTACCGACGGGTCGAAGCGCTCACCCACGGTTGGAGCGCGCCAGTTGTTGGAGGTCACGTTCGGCCTTGGATTGCCCCCGCGGAGATTGTTGGGGTAGCGATTGTCTACGATACCCATTGGATAACCGCTTTGATAGAACATGAAGGAACTCAGGTTCCAGTTGCCCAGCACCCGGTCACCGATTCCAGAGTTTAAGTATTTCTTGCCTTTGCCGAATGGGAGGTCGTAGCTTCCCGTCAGCTTAAACATCTGCGGCAGGTCAAGAACACCATAGGATTTCTCGTTCGCCCGATTGTATTGATTCTGAGCGGAGCCGGCACCCGTGGCGGAACCTACCACTCCTGCAATCCAGGGTTCGGATGAATCTGCGTCCGTCAGCAGCTTCGACCAGGTATAGGACGCGAGCAGACTGAGGCCGCCGGAGAATCGTTTCGTGGCCTTAAAAATCACGGCGTGATAGGTGGAATTACCGCTGTGATTCATCATGCCACCCGTCGTCACGCCCTGGTACTGCGGGTAGATGCGCAGAGCCTGGCCCAGAGTCGCGTTGCCTCCCAGAAGCGTCTTGAAATTCGGAAACGGCGACGTGAAGCCGAGTGCCGTGACCGCCGGATCATCGATGGGCTTATTCAACAACGTCCCGAGGGAAGCGTATTTCGGATCAATTTGCATGATGTTGACGCGATCGGAAGCGAGGTGCGTACCTTTGCTGCCGGTATACGTCGCGTCGATCACGAAGTTGTTCGGCAGCACGCGGGACAGAGCGAAATTCCAGCTATCCGTGGTAGGTAGCCTGCCTGTTTCATCCGCGCCATACCAGGGGATGGAGAATCCGGCATTGAAACCGGGATTGATAAACGGCGGCGCTTCCCAGGCCGGAAAGCCCTGGTCCCATTGAAATGCCGAGGTAATGCCCTGGTTCTGAGACGACCAGCTAGGCGAGTTGGTGAAGCCGTTATTGGCGCCATTCAGGCCGGGAGCCTTGTTGGTCCCGTAGAAAATTCCAGCGCCTGCACGCAGCACGGTCTTCTCGGTGATCTGATAGGCGAAGCCAAGCCGCGGGCCCCATCCCATCGCATTGTTATAAAGCGCGCGTCTGCCTTCACGGCCCGTACCATCACCCAGGAATCGCAAAGCCCCCAGGTAGCCGTTCGCTGCCGGATTGGCTAATGTCGGATCGAAGTAAGACAGGCGGTCATGTTTCTCGTAGACGCCCTGGTTCACTTCCCACCGCAGTCCAACGTTCACGGTGAGCCGCGGAGTTACCTTCCAATCGTCCTGCACGAACACCGCATGATAAGGGAAGCGCAACATCTCGGTATTCGGGACGGTGAAGCCGCCGCTATAAACTTCGCCCAGCATGAAGCTCGCAAAGGAGCTGCCGGAATTCCCGCTGCTGTCGCCCGGGACGGCTGTGCTCAGGCGATTGAAGGTGAAACTCCCCGCGGACGTATTGCGGTTGTTGGTGTTCAGGAACATCAACTGGTAGGCATAGCCGAACTTCAGGCTGTGATTGCCTTTCACCCAGGTGAGATTGTCGTCCAGGCCGTAGACAGTGTGGTATTCGTCCCAAAGTTTGGAGCTGTCCCAACTGTAGTAGTTGTCATTGGCGAACGTCACCTGCGGGAAGCCGGTGTTGTAACCGGGATTGTTTTTCACTGCGCCGCCCAGCTTGTCGCCCCAGTTCTGGCCGAACGGTTGGACCGTGATGTCATGTTCGGGGTGGGTCAACCGGTGAGCGCCAATCGTCAGCGTATTCACCACGGTCGGGCTGAACACGTGCGTATCGTTCAGCCGGAACACGTTGCCGTAGTATTGATCGCCGTTGTAATACTTGCGGCCAGACAGCGGATAGGGAAGGGCGCTCCAGTTCAGAGGGTTTGTCGGGTCGGAATCGTAATTGTTCTTGAAGAATTCGCCGTTCTTCGTCCACGTAAAGGAGAGGCGATTTTTGACGCCAAAGTTGTGGTCGGCTTTTACCGTGTATGCATCTTCGATTCTTTTCTTAGGTTCGGAACCCGGTGACACATAGTTCCGCACGAGGCCAGCGGCGTTCGGAGCCGGATAATACTTGGCGATATTCCTGGCCAGCGGGCTCAGCCGGTTTTGCGGAATGATATTGCCCGGGAATGCATCGCGGATGAAGCCGCCCTTGCCGTCACTCCGGGTGGTTGTGGGGTCGTAGATGGGAACCAGATTGCCATTGGGCAGCTTCCAATTGGAAAAGTTGCCCTGGATCATCTCGGTCAGCGGGATGGTCTGCTGAGATGCGTCGGAGGTTTGTGGGAACCGGTAGCCTTCATAAGAGAAGAAGAAATAGGTCTTGTTCTTTCCGTTATAGACCTTCGGAATGAACACCGGGCCGCCCACGGTTGCGCCGAAATCGTTCCTGTGGAATTTCGACTTGGCACGGCCCACTTTGTTATTCAACCAGGAGTTCGCGTTAAAAATATCGCTCTGATAGAAATCGAAACCGCTTCCGTGCAATTCATTGGTCCCGGATTTAGTAGTGACGCTGATATTTCCCCCGCTGGCCCGGCTGTTTTCCGCCTTAAATGCGGAGGTCTCAATGCGAAATTCCTCCACGGAATCGACGGAAGGCGTCAGGCGATTCATATAACCAACGTGATTGCGCCAGCCCATCTCGACTGAGAGGCCGTCGACGCTCACGTTCCAGTCGTGCTGCTGGCCTCCACCCACCTGCAGATCGTCCCAGGCGCTTTCGCCGTTGCCGCTCTTCACCTGCGGCATCATCATCATGATGCTGAACGCATTTCGCATGCCGCCGCCAATTCCGGCCACAGCGAGAGGAACATCGTTAAGCAGTTTCCTCTCCATGGTGGTGGAGACTTCGGTAGACTCCGTCTTGAGAGGAGCGGCCTCCGCGCTGACAACTACGCGTTCAGACACCGCGCCCACTTCCAACACGATGTCGGCACGCAGATTGTCATTAGAGAAAAGATTGATATTGGAGCGGGAAAAGCTTTTGAATCCCGTAACCGATACGGTCAGTTCATAAGGTCCGACTTGCAGGCTGGGAATCACATAGTTGCCGGTTGCGGACGAGACGGTTTGGGCGCGAACTCCGGTCGCGGTGTTTGTGGCAACCACCACCGCGTTGGGGATCACTGCCCCGGTATTGTCAGTCACGATACCAGTAATAGTGCCGAGAGTGCTTTGCGCAAACAGTGCAGGCGCGGACAAAGCGAAGAAGAGCAAGGGCGTCAAGGCCCTCAATTTGGTCAGCATGGAAGACCCTCCGTAAGACAAGCACGACAAATATATACCCCGAAACAGGCTCAAACAAGGATAGAAACGTTACTATCGTTTCTCTAACTCGCTGAAAAACTTGGACCAAATAAGGCAATTTGATTGTTTCGGTCGCTACGGTGTGATATCGTGTCCGACGAGGCCGAAAGTAATGGCGGGAAGAACCAGTCAAGTGGATCAAGCCGCGGCGATCTCAAGAGCTGCGCAGGCGGGCCCCCAGGCTTCCGCCTTCCGGGAACACTTGGTCGAAGTGATCGGAAGTCCGGCGTTCAAGGGCAGCCGCCGCAGTCAGGAGTTTCTGCAGCACATTGTGGAAAACGCGCTGCGGGGCCATTTCGATGAGCTCAAGGAGCGGGCGCTCGGCGTGGGGCTGTTTGGCCGTCCGGCGTCGTACGATACCGGCGACGATGCCATCGTCCGCGTGACAGCGAGCGACGTTCGCCGCCGTCTGCATCATTATTATGCGGACGCTGCTAACGCGGATGGTTTGCAGATTGATCTCCCGTCGGGTTCCTACATTCCGGAGTTTCGCCAGGTCGCCCAGGAAGCGGCAGCGCCTCCAAGGGCTGCTATTGTCATCGCACCGGACACCGTTCCGCCAATTGTGCGAGGAACTCGGGTCTGGGTTTGGGCGTTGGGAGCCTTCGCGGCCGGAGCTCTATGCGTGTTGCTGTTCCTCGGGCTGTCCGGAAAGCGCAGTTCACTCGAAGCTTCTGCGCCCAGGTTAATTGAACCTTGGGCCGCTTTGTTTCAGCCCAACCGGCCGACGCGCATTGTTTATTGCGACCCCGATATCTCCAGAATTCAGGGGCTCTTGAATTTCCATATTTCGCTATCGGACTACGCGAATCATCAGTACATGCCGACTTCCCTGCAAATTGCCCCAGAAATGCAGCGGGCTCTACGAACCATGAGGGGGGTCAACGTGGCAGCCGTAGACGCGGCCATTGGGTTGAGCATTTCGGAACTTGGATTGAGGGACTCGCATGCGGTCAAAACATACACGGCGCGGGCGCTGCAGCTGATCGACTTTAAGACGGAAGACAATTTTGTACTTCTCGGGAGTCCGCGATCAAACCCGTGGTTTGCGTTGTTTGACGATGAACTGGACTTCCGGTTTCAGTACGACGAGACGCTAAAAACGGAAATCATTCACAATTCGAACGTCCAAGCCGGTGAGGTGGCCCGCTATGTCCCAACAGCGCAGGGCTGGGACACCGGGCAAGCCTACAGCGTAATCGCCTTCGTGGCAAACCCCGGCCAGACAGGCCATGCTCTGTTGTTGGCGGGCTCGAATGCAGAGGCTACCGAAGCCGCGGGCAAATTGATTGTGAACACGGACCTTCTTGCCAAGATGCTCAAGCAAAATGGTATCGATCCCCAAGGACGTCCCCAACACTTCGAAGCGCTTTTGAAGGTAGCAACAATGGCCGGAACCTCGAACACGTTTGAGGTGATCGCCTTTCATAAGCTGAGGCGCTAAAAAAAAAGGGCCGCCGCATGGATAGCGGCGGCCTTCTTTCACACTGCCTTCGTCTTAAAACTGGTAGCGGAGACCGAACTGAATCTGCCGCGCCGGAGTTGCGGAAGTAACCTTGCCAAATGCGGAAGACGCAAAACTGCCTTGCGGATTCCCCATATTGACGTGGTTGAACGAGTTAAATATTTCCGACCGGAATTGGACGAAATTACCCTCGCGCCAGAAGCGGAAGTCCTTCTGGAACGCGATATCCCAGTTTTCGCGCCCATCAGCCTGGGTAATAAAGGAACCAGCATTCCCATATGTGTAAATCGGTTGAAGCTGGAATGCATTGATGTCAAACCAGGGGACATCCACGTTGCGATTTCCACCATTATTGGGATTGCG
>JBDUEM010000149.1:0-18076 GCA_040002435.1 Bryobacteraceae bacterium
CTGGTGCGCGAGGCGGTGAACATTGTGCAGGAAGGCATCGCGGACGTGGAGGATGTGGACCTCGCAGCGAAATCCGGGTTCGGACTGCGCCTGCCGGTTTATGGCATTTTTGAACACCAGGACATTGTCGGGCTCGATATGGGCATGGGAATTGTCGATTATGTGTCCACGGATTTGTACGCGGAACCGCGCGCGCCGCAACTGATGCACGACCTGGTGGAACGCGGCGACCTTGGAGTGAAATCGGGCAAGGGATTCTACGACTGGTCGAAGAAGGACGCGAACGCCGTGAAGGCTCGCCGCGACAGTTTCGTACTGCAGTTTCTGGGTTCTTCTTTCGCCAAGCCGCAGGCGTGATTCGCGTCAGGCGAAGGCAGCGCGCATCACTTCCAGGCTCTTGGGTACGGCGGTTTCCGGCGGTTCCTTGCCTTCCATTTCGAGCGAAACATAGCCCCGAAAATTCGCCTTGCGAAGGATTCCGGCGATGCGTTTGTAATCGAGGTCGAGGGTGTAATATTCACCGCCGCCGAAGTACGTCTTGAAATGCACGATGGCGGCGCGGGGCGCAATTTTCTCGATCTCCGGGTAGGGATCGATGGGAAAATTGCCGATGTCGAGATTGATCCCGAGCCAGGGCGACTGCACGGCATCGACGATGCGGAACAGGTTCTCCGTCTTGGTGGTGATGCCCCAGTGATTCTCCAGCATCAGCTTCACGCCGGCTTTCTCGGCTGCGGGCAGGCAGGCGCGAATGGATTCTATACACCACTCAATGGCGTCGCTCTCCGAGTAGCCGGGGATGGGCGGCTCCTCGCCTTTGGCCTTCATCAGGTCGTCGAACAGACGGATGGTGCGCCATCTGCCGGAGTTGATGCGCACAGCAGGGATTCCGAGCTTGACGGCTAGATCGATGCCGTATTGTGTATGGCGAATGGCCTGCCCGCGCTCATCCGCCCACGGTGAAACGAAATCCTGATGGATGGAGAACATGGCGAGGGTCACGCCGTGCTGCAGCGCGAGTTGCTTCAGGTGGTTCAGGTAGGCGGGCGACTCGTCGGTCATCTGGCGGTGCAGGACTTCCACGCCATCGAAGCCCAGGCGCGCCGCATCTGCGATCACCTTGTCCATGGGATAACGTTCTTTTTTGAAGTGCCAATAGCTGTAGCTGGACACACAGAAGCGGGGAGACGATTTGCTTGCCGCGGCGCGAACGGCGGGAGCAAGGGCGAGGGAACCGGCGGCTCCGGCGAGCAGGGAACGCCGTGAGAACTGGTGGGGCATGGCCCATTTTACAAGATCTGCGCCGCGATACTATGTCCGGGTACAGTAACGAAGGAGCAAGGATGACGCGTCGGGATTTCTTTCAAATGGCGAGCGCGGCGGCAGGCGTTGGAATTGCAGCGCTGCTGTCACCGGAGGGCCTGCTGGCACAGGCTCGGGAGAAGGCCAAGCCGCTACATCTCAAAGTTACCGACCTGAAGACGTTCATCGTCAATCGCGGCGGTGACAACGGATTGAATTATGTCTTCGTCAAGATCTACACCGACCAGGGCATCACCGGGTTGGGTGAGGGATCGGTCACCAGCAAGGAAGCCACTGTCGCCACAGCCATCGACGAGCACAAGCGGTACCTGGTGGGACGCGATCCGACGGATATCGAAATGCACTGGCAGGCGATGTACCGGTGGCCGCGGTGGCGAGGCGGACCGATTCTGAATTCCGCGATCAGCGCGGTGGAGATCGCGCTGTGGGATATTCTCGGCCAGGCGCTGGGACAACCCATCTGGCGGATGCTGGGCGGAAAGGCGCGGGATCGTGTCCTGATGTATGTGCACGCGGGCGGCGAGACGCCCGAGGAATACGCAAAAAGCTGGCTACAGGCCAAAGCGGAGGGGTGGACCGGTTGTAAGGCCGCGTTTATCACGACGCAGGGAGACGTGATTGAGCCGGTGCGTTCGGTGCGCGAAGGCATCGCCAATCTGAAGGCGGTTCGGCAGGCGGTTGGGGAAGATTTTCGGATTTGCATTGATCTTCATGGAAAAACTACGCCGACGATGGCCATCGATTTCTGCAGCCGCGCCGAGGAATACCGGCCTTACTTTGTGGAAGAGGCTACCCAGATAGAAGACCTTGAGGAGCTGGCGTTGCTGCGGAGCAAGACGCGGATTCCGCTTGCGACAGGCGAACGTTTGTTTACGAAATACGGGTTCGCACCGCTGTGCCAGCGGCACCTGGTGGACTACATCCAGCCCGACGTTGTGCATTGCGGCGGAATTCTGGAAATGAAGAAGATTGCGACGATTGCGGAGGCTTACCGGATTGAATTTGCTCCGCACAACCCACAGAGCGAGGTCAGCACGCTGGCATCGTTGCATGTGGATTTCACAACGCCGAACTTCGGGATTCAGGAAATCACACACCGCGGCAATGAGCAGTATTGGAAGGATCTGTTCTACGGCGGCGGGATTAGCTATGAGAAAGGCTATGCACTACCGCCGGACCGGCCGGGACTTGGCGTGAACCTGGATGAGAGTGTGGCCGCGAAGCGTCCGTATAAGCCGCATACGCGGCAACAACTGAGATTCCCCGATGGCGGGGTTGCGGATCATTAGCTATTGGGCGCGGCCCAGATGCAGCGCGACGATGCCGAAGGTCATACGCTCGAACTCCACCGCAGCGAAGCCCGCCGTGCCCATTTTTTGGGCCAGTTCTTCAGCGCCCGGAAACTTTCGCACGGACTCGGGAAGGTAGCTGTAGGCGTCCTTTGACCCCGAGAGCGCGCCGCCCAACCTAGGCAAAATGTTTCGCGAGTAGAACCCATATAGCGACGCAAAAGCCACGTTTGGGGGTTGTGAGAATTCCAGGATCGCCGCCATTCCACCCGGCCGCAGCACACGCCGCAGCTCGCTGAGTCCCTTTTCATAGTTGGCGAAATTGCGAAATCCAAAGGCGACGGTGATCAGATCGAGAGAAGCATCCGCGAGGGGAAGGCAGAGCGCGTCGGCTTCGAAGAGGGAGTTGGCCAAACCCTTGTGTTGCGCGGCGGTCAACATGGGATGGCAGAAGTCGCTGCCCAGCACATGGCTTGTCTTCGTGGCCTTTTGGAGCGCGATGGCCAGGTCGCCCGTGCCGCAGCATAGATCGAGCACCCGAGCCCCCTGCCGATCGAGAACCGGTCTCACCCGTTTTACCGTGCGCGCGCGCCAGAGCCGGTCGATGTTGAACGAGAGCAGATGATTCAGCAGGTCGTACCGCGGAGCTACCTGCCCGAACATCTCGCGCACCCACTGGGCCGCTTGCTGTTCGCTCTTGACACCCGGCGGCGTGGTACCGCTCATGCCAGTGCCGCTTCCACCGCGCTTTGTACGAGCGTCGGCGCAATGCCGGAGACAACCTGCACGTGGCCGATGCGGTCCGGCAGCACGAAATGCACCTTGCCGTGGATCGTCTTCTTATCGCTGTTCGTGCGGGCAACCAAGCTACTCGCGGAGATCCCCTCCAATGAAGGGATGGGACCGTAAAGTGACACAGCGCGCAGAACGGCATCGCGATCGATGTCGCTCAGCAATCCCATCATGGAAGCAAGGTGGGTGGCCGCGTTCATGCCGAAGGCTACAGCTTCGCCATGCAGGAAGCGCGAGTAGGACGTCTCCGCCTCCAGCGTATGGCCGATGGTATGGCCGAAGTTCAAAATGCGCCGCAGGCCACTTTCCTTCTCGTCCGCCGAGACTACTTCCGCTTTGATGCGGACGGACTCGCTGATGATGTAATCCACCGCGCTGGATTCGTGCGCCAGGAGATCGGCCGAGCGATTCCCCATAAGGTCGAAAAGTTCAGGGCTGGCAATCACTCCATGTTTGACGACTTCAAACAACCCCGCCCGATACTCGCGCTCCGGCAGAGTCTTCAATACGTCAGGGTCGATGAGAACGGAGAGCGGCTGATGAAACGATCCGATCAGATTCTTTCCGGCGATCAGATTCACTCCGGTCTTGCCGCCAACCGCGGCATCTACCTGCGCCAGGAGCGTGGTGGGAATCTGAATTACCGGAATGCCTCGCATAAATATAGCGGCGAGAAATCCGCTGACATCCGTGAGGATGCCACCGCCGAAAGCAAGCACGACGCTGGACCGGTCGCCGCCGGCGCGAACCATCTCTTCGGCCAGCTTCTCTACCGAAGAAAACCTCTTCTTGTCCTCGCCGCCAGCGAAGAAGAGTACATGAAACGGACGCCCGTTCATCCCGGCTTCGATGCGCTTCCCGTGAAGTTCCCAAACATCTGGCGTGGAGGTGACAAACACCTGTCCGGCTCCGGCAGGCACGAAGGTTTCCAGCCGTGACAACACTCCTCGCTCGACCACCGCAGCATACGTCTGCTGGCCCGTTTTCACCTCATAGGACGGCACAACCCCGTTGTACCATGGGAGGATTACGTCTACCTCAGAGAGAACTCCTCAAACAATAGAAGCTGATTTTCTGGTTGTCGGCGCGGGTGTAGCGGGCCTGCGAGCCGCCATTGAACTGTCCGGCGCCGGGTCGGTCCTGGTGGTGGCCAAAGACAGCCTTCGCGAATCCTCCTCTGAGTACGCCCAGGGCGGAATCGCGGTCGCCTTGAGCGACGACGACGAAGTGGAATTGCATGAACAGGACACCTTGAACGCGGGTGCGGGCCTATGCGACCGGGATGCGGTTCATACGTTGGTGGAGGAAGGGCCGGCCGGCATCGAGAAGCTGATCGAGTGGGGAGCCGAGTTCGACCGTGAAGGGACGAAGCTGCTGTTCGCGCGGGAAGGCGCCCACAGCCGCAGCCGCGTGCTGCATGCTCACGGCGATTCCACGGGCAGCGAGATTGCGCGCACGCTGTATCGCAAGGCTGCTTCTCTTCCAGACATCCGGTTCCAGAGTTTTTCGGCGATCACGGATCTTCTGACGAGGGATGGCGTGGTAACGGGAGCCGTCGCCTGCGACAAAGAAGCGAAGCGTCAGGTTCGCATCCATGCACGCGCCGTTCTGCTTGCCACCGGCGGCCTGGGATGCGTTTTCAAGGAAACCACCAATCCCGATGTCGCTACCGGCGACGGGGTGGCGACGGCGTATCGCGCTGGAGCAGTCATCAGCGATATCGAGTTCGTTCAGTTTCATCCCACGGCGCTGTTCGTCCCCGGGGCCCCGCGCTTTCTGCTTTCCGAGGCCTTGCGAGGGGAAGGCGCATATCTTCGGAATGCCGCGGGTGAGCGATTCATGAGCGCGTATCACCCCATGGCTGAACTTGCTCCACGGGATGTCGTCTCGCGCGCGATCGTGAGCGAGATGCGCCGGACGGGCGCGACGCATGTCTTCCTCGACCTTACCCATCTGGATCCAGAGTTCGTGCGAAACCGCTTCCCGCGGGTGTACAGTACTTGCCTGCAACACGGAGTAGACATTACCGCCGTACCCGCGCCCGTTCATCCGGCAGCACATTATTCGATGGGCGGCGTGCGCACGGACCTTCATGGAAGGACGAATCTGGATCGCCTGTACGCTGCCGGCGAAGTGGCTTGCACGGGGGTACATGGCGCCAACCGCCTGGCGAGCAATTCCCTTCTGGAAGGGGTTGTATTCGGCGCGAGGGCCGGAGCCGCGATGCGCGATTCCGATGCCGCATCAAAATCAGGCAAATCGTCCTCGCCCGCGGAGTTGTTCCCCGGCTTGAACGAAGCCCAAATCCGCGACATTGCTTGGGATCAGTGTGGGATTACGCGTACCGGCGAAGGTCTACGGGAAGCGTGCCGGACGTTGGCGGCCGCAAGTCTGGCGCCGGTTGTGAACGCGGATCGCGAGCATTACGAGCTGCGCAATATTCACTCCGTCGCCCATCTGATTGCACGGTCGGCGTTGGCCAGGGAGGAAAGCCGCGGCGGTCACTACCGCTCCGATTTTCCGGAAACCCGCGAGATATTCCAGAAGCACTCCCTGGTGTCACATGGTAAAGAGGTCAGCTTTGGCTGAACGTTCCCGTGTTCAGATAATCCAGGCTCCCCTGTTCGCATTGGTGTTCCTGGCCGCTCTGGACATTGTGCATGTGAGTCCGCAGGCTGTGCTTTGGACCGCGCCGGCGATTCTGCTTTCGGCCATGCTGATCGCCTGGGCCGCAGAGTCGGCGCAATTCTTTATTGCCCAGGGCTTCGCGCTGGCCATTCTCGCCTGGCTGCAAACGCTGCCGGAATTCGCAGTGGAAGCAGTGCTGGCCTGGAAGCAACAGGTTCCGCTGCTGCTGGCTAATCTGACTGGCGCCTTGCGCCTGCTGACCGGACTGGGGTGGCCCATGATCTACGCCACGGCCGCTTTCTTTCACAAGCGAAAATACGGGAAGCCGTTAGAGCAGATTGTTCTGGAGCCCGAACATTGCGTGGAAGTGGTGGGCCTGCTGATGCCTCTGCTCTACATGACTTTCGTGTATTTCAAGGCCAGCCTGAATGTTTGGGACGGACTCGTGCTGACGTTGATATACGTCGCCTATCTGGCGGTACTCAGCAAGATGCCTCCGCAGGAAGAGGAGGGCATCGAAGAGCTGGAACGTATTCCTCGCGCGATAGTAACTGCGCGGCCGGCGATTCGAACCGCTTCGATCATCGGACTGTTTGTCGCCGGCGGGCTTCTTATCTACTTCACGGCGGAACCGTTTCTGGGGAGCCTGCTCTCCGTGTCGGCAGTATTGGGCGTTCCCAGCTTCGTCTTCGTGCAGTGGGTGGCGCCGTTTGTGTCTGAGTTTCCTGAGAAAGTGTCCGCCTTCTACTGGGCGCGGACAGTGAGCAAAGCCTCCATGGCCCTGATGAACATGGTTTCGAGCAACATCAATCAATGGACGCTGCTGACCGCCATGCTGCCGGTCGTTTACTCCTTCAGCCGGGGCAGCATTAGTTCGATTCCCTTCGACGAACAGCAGGAACTGGAGTTGCTGATGACGCTGGGGCAATCGCTGATTGGGATGCTTTTCCTGATGAACATGAAACTGGCATGGTGGGAAGCGGCATCGCTGTTCGGCTTGTGGTTTGTCCAGTTTGCGTTCTCGCCGGTTCCGCAAGGGCCCGGGATCCTGGGATATGTCGCAACGCATATTCACTGGTGGGTGACACTGGCGTACCTCGGCTGGTCAGTTATTGAGATTATCCGGGTGTTTTTAGGCTTTCGCAGCGCCGATGCATTCCTTCATTTCGGCAAAGTCTGGAACACACGCGTGCGTTAGAATAAAGGCGCATTCAAATGACACAAAAGATCCGCTCCACTACAATTCTGTGCGTACGCCGGAACGGCAAGGTAGTAATGGCGGGTGATGGCCAGGTGACACTTGGCCAGGAAGTTTTAAAGGGCTCCGCCAAAAAACTTCGCCGTCTCTATAAAGACAAAATTCTTGCGGGATTCGCAGGCTCCACAGCCGACGCGTTCGCGTTGTTCGCCCGTTTCGAAGCCAAGCTGGAACAACACAGCGGCAATCTGCCGCGCAGCGTGGTGGAACTGGCGAAGGACTGGCGCACCGACAAGGCACTGCGCCATCTGGAAGCCCTGCTGCTGGTTGCTGATTTGCAGAACATTTTCATCGTGAGCGGCAACGGAGATGTCATCGATCCGGATGAGGACCTGGCCGCCATCGGTTCGGGAGGCGCCTTCGCCAAAGCGGCGGGCACGGCGCTGATTGAGAACACGAAGCTAAGTGCTCGTGAGATTGTAGAGAAATCGATGTTGATCGCGGGCAGGATCTGCATCTACACTAACGAGAACATCAATATCGAGGAGCTGGGCTAGCCATGGTCATCTATTTACCCAGCCAGTCTCTCGAGGAAACGCCGATGCTGGATGAACTGACGCCGCGCGAAATTGTCCGGGAGCTTGATAAGTACGTCATCGGCCAGGCCGACGCGAAACGTGCGGTAGCTATCGCACTGCGGAATCGAATCCGGCGCCAGAAGCTGGAACCGGAAATGGCCGAAGAGGTCATGCCGAAGAACATCCTGATGATCGGCCCGACGGGTGTTGGGAAGACGGAAATTGCGCGGCGCCTGGCGCGTCTGGCGAACTCTCCGTTTCTGAAGGTGGAAGCGAGCAAGTTCACCGAAGTCGGTTACGTGGGCCGCGATGTGGAAGCGATGATTCGCGACCTGGTGGACATCGCCATCGACCTGATTCGCGAAGAGCGGCTGGAAGAAGTGGCTGACCGCGCAGAGCGCAACGCCGAGGAGCGCTTGCTGGACCTGCTGATTCCTCCGCAGCCGGAACCCAGCGAAAGCGCGGACAAATCCCGCGAAAAGCTGCGGGACAAGCTGCGTGCCGGGAAACTGGACGACCGGCTGGTGGAGATCGACGTGAAGGAGCGCGGTCCCACCTTTGAGTTCGCCTCCAACGCGGGTGCCGAGGAGATGGATATCAATCTGAAGGATATTCTCCCCGGGCTGTTCGGCCCGCGTACGCGCAAGCGCAAGATGCGGGTGAGTGAAGCAATCGAATACCTGGTGCAGGAAGAAGAGCAAAAGCTCATCGATATGGAGCAGGTAACCAGGGTAGCGCTGGAGCGGGTGGAGAAGAACGGCATTATCTTCCTGGACGAGGTGGATAAGATTGCGGGACGGGAGGGCGGACACGGACCCGACGTCAGCCGTGAGGGTGTGCAGCGGGACATTCTTCCCATTGTGGAAGGCACCACCGTGAACACGCGCCACGGATTCGTTCGCACCGATCACATTTTGTTTATCGCCGCCGGAGCGTTCCATGTTTCAAAGCCGAGCGATCTGATTCCAGAGTTGCAGGGACGCTTTCCCATCCGTGTGGAATTGAAGTCGCTGACGCAGGAAGACCTGATTCGCATTCTGAAAGAACCGAAGAACGCGCTGGTCAAGCAGTACATCGCGCTGCTGGAAACCGAAGGCATCAAACTGACGTTCACCGACGACGCGCTGGAGGAGATCGCCCGCTTTGCCGCGAGGGTGAACGAGACCACCGAGAATATTGGTGCGCGGCGGCTTCATACGATGCTGGAAAAGATTCTGGAAGAAATATCCTTCGCCGGACCGGACCTGAAGAAGAAGACTGTGAAGATTGACGCCGCCTACGTCCGAGCCCAACTGGCGGAGATTGTGAAGGATCAGGACCTGAGCCGCTACATTCTCTGATGGGCAGAACATTTGCCGCGGCGCTTGTTTCCAGCATTCTGCTGACGGGATGCGGGTATGTGGGAGATCCACTTCCGCCGGCGCTGAATATTCCGCAAAAGGTCACCGATCTTCGTGCGTTGCAGCGCGGCGGAATGATTGTCATCGACTTCACCGTTCCGGTGTTAACCACAGAAAATCTGCCCGTTAAGCGATTGGGGCTGCCTGACCTTCAAATAGGAGACCGGCAGGTGGAAGCGCCGCCGGATAAGGGACACATTGAGGTACCGGTAAAGGACTGGATCGGCCAGGATGCCGCGGTTCGGGTACGAATCAACAACGACCGCGGCCGCTATTCCGATTGGTCGAATACGGTGTTGTTGTCCGTTGTCCCTACTCTGGATCCGCCCGCGAACGTGTCGGCGAAATCGGATTCGAAGGGGGTGCGGCTTACATGGGCGGCTGGCGCAGGTGAGAAGTGGCGCGTGGTGCGGGTGGGCGATGCGAAAACGGTTGAAGTAGATCACCCCGAGTACGTCGATGAAGACGCGGCTTACGGAAAAGAGGTCCAGTACAAAGTGGTGGCACTATTGAAAACGGCAGAGAGCGAACCGTCGGCCGTGGTCGCCATCACGCCAAGGGATGAATTTCCTCCGGCGGTTCCGGCGGGGTTGACGGCGCTCGCCGGTCTCGCGTCCGTGGAACTGTCCTGGGATCGAAACACGGAAGAAGATCTCAAGGGTTACCGCATGTATCGCGCGCTGGACGCCGGCCCGTTCGCGGCCATCGCGGACCTTGTGGAAGATCCTTCTTACAGCGATAAGACGGTCAGCGCCGGGGCCAAGTACCGGTATGCCGTATCGTCAATTGACCGGGCCGGGAACGAGAGTGCTAAATCGGCTGCGATTGAAATCGCAATGCCTCAATAGCGTTCAGTCCTTCGCGGCACGGTAGCCGGCGCGTTGAGCGTCCGCCTCTGTCATGTATTTTCCATTGCCCGTCGTACCGAACCAGCGCGAACCTTCCTTGTGGTATCGCCGGGTCTGCAGGTTTACCCAGACCATCCCAGGTGCAGGAGCCTTTGGCACGGCATTAGCGGAAGACCCGGCGAAGTCTCCGGCTGTAACCATGGGAGCAATGGCCGAGATGGTCTTTCTGGACACGCCGGCCTTCGCCAGGTCATTTACAGAAGTGTATGGCCTGCCGGAGACGATCTTTTTCGCCGTGGCTGCGCCGACTCCGGGTAACGTTTCAAGATCCTTGGGACTTGCGGTATTCAAGTCGATCGGCGGGACCAGGACCTGCTTCGCCGGCTTTTTCGCAGCTGCACTGGCAACGGTCCCGGCGACGATGAAAACGCAGAGAAGGAATTTAGCGAAATACGCCGGTGTGGCCCAGTGAATAACGGCCGGGCTGGGGATAAACGCAAAGTCCGTGGGGACCTTTTCCGACCGGAATCTTCGCCAGAAGCTCACCACTGTCCGTGTTGATGGCATAAACTTCCTTGCTATAGCGGCCGGAAAGCCAAAGCACCTTCCCGTCAGCGGAGACGCCACCCATATCAGGGCTACCGCCTCCCGGAATCTTCCACTTCTTGACAATCTTGCGCGTGGCGAAGTCGAGCACCGAGACGCTGCCCTCGCCGCGATTGGAAATGTACAGCACTTTCGAATCGCGGCTGGCGTAAAGACCGTGCGTGCCCTTTCCCGTTGGCACGAATCCGATCCGCTTGAAATCGTCGCCATCGATCAAATACACTCCGTTGGCCATCATGTCGGCTACGTAGAACACCTTGCCGTCCGGTGAGACCTTTACATCCTGCGGCATACCGCCCGGTTCCACCGAGATCTTGCCCAGCATTTTCTTCTCAGCGACGTCCACCTTGATCAGTTCGGAAGAAAATTCGCAGCTGGCGATCAAATAGCGGCCATTGGCGGAGAAATCCATATGATCCACGCCGCGGCAGGCGACCTTCAACGTACTTTCCAACTTCATTGTTTGCGGATTTCGGAAGTCGAGTTGCTTGAGGCGTTCGGCCACTACGATGGCGTACTTGCCGTCCGGTGTGAAATACATGTTGTAGGGATCCAGGACGCGAATGGTCTCGCCCTTTTCTCCGTTGGCTGGATTGACTCTGGTTACGGTATCGCCCAGATCGTTCAACACCCAAAGGGTCTTCAGATCCCAGGATGGGACGACGTGCTGCGGTTGCCGGCCGACGGCAAAGTGTTGCACGACTTTGTATGTCTTTGGGTCGATGACGTCAACCGTGTCACTGCCGCTATTGGGAACGTAGATGCGCGAAGGAAAGTTCTTCACTACAGGGCTGAGCTTTCCCGGAGCGTCTTCGGAATAGATGTCGTTGGGATTCAGGACGGGCGGCATCCCAGGCAAGGCATCCTGCTGGGCGGTCGCGGCATGCACGGACGATTCTTCCGGAGACTTGGAAGAGCAGCCGGCGATTACGAGGATCGGCAAAAGAAAGAATGAAAGTTTCCAACGCATGATGTGAGTAGGTACACCTATTATAAGGACGGAGAATTCAGGAACGTTGGCCGCGGCCGGGCGATACAGCGGCGTGTGAATTTACACGCCGCAGTTACGGCCATACCTGCCTGCAATGCGAGACTACTTGGCAGCGTCTTCTGCTTTCTCGCCGTTTTCGACGATATCGCCGGGCTGGAAGAGAATTGCTTTTAGAATTTTGGACCACTTTGGTTTTTGGCGCAGCAGAAACGCCAGATCCATCCCAAAATGTTTCATCTCTTCCTGTTGTGCGTTCTGCATGATGGCCTTCGCCTCGATGTTCTGCTCGACGGAGATGCGCTGCTCATACCAATTGATTGCCTCCGCTTCTTCGATCACCGAGACGATCATACGGGCGAAGGTTCGCGTTTCCTGTGAAAGCTCGCTGGCTGGTTCGTGGTACTGTTCAAATCCCATCCCTACAGGATACTTGGATGAGACGGGAAATATTCCGGTGGCGACCTAATTTGGAATCTTGGTTGTGCCCTTGGAGGTTACGACGATTGTCGCAACGCAAATGATAATCATCGGAATGCCGACTTGCCAGGGAATGAAGGCTATGAAGTGTCTCAACGCTATGTGTTCCTCCTAACCGCCACCAGTATACAACCGGCGTAGAAGTCGGACACGCGACCTGGGACGCTATACTGCGATTGGAGAGTCCCTGCGATTGGAAGAAGCCTCAGAAAAGGTATCGACACCACGGCCGCACGCCATCTACTGGATAATCTCGTTGTCCCTGGCCGCGGTTTTGCTGTGGTATTCCCTGCAGGGTATCGAGTGGGGCCGCGTTTGGCGCATCGTCAAGGGCGCACACTTGAGCGGCGTGGGATTAGCCATGGCGCTGATGTCGACAACCCTGTTCCTGCGCGCCTTCCGGTGGAGAGTGCTGCTGCAGGCGGAGGGTAAAGTGTCTGTGGCGGACGCTTTCTGGGCCACGTCGGCAGGCTACCTGGGAAACAGTGTTCTGCCGGCGCGCGCGGGCGAAGTAGTGCGCACTGTGATGATCAGCCGCAAGTCAAGAATGACCAAGACCTTCGTGCTGACGACGGCACTTTCGGAACGTGTTGTGGATGCCATTGCGCTGATCACCATCAGCGCGAGCGTGCTTCTGGTGCTGCAGGAGAAGCCGGGCTGGCTGGCGGATGCCGCAAAACCTTTCGCGATCCTGGGGCTCTGCGGTGTGGCTGCGATCGCGTTGGTGCCGGTCTTCGAAAAGTTCTGGTTTCGCGTACTGGCGAAACTGCCTGTTCCGCATAAGGTGCGGGAAATGGCGGAGCACGGGCTTCGGCACGGACTACAGGGCATCCGAAGTTTTCATGACCCGTCCCGCTTGCTGCAATTTCTGGGCCTGACGGCGGTGATCTGGTTTCTGGACGGCGTGACGACGGTAGTGGGCGCCAATGCCATCGGACTGACCATCACCCTGCCGGTGGCGTTTCTCCTGATTGCTGGTCTGGGCTTGGGCAGCGCGGTGCCTTCGACTCCGGGTTACGTGGGTGTTTATCAGTTTGTCGCGGTGAGTGTCCTGACGCCATTCGGTTTGAGTAAGACGGATGCTATCGCTTACATATTGCTTTTCCAGGCCATGAACTATGTAACGGTTTTGTTTTGGGGCGGCATCGGATTGGGGCAGCAGCGGACGAAACAGGCCGTTGCGTTGCCGGCGGATTCTGGCATTATGAAGGCAGAGGAACAAGCGTGATGGCTGCTCCGCAAATCCCGGAAGATCGGCTGATTACCGGGCTGCAGATGACCCGGGAGGAATTCCTGCGGCGATGGGATGCGCTGCCGGGTCTGAAGAAGGCTGAGTTGATTGAGGGTATAGTCTACGTGCCATCACCAGTCAGTACGGACCACGGAATTTTTGATGGGCTTGTCGGCGGTTGGCTCTCCCGCTACGCATGGGCGACGCAGGGTTGCAGATTGGGGCATAACAGCACTTGGATGATTCTCGAAAGCGCTCCTCAACCTGACGTGTATTTGACAATTTTGCCTGAGTACGGCGGGCAATGGCGTATCGAAGGTAAGTTTGCGTCAGGCGCTCCGGAACTTGCGGTTGAGATCTGCCTGACCAGTACTGAGGTGGATTTCGGTCCCAAACTGGCTTTATATCAGCGGGCCGGGGTTCGTGAATACATCACAGTCGAACTATTCACAAAGCGCATCGTCTGGCGCGTGCTAGAGGGCGGTTCATATCGCGAGTTAAACAGCCTGCCTGAGGGTGTGTTTCGTTCGCGCACTTTCCCTGGATTGTGGCTTAACCCGACTGCGTTCTGGGCCTACGATACGGCTACTATGGACGCGCTGCTGCAACAAGGGCTCACCACGGAAGAGCACGCAGCCTTCGTTCAACGACTGAAATCCAATTACCGCGGATGACCCGTCGTGCGTTCCTGTTTGCGGGCCTGTTCGACTGGCTCTTTTTCTGGCGCAAACGATCCCTTCGAATGGCGGAAGCGCGATTTCAGATCGTCCGCCATGGCAGCGACCGCCGCCATTACTTCTGGGTTCACGGCAACGAGCGGACGGCGCACGACGTTCTGCTGTCACACATGAAGACCATGCCGGGCCGGGCCTTTCTGGTACAGAACACCGTGCGGAACATTCCAGTCGGCGGGGGGCTCCTGGACCCAAACCGGATGTTCTCGCGCGAGGGAGCCGAGAAGAATCTGCGCTCCCAAAACAAGAGTTGGAACGACGTGCAGGTGAGCGCGGCGCTGGATGCGCTGGATAAAGACCGCGGCCGGTTTGTGGCCTCCATCCTGCCGAAGGATGGGAGGCTGCTGGTAGCGCTTCACAACAACGGCCCCGGATATTCAGTAAACGACGAAGTTCCCATCAGCGACGCGGTTTCGCTGAAGAATGCGGATCATCCGCACGAGTTCATGCTTTGCACGATGCGGTCTGACTTCGATCTGCTCTCGAAATCGCATTTCAACGTGGTGCTGCAGAATACGGCTCCAAAAGACGACGATGGGTCACTTTCCCGGCTTACGGCGCTGCGCGGGATCCGCTATGTGAACATTGAGGCGGGTCTGGGAAACAGGGCGGGCCAACAGGCGATGCTCGACTGGCTCGAAAAGGCTTTACCATAAGTTCAGAATGCTTCGAATCTGGCTGCTCCTCTTCCTCTGTTTGACACCGGTAATGGCCGTGAAGTTGGATGATGTGTGGAAGGTCCTGACGGACGGTGCAGCCGAAACCAACGCAAACAAGAGAAAGCTGGCACTCTCTTCCCTGGCGATCGCAGGTCCCAATCCTCGCGCGGTCACGCTGGTAGCCTCGCTGCTGAAAGACAAAGAGGTGGACGTTCGCGAAACCGCAGCGGCCGTGCTGGGAGAAATGAATTCACGGGCGGCGATCCCCATGCTGCTGGACGCCCTGGATGACGAGGCTCCCGAAGTCAATTTCGCTGCCGCCCGATCGCTCTGGAATCTTGGCGACCGCAGAGGTAAGGATGTACTGCTCGCTGTACTTGCCGGGGAGAGGGGAGTTTCCGCGGGAATCGTGAAGGGGACCATGCGCGACGCCAGGAAGAGGCTGCGGGATCCCGCAGGACTCGCCATGCTCGGCGCGAAGGAAGGAGCCGGCATGTTCCTGGGACCGGCTGCGATGGGCTTCGTAGTTTTCGAGGAACTGCGGAAAGACGGTTCGGCCTGGGCCCGGATCCTGGCGGTGGAGACCGTGACGAAGGGCGCCAACCCTGCCGCTAACAAAGTGCTGGAGGAAGCACTGGAAGACAAGAGCTGGCTGGTGCGCGTGGCGGTGCTGAAGGCGCTGGCGTTCAGGGGCAGCCGGGCCTCCATCCCGAAGATAGAAGCTCTGCTCGACGACAAGCATGATGGCGCCCGCTACAGCGCCGCGGCGGCTCTGGTAAGAATCGAGGCTGCAGCGCCGCGGAGGGCAGTGAAGCCGGTTGGGAAGTAACTACACCGCTACCGCGGGTTGCAGCTGCGCCTTCTTCAGCGCGAGATAACGTTCCCGGCTGTCCATGATAGCTTTGCGCGCTTCGCGCGGACCACCCCAACCTTCCATCCTGGTGGAGCGGCCTTCCAGTTCCTTATAGATGGTGAAGAAGTGCTCAATTTCGCGCCGGACGTGCGGAAAGATCTGGTCCATGGTGTGGATTTGATCGTAACGGGGGTTGCGGGTGGGGACTGCCAGAATCTTCTGGTCGCCTTCTTCGGCGTCGACCATATTCAGGATACCGACGGGCCGGACCTCAATCAAACAACCGGTAAAACTGGGCTCCTGGACTAGCGTGAGTACGTCCATCGGATCGTTGTCCTCGGCAAGGGTGCCGGGAATGAAACCGTAATCGCCCGGATAGTGCATGGGAGAGTAGAGCGCGCGATCCAAACGGAAGACGCCGAGTTTACCGTCGTACTCGTATTTATTTGTCGAGTTCTTTGGGATCTCGACAATCATGCGCACCAGTTCCGGGGACTCTGGGCCTGGTTCCAAATCGTACAACGAAGAAGTCACCTATTCAGGTTAGCAAAACGCGGCTCACGATTGCCTGCCGGCGAGCGTCGCGCCCAACCATACGGCGAAATAACCGGCTATCACGCTGGCGGCGACATTGAGAACAGCGAGGAGCGGAAAGCCGCTGCGGACGGAGAAATACGTTTCGTATTCAAAGCTGGAAAAAGTGGTGTAGCCGCCGAGAAATCCGACAACCAGGCCGAGACGCCAGTGAGGATGGGCGCCGCGCTCGGCAAGCACGGTCATCAGGGCGCCTATTAGGACACAGCCAGTCAGGTTGACGAAAAGCGTGCCGAAGGGAAAACGGCTATTGATGCGCTCCATGATGACGGAAGCGGCGGCATAGCGGGCAAGGGTGCCGAGGGCGCCCCCGGCCATGACAATCAAATAACGATCCATAAGACAGGACCATTATCGCGGACTCGCTTCTAGGAAATGGTTACGAGGGAACGGGCTTCTTTTTCGGCAGTGGTGCAGCGCGTCATGAGGCAGCAGCCTTCGTCCCAGAACTTGGGGCGGTTTTCCCAAATTTCACGGATTGGCGTATTGCGAATGTTGCCGACAGGTTTCTTACCGTAGCAAACCAGGACATCGCCGTTCGGTTGGAACTGCAAACCGGTGAGCGCGGCGCATAGTGCTTTCTCTTCGTGCGCCGAGTGCGATTGCATGGCGACACGCATGGCGTCCGGATCCTTGAAATACGGGATCATGGCTTCCAGTTGCGCGAAGCTGTTGGCGATATTGGCGCCTTCGCGCTTGAGTTGGATAATCTTCTCCACTGTCGCGATAGCCTTGGCGGTATCCTTCGGCCAGTTGGCAGTGTATTCAAACCATCGCGAGTCTTCGGGCGTGTTGTAGTTCTGCTCGATGGCCTGATAGAAGACCTCAGCGCCCAGTTTCGTCGCGTGGCGGGCCACTTCCGGCGCGTCGTCCAGATTCTGCGCCATGATCACTGTCTTGAGGCGGATCTGGTAGGTGAGCCGCCGGTCTTCCTTCCGCATGCGCAGCAGGGTATCGAGGCTGCGACTGGTGCGCTCCCAGAACATGGGATGGCCGCGCACGATGGTATGGGTTTCGCCTACGCCGTCCAGCGATACCGTAATCCGCCAGGGATTTGCGTTCGCCAGCCGCACCATTTTATTCTGATCTTCCCAGTACCCGTGCGTCAGGATCTCCTGGAATAAGCCGATTTCGGATCCGTGCGCCACCAGTTCCGGAGTATACGGCTTGATCATCGCCTCACCGCCGCTAAAGGTCACCTGAACCGGACCCAGCCAGCGGCGCATATCAGTGAGCACCTGCTTCCAACTCTCCGCGGCCACGGAATCCTCGCGATCGGTATTCTTCCAGATATCGCAGTGAACGCACTTGGCGTTACAGATCTCCGTCAACAGGATGATGATGGAGGTGGGACGACAATGGTCGGCGAAGCGGCCGCCCGCGACAGTACGCAATCGATAATTGACGCTGTCATAGACGCGCTTGTAACCCCAACTGAGAGCCGACACTATCTAATCATAACCGACGATTGCAACAGGCAGCAATTCCCCACATGTGGGGATGGGGTGCCCCCCCGGGCTTGAAATGATTCAGATCCAAAGGAATTTATGTTTTTGCGATTGCTAAACCCCAACCGTGAACCTGAGTAGCAAGCCGAATCTTTTCCCGGCTGCACGGGCAACAGAAGATGCGGAAGTCGTGGTAAAGGCAAGCCGTTGGTATGAATTGGCAAGAATGAATCATTTTGACAACCTAGTCGAGTTACAACGGGTATTCCCGTCGGCCGATTGGGTCAATGAAAGGGTCACCCGCCGGGGTGTTGAAGTTTCTATTGCAGGAGCGAGGCCTGAGGCAAATCGACATTGTGCCGATCCTGGGCAGCAAATCGTATGTGAGCCAGATTTTGTCGGGACATCGGCCCATCAGCAAGGATGC
>JBDUEM010000150.1:0-17815 GCA_040002435.1 Bryobacteraceae bacterium
TCCGCCTTTCCTGACGCGATGCTTCTTCTTTCCGATATCAACCGTCAGTTCCCCTTCCAGCACGAACACGATCCGCTGCGATGCGGCGGGGCCCAATCGGCCGCCCGCCTCGAACTCGGCGGTGTATTCGATGAAAGCTGCGCCCATGGCGGGCGCGGCATGGATAATGGCCGTGGCATTCTTCATTCCCGGCAGGGGCGCGCGAATAAAAGTGTCAGGGGTCCACAGGGCATGGTCCGCCTGTGAGGAACTACGCGTGTGTCCTAGTCTTTGCATTGTTCTTCCTTTTGCGGTCGAACCATCCGGCCGGGCCTGGCGGAGGCGATCTTGCCATCCCGAAAAATGGTTTCACCACGAGAAATGGTTCGTTTCACCGTGCCGCGAAACGCTGACCCGAGGTATGGGCTGAGAGGATGCCGTGTGAACAGCGCACTGGCTTCGAGCGTGAAGGGGGCGTCGAGATCCACCAAGGTGCAGTCGGCGTCGAAGCCATCTTGGATGGAGCCCTTGCCGGCGATCCGAAATCGCTTCGCGGGCATGGCCGCCGTCAGCGATGCGATGGATTCCAAAGGCAAGCTGCGTTGGTGATGCCCCGCCTCCAGAAGTACGGCGAGCGTCGATTGTACGCCCGCGATGCCGCCCCAAATGCGAAAGAAATCGGCATCGCTTTTGAGGTCCGGTGAGGACGGTGAATGGTCCGATCCCACGATGTTGACGTCACCCCGCTGCAGCGCCCGCCAGAGCGATTCGCGTTCGGCATCCGGACGCAGCGGCGGCGCGCATTTGGCAACTGCACCAAGACGCTCCATGTCATCGCCGGTGAAAAACAGGTAGTGCGGGCACGTCTCGATCGTGAGGTCGACTCCCGAGGCCCGCAATTGGGCCGCGAGCGCGACACCCCTTCCGGAACTGATGTGCACAATGTGCAGCCGGCATCCGGCCTCCTGAGCCAGAAGCGCCGCTCGCTGGATGGCCTCGAGTTCCGCCAGCACCGGCCGGGAGTCGAGATAATCGCGAACGTCCGTGCCGCCGGCGCCGCGAATGCGCGCCGTCAAGGCTTTCGTCAGTTCCTCGCTTTCAGCGTGCACGGCAACGGGAAGGTTGTGGCGCGCAGCCGCGCGCATGCCCTCATACAGCGTGAGGTCGTCGGCTCGCGGAAACTCGGGCAGGCCCGAGTCGGACATAAATGCTTTGAAGCCGATGATGCCGCGCTCGGCAAGCTCATCCAATGAATCCAGATTGCCGGGGACCAAGCCGCCCCAGAGGCCGAAATCGGTAATGGAGCATTGCTCCATCGACTCTCGCTTGCGATCCAAGCTCTCGCCGTCCAGTGTGCAAGGCGACGAATTTAGCGGCATGTCGAAGAACAGGGTGCCGCCGCCCGCGGCCAGCGCACGGCTGCCCGTCGCGATCCCTTCCCACTCCGTCCGGCCCGGCTCGTTGAAATGCAGATGGACATCGATCAGACCGGGGAAGATCGTAAGGCCGGTCGCATCGATCTCCTGTCGGGACGGACCAACCGCACAGAAGCGGCCGTCTTCAATGGCGATGTCGGCTTCAGTGATGCCGTCCGGCGTGACGACACGTCCACCGCGAATCAGGACGTCAGGCATCGCGTGCCTCCAATTCCCTCAAAAATTCCATGCCCACCCGCAATGCCGCATCTACATCTTCGGGCAGAACGGACTCGTCGGGATGGTGGCTGATGCCTCCCGGTGACCGCAGAAACAGCATCACCGCCGGAACCTTTCGGGCCATCACCATCGCGTCATGACCGGCGCCGCTGACCATGCGGTGCACGGGCAACCCTGTGGTCGCAACGGCCTGCCCCAATCTCGCGACAAGACCCGCGTCGCAGGCAACCGAGGCTTGGTCCAGGCGCAAGGACCAGTCGATTCCGATGTCTCTCTGAGCGCCGATTGCACGAGCTCCCGCGAGAATTCGGCTTAAGGCAGCCCGGCGGATTTCGTCCTCCGCGTGACGAACGTCCAGGCTCATCCGAACCTCTCCCGCGATTACGTTACCCGCGCCAGGCAGCGCTTCCAGGGATCCCACAGTGGCCACCAGGTGAGGCGTCCCAACAGCCTCCTGTTCCACGGATACGATCCACTGAGCGGCCGCGGCAAGCGCATCGCGCCGCAAGTGCATTGGCGTGGTGCCGGCGTGATTCGCTTTGCCACGGAAGACAACTGCAAGGCGGCTCTGACCGGCGATCGCCGTAACTACTCCCAACGGAAGCGACAGGCTTTCCAGCACCGGCCCTTGCTCGATATGAAATTCCAGATAGGCCCCAAATTCGTTTGGCTGTATCGCCGCTGCGGGAAGCTTTTCCGGATCGAGGCCGAAATCACGAAGCGCCGGTTCGATCGTTCCGAGCAATTCGCTGTCAATATCGCCCGTCAGCGCGCGGCTGCCGATAAATGGGACGCCGAAGCGCACACCTTCTTCCTCGGAGAACGCAATCACCTCTATCCCAAAGCGAAGACGGCGGCCCGCGAGAGATTCCACCAGCGCGATTCCGAGCATCACGCCAAGAGGCCCGTCATACGCCCCGGCGTCGGGAACGGTATCAATGTGTGAGCCGATGAGTAATCGCGGCGCGCTTGGATCAAGCCCCGGGTAGCGGCCGCGCAGATTTCCTGCGGCGTCAGTCGACACGCTCATGCCGGCGGCTGTCATCCACTGGCACAGGCTGCGGTGAACATCCCGCACCGGCGGCGAAAGAAACGTGCGGGTCAGGACAACAGGATCTTCGCTCATGCACGCCAGGTGGCGGCATCGTTCGATGATGGTCACGTTACGATCCCCGGTACGTGCTGTAGCCGTATGGCGAGAGCAGCAGCGGTACATGATAGCGGCCCGCGGGGTCGGCAATTCCAAAGCGGATCACAACTTCATCCAGAAAGGGTGGATCGGCCAGCGGCTGGCCCAGGCTGCGAAAGTATGCACCCGCATGAAACACCAGTTCGTAGATCCCCGTCTGCACCGCCTCGCCGGAGAGCAAAGGCCCGGCGGCGCGTCCGTCTTCGTTGGTGAAGACCGTTTTCAAGTGTTCGCCTGCGCGGTATAAATCGATTTTGACGTTCGCCGCGGGGCGGCCCAATGCCAGGTCGAGAACGTGCGTGGACAGGTGCGCCATATTATCGCCGCAAGGTCAGCCCGAGGCATCCGTAGGGCGGGCGGGCGTCCGTATAAATGCCGAGTTTCTGACCCGATTCGACTACTGTGTCCCAGGTGCGATTCTCCGCCTCCAGCCGGATCTCGGCAAGTTCGGGAATGTCCGCCAGCATGCGCATACCCAGTTGATAGATTATCTGCTGAATGCTTCCCGATTCAAAACCTTGGAACACTTCCTGCACGATGTTGCGTACCGCGTCCGTAATCACACCGTCCTGGAATGCCGCATCCGGCATTACGTAAGACCAATCGAGGTCGAGCCACATATGCAGAGGGCGATTGACGATGTCAGGCAGCGAGGTGTACTCGTCGCGAACGAAGCCATGGAACGCGCTGCCCCCGAGGCGAAGCAGCCGAAAACCCGTGATGCCGGAACACAGTTCGGCAATGTCTACCAACGGACCGGAGCGCCGCAGTTCGATTCGCGCAGTGGCACGTTCCGGTCCGGCTGGAGCGAACGCCATGCCGCCATCGAGAATGCCTTGATAAGGAACTTCACTCGCGGAGACCTGAATGCCCTCGGCTTGCGGATAAACCTGCAGGAATTTCGTGGCCAGGAAACGGCAGTACGATTCCAGATCGTACCCCGTGAAGTTCATGGTCTCGCGCTGGATGAAGTTCTTCATCGAGTCCGTCGCGATGAGTCCGGTGTTGTCCCCCGTTGTGTACGTGGGCCAGAAGGAATCGCCGTAAAGCAGCATCAAAACGTTCGCGCCGAACACCGGGCTCTTTCCCGGTGGAGTCTTTCCGTCGCGGTTGAGTCGATAGACAATAACGTCGCCCTTGCCGTAATAGTTGCGCTTGGGTCCGCTTGCGAATGTGTTCATGTTAACTCCTGAATGGAAGTGAGGCGAAACCAGGCAATGCGTCCGATCTGTTGTAGAGCGGTCTCGCGCTCCGAAGCTGCGTCGGAGTTAAGGCGCTCCTCCAGTGCCCGCAGTACATCGTGCTTGCCAGCGCCCTTCACCGCATAGATAAAGGGGAAACCGAATTTGCGTTTATAGTCGTCGTTGCGCGAATAAAGCAGATGGTATTCCAGCTTCGTCAGTTGGTCCAACCCCGCGCCGGCCTGTTCTCCCGCGGATGCTTCCGTCATCTTCGCTCGCGCGCCAAGATCCGGATGGGCGCGAATCAGCGCCAGTTGCTCTTGCTCTGTGGCGGCTGCCACCGCGCCGATCATCGCCGCATGAAGCGCCTCGAGATTCGCAAATGGGAGCGCGTTCCACGCCCGCTCCGCCACCCATGGAGAGTGTTCAAACAGCCAGCCAAGCTGGTCCACGAAGGTTTTCTGGTCCAGCGAGTTGATGGTTTCGAGAGTCACTGGACGTATACCCGCTTGCCTCTGGCCCAAGTTTCCGCCACGCTTTCAGAGCCTGCCAGGGTGAACAGGCTCGCCAGCACATGCTCGGCGCTATTCGCATTGCGGCAGACGGATTCCAGCACGCTGCCCTGAGGCGGCCGCAGGGAAACGAAGTCCGCATACCGGCCCACGGAGAGGTCGCCCGTTTCGTCCATTGCCAGTGCCTCCGCTCCGGCACGCGTGGCCAGGTATAACATGTGCGCCGGCGTGAGCGGGTAGCAGTCTGAGGCGAGCCGTTGCAGCAAGTAGGCCTGCAATCCCTCTTTCAACATCCCGAATCCGGTGCCTCCTCCAACATCAGTGCCCAGCGCGACCCGAACTCCCGCGGCCACGTGGCGGCGCATGGAGAAGAAGCCGCTGCCCAGCGCGGCGTTACTGCACGGGCAATGCGATACGGAAGAGCCATGGCTTGCCAGGCGGCCCAGCGCGCCGTCGGAAGCCCAGACGTTGTGCGCCAGAACCGACCGGTCTCCGAGCAATCCGAACTTCTCGTAGACCGCCAGATAGTCCTCCGCCCATGGGAACAAGTTCATCACGTGATCGATCTCTTGCTTGTTCTCGTTCATGTGGGTTTGGAAGAGCAGCCCCGCGTTTTCCCGCAGGAGAGTCTGGCAGACTTCGAGGATCCCTTCGGAGGCCGAGAGCGCAAACCGGGGAGTGACGGCGTATTTGAGGGCGCCGCGGTCGTGATAACGGCGAATCAGCTGGCTGCTCTGCCGGTAGGCGTCCTCCGGGCTGACATGCAGCTCGGGTCGAAGCATGCGGTCCGATACGATCAAACCGCTGGCGATGGTGAGTCCCGACGCGAGCGCCTGATCGAAGAGGATTTCCATGGCCGATTGGAAGTGCGCGCCAAAGACCAGCGCCGTAGTTGTTCCGTGCGCCGCCAGCGCATGCAGAAATTCGCGCGCAATCTGCGTGGCGTAGACGGCCTCAGACATGCGAACCTCTTCCGGGAGAGCGCTGTTGCTCAACCAGTCGAGCAAGGACTGGCCCAGCGCGCCGATGACGCGAATCTGCGGATAGTGGACATGCGTGTCAACGAAACCGGGCAACAGAAAGCCGCCCCGGCAGTCGCGGACGACCGCATCTGCATTACGCCCTTGTACGTCGGAGAAGTCACCGATCGCGGCGATACGATCGCCGTCCACCAGAAGGCCGCCGTCAGACAGGACTTCGAGCGCATTGGATTCGAAGAATGGGTTGCGGGGCGTATGGAAGATGGCCGCGCGAAATAACTCTCGGCTCACCGTTGGGCCGCTTCCGCTTTCGGAGGCGCGACGGACAGACGCCGTGGCCGTGCCCGCTCGATTGCAAAAAAGACCCGCTCCGGCGTGGAAGGCGTGTCTATCTCGATAATTCCGCCGGACCCGAATGCCGCTACCGCTTCTCGAATCGCTTCCCTTACCGAGATGGCCAGCATCAGCGGTGGTTCTCCCACTGCCTTACTTCCGTACACCACACTCGGATCGGCGGCGCGCTCCAGCAGATGCACCCGGAAGTCGGGCGGCAGTTCCGGCCAGGAGGGTAGTTTATAAGTGGACGCGCTGTTAGTGGCCAGCTTTCCCTGTTTATCCCAGAGAAGCTCTTCCAGCGTGAGCCAGCCTGCTCCCTGCACAAATCCCCCTTCAATTTGGCCGAGGTCTACGATGGGCGACAACGAATCACCCACATCCTCCAGAATGTCGACGCGGAGAAGGCGTGTATCGCCGGTGAAGCCGTCGAGCTCCACCTCCGCGACAGCCGCGCCATAGGCGAAGTAGTAAAACGGCCGGCCCTGGCCGGTGGCGGGATCGTAGTGAATCTCCGGGGTCCGGTAATATCCGTGCGCGAAGAGAGGCAAGCGCTGACGATAAGCCGCTTCAATTACTTTCACGAACTCTATGGAGCGGTCTGTGCCGTCTGCGAAGACCTGTCCGTTTTCAAAACGCACTGCCTCGGCTGCGCATTCCAGGAGCGCCGCCGCCGGCGGCAGAAGTGTCGCTCGAAGCTTGTCGCAGGCGTCCACTACAGCGGCGCCATTGAGATCACTGCCTGAGGACGCAGCCGTGGCCGACGTATTGGGCACCTTGTCGGTCCGCGTCGGCATGAGGCGGATGGCGGTCAGAGGCAGCCCCAGGCTCTGTGCGGCAATCTGCAGAATCTTGGTATTCAGGCCCTGGCCCATTTCCGTGCCGCCGTGGTTTACCTGCACGCTGCCGTCGCGGTAGATCAAGACCAGCGCGCCGGCTTGATTGAAGGCAGTAGCCGTAAACGAAATGCCGAACTTTACCGGCGTGATGGCGATGCCCCGCTTGCGATTCCTGTGGGCCGCGTTGAAATCGGCAATGGCCAGGCGACGCTCGGCGAAGCTGCTGGTGCCCAAGAGCTCATCCCAGATTGTCGTGATCCGTCCCGCGTCCTTCACCGGTTGACCGTAGTGGGTGCTGTGGCCTTCCTGATAGAAGTTGCGGCGGCGGACAATCTCCGGCGGAAGGTCTAACGTGCGTGCAACCCTGTCGAGAATGTCCTCAATCATCACCATCCCCTGCGGGCCGCCAAAGCCGCGGAAGGCCGTCTGTGAGGTCTTGTGCGTCTTCGCAACGTAACCGGTCAGGTCCATCCCCGGCACAAAGTAACAGTTGTCCGAGTGAAACATGGCGCGCCACAGAATGGGCTCCGAGAGATCGAGGCTCCAGCCGCCATCGGCGTACAGCGAAGCCCTCACCGCCTGCAGCACTCCGTCATCATCGAATCCTGCCTCGAACCTGGCGAGGAAGGGGTGCCGCTTGCCGGTTAACACCATATCGAGCCGCCGCGGGAGCCGCACCCGGACAGGCCGTCCGGTCTTCACCGCACCCAGCGCGGCGATCGCCGCCCACGTGTTCGCCTGCGTTTCTTTCCCGCCGAAGGCGCCGCCCATACGCAGGCACTCGACTGTAATGGTGTGCCGCGGACGACCCAGCACTCGCGAGACAATCTCCTGTGTCTCGCTGGGATGCTGCGTAGAGGAATGCAATGCCACACCGCTGGTTTCATCCAGCCAGGCAATGGCGCATTGCGTTTCCAGATAGAAATGTTCCTGTCCGCCGATTCGCAACTCACCCTGCAGGCGGTGCGGACTATGCGCTAGCGCACTGGCTGCATCGCCTCGCTGCAGATGGAACGGCGGCGAATGAAAGCTGCCCGTTGCGATCGCATCCTCGATGGTGAGAACAGCCGGCAGGGGGAGATAGCTGACAACGACCCGCTCGGCGCCCTGGCGCGCCAAATCCAACGTTTCCGCCAGGACCCAGGCTACCGGCTGACTGTGGAAGAGGACTTCCGATGGAAATAGCGGCTCGTCATGGCGATTGGGACCAGTGTCCCCTTCAGCACCGCTTGAAATGTCCGCCGCCGTCAACGTCGTTGCCACACCCCGAATCCTCAGGGCCGTGGAGGCATCCACCGAGACCACTGCGGCGTGTGCATGCGGCGCCATCACAGGCCAGGCGTGCAAAATTCCGGGGAAACGCCGCAGCAGATCGTCGGTATAAAGGGCCTCGCCAGTAACATGGCCGCGGGCGCTTTCATGAGGAAGGGGCTGACCGACGGCTTTCATACTGCTACACCATCCTCCTGCTCTACGAAAAATTTCTCCAGCAGGGTCTGCGTCATAGCCAGCCGGTACGCGGCGCTGCCGCGATGATCGCTCAGCGGTTCCAGCTGGGCAGCGATTCTTTCCTGCGCCTCCTGCATAGTCTCTTCATTCCAGCGCTTGCCCAACAGAAATTCCTCGGCAATCCGGACACGCACCGGTGTCGCAGCTACTCCGCCATAGGCGATCGCAGCGCGGGTGATCCGTCCGCTGATTCCGAGATCGAGGGCGAAGCAGGCAGCAACCGTACTGATGTCGTCCATCCGGCGCTTGGCAATCTTAAAGAACCGCGCCTGCTCTGGAAATGGCTTGGGAACCACGATGGAAGTAATCAGTTCACCGGCCGCAAGCACCGTCTTGCGGTACCCGCTGAAGAATTTGTCGAGCCCGACCCAACGCTCCCCATGCACCCCAGCGATCTTCAACCGGGCATCCAACGCGAGCAGCAATGGCGCAGCATCCCCGATTGGCGAAGCCGTGGCGAGATTGCCCCCGAGCGTGGCGCGATTGCGGATCAGGGGCGAAGCGAACAGCTCGAACCAGTCCCGGACCACAGGGGGGGCGCTCGCCCAGCGATTTTCAATCTCCGTCAAAGTCAGGCCCGCGCCGATTTCGACATGATCGGGAGTGTCCTCGAAAACACGCAATTCCGGTAATGCTTCGAGGCTGACCAGCAGAGGCCAGCGCCGGTCCCGTAAATTCGCCTCGACCGCCAGATCGGTCGCGCCGGCGATGGCTTGCGTGTCCGGTTCGCGCGAAATGATCTGGAAGTAGTCAGGTAAGCTCGCCGGACGTTCGAACCCCCCGCAGGCAAACCCGGCCATCGCTGGAGCAGGCTGCTTCAGGCGTTCGAGAAAAGGGCCGTCGGGCGCGGGTCCAAGTGACAGAGCGGCGTCTCGAATAGGCCGGTAGCCCGTACAGCGGCAAAGATTTCCGGTCATCGCGTGAGGATTGCAAGGCCCCGTCCGGCCCGGCCGATACTGTTCCGCAAACAGGCTCATCACGAAGCCAGGCGTGCAGTATCCGCACTGCGATCCGCCGGCCTTGGCCATGGCCTGCTGCGCATCCGAGAGGCGTCCATTCTCCGCCAGCGACTCTACCGTGTATACTTCTTGTCCGGCGAGCATCGGCAAGAAGAGAAGACAGCTATTGACGGGAACGTACTGGCTCCCGGTTGGATGATCCTTTCTCAGCAGAACTGTGCACGCGCCGCATTCGCCTTCCGCGCAGCCTTCTTTTGCGCCGGTAAGGCCTTCCTGGCGTAACCAGTCCAGCAACGTAGATTGTGGGAGATCCGGGACTGAAACAATGCGCGCGTTAAGGACGAAATCCATGTGCTTCCTGTTTGAAAGTTGCGGCCGCTGACTAACGGGGAGGCACCGCGGGGGCTTGCTTAAATTGTAACGCAGACGGAACGCGCCAACCCGCAGCGGCCGCCAGAAGCACCGGAACAAGTTCGAGAGGCCTCACCCACCAGGGATGGTCGAATCCGCCCATTCCAGGTATTTGAAGATTGGAAGCTGTGTAGTACGCGAGCAGCACAGTGCTCACTGCAGTGATTCCCCAAGGGCTGGGATGCAAGGCGACAAATGGGACGAGCAACACCAGATACCACGGATTGACCACGGGCGAGATCAGGAACAGGGCGGCCAGCAGGAGGTCTCCTCGAATCGGCGCCGTTCCCGCATACTTGCGAAACCACCAGAAATAGAAAGCGAGAAACAGAGCGGCGCAGGCCACGCGGCCGGCAGTCCCTCCCAGCCAATGCCCGAGAATGGCGAAGACGAAGCTGTTGAACTCCCAACCGGAAGCAAATGTCATCATGGAGGCCGCGTCGGAACTGCCTCGCAGGGTAAAAGGAAGATAGACTGCCAGAAGAACCCCGGCGAAGATCGCCCAAATCCGGGCACGCTGCCGCCATAAAATCGCGGGCACCAGGAGTATGACGAAAAAGCGCGCCGCCACGGCAAGTCCCAGCAATGCGGCGGCGCTGCTAAACCGCTTGGCCGTCATCCGCTCCATTCCGGCAAACAGAAGAAAAGCCGCCAGTACATCCGTGTGAGAGGTGAAGGCGATTTCCTTGATTACCAAGGGACTCCATGCGTAGAGCACCAGTCCAGCCGCAGGGCCGAGCAGCTTCCACAAGATCCAAAGCAGCCCTAAGTCGGCAGCGAGAAACAGCAGCTTCATCGGCCATAGCTGCGCCGGGGAAATCCAGTAGCTGATAAGAAATACCAACTCGCACGCCGGACCATAGATGGTGGGCAGTTCGGGAAAATTGATGCGGCTGAGAATATCGCCGAATTCGGGCGGCACCGATTCATCGCTAAAGGACACCGCGGGCGGTTGCCCGTATGGATTTCCCGTCAGAGCGAACGAGCGGCCATCCCAAAGATAGCGATAAAAATCGTCCTCATAGATGGGCTGTCCCAAGAAACCGATGAGCCGTAACAAGACGGCAAAGACGGCAATCCAGCGAAGATCGGCTACAGACACGCCTCGCTTTCGCAGCAGCAAGAACGCGCCAATGCAGGCCGCCGACGCCGCCCCCAGGCAGCCGTAGAAGAGGGACAGCGATAGCGGAGTGGATTGCCGGGACGCCCAGGCCAGCACGGCATAAGAAAGCGCCGCCGCCAGTCCGAGTAGCGCCACCATCTACCGCACTAGAACTTTACCAATTCGATCCGGTTATTCTTCGTTCCGTCGGAGGGCGGCTTCGTATCACCCAGGCCGAGGATGGAAAGGCGCGATTTGTCGATCCCGTGGCTTAAGAGCCACGCGGCGACTGCGGACGCCCGGCTTTGCGATGCGGTCAAATTGGCGGCCTTATCCGCCGCGGTATCGCAATAACCCTCGACGCGAATCCGGAGATCCGGCTGTCTCACCAGAAACGCATTGATATCGGTCAGCAGCTTTTCCGATTCCGCGGAGAGTTCGTCTTCTTTGTTGAAGACGAAGCCATGCAGGACCACGCGGCCGCTTTTTGAGATCTCTTCCGCCATGGCGTCGCTACTAGCCTGGTTTTCCAGAGGTACTTTTAGCGCGGTCTGAATATATGCCGAATATTCGTCGTACATATATGTGGAAACCTGGACCCATTGATTCTCTTTCAACCCCGTGACCAGGGGAAAATCTTCCCCATCTTTACCGTAGTAAACGGTCTTATATCCATTTTTGGTCAGAGTTGCGTCAGATAACTTGAGGATCTGGGGGAGAGTGATGCGCGCGGGACAGAGATAGTAAATGGTCTCCGCCTCGCCATCCATAGCTTCCTTCTGAATGGTGCCGTCAGGCAAAGCCCCCACCTGAATCTCCAGCCCATCCACCTCTTTGGTGTCGCACTGGATGATGCTGCAGCCTGGAATTCGAGCCATTAAGGCTGAATCCTTGCAACCGGGTTCGTCTTCGCCAAGTTTGATCTTCTCCGGCAGAGAGTCCTTTCCCACGGACGCATGCTTAATCGCTGGTTGTGTCACTTGGGCGACCAGCGATACGCCGAAAATCAAGAAACATCCGACACTGAGTATTTTAGAAACGGCCTTCATAATGTACGCAGAATTATAGCTTTGCGAGAACTATAGCAAGCCTCTCCGACAAGATCAACCGCGCTGATGCGGGCCTCGCCGTAGAACTAAAGTACTATCCGTTCTAAGGAAACCCGGACTATGCGAATCTCAGGAAACAACGAAATCAAATCCAAACCCCGGCGTTTCAGGGGGCCGCTGGTAGAGGCCTTCCGGGCCCTTGGAGATGTGGAACTGTTCGGCCCACATCTCGTAAACTTCTTTCGGTCCGCCGGGCGCAGGCATGAACTGTTCGGCCCAGGGGCAGTTCGTTGTCGCCATGATGTAATGAATGGCTTCGCTGAGTCCGCCGCCGTGCGGGATCACCGGAATGTCGTAGGCGGCGGCGAGAGCGCCGATACGCCGCAACTCCGTCAGCCCGCCGCACCAGTTGATATCCGGCTGCCAGATGCTGGCGCTTCGATTCTCCAAAAGCTGCCGGAAGCCATAACGGGTATATTCGTGCTCCCCTGTGGCAATCCGGGTGGACTTGATGGCGGCGCTCAATCGCCCGAAGCCGGCGTAATCGTGCGGTTGCAGCACCTCCTCCATCCAGTAGACTTTGTATGGCTCCAGCATCTCCGCCATCTCCAGGGTATAGCGCTCGGTCCAGGACATCCAGCAATCCAGCATGATGTCGCCATCGGCGCCCAGCAGATCCCTGGTTCGCTTCACCAGTTCAACGTTCTTGCGCATGCCCTCCTTGCCGTCCGCCGGCCCATGGGGAATGGCGAGTTTCAGACGCTGAAAACCGGCGTCGCGATGCTGGACGATGTCGTTTCCAGTACAGTAGGCGGGAATCCGCGCCTTGGTTTCTCCGCCCAGGAGTTTATACACGGGCATTCCGGTGGCGTTGCCGATGAGGTCCCAAAGAGCCAGGTCCACGCCGCTGATGGCGTTGATGACTACGCCGGCGCGCCCATAATACATGGTGGAGCGCCACATGATGTCCCAGAGCTGTTCGACGTTGAACGGGTCCTCCCCAATCAGAAGCTTCGGCAGATGTTTTTCAACGATGGCTCCGCCCGCAGGTCCGCCGTGGCCGTATCCCTTCACCCCTTTGTCGGTCGATATTTCCACCGTGAATCCGCCCATCTCCGGCCCGCTGGCCATGAACAGCGAGCGTTCGGCCTTGTATTTGGGATAGATGGACATTGGATTTGCCACTTCGACCCCGCCGGTAGACCAGGAACCCGGGGCCGGGGTGTAGGCAGGTGCGGGCTTTCTCGGTTTGGTGGAGACCAGCCGGACACCGGTGATCTTGAGGCTGCTCTTCCCGCTCTGGAATGGAAGCGCAGGCACCGCAATGGCTGCGGCGGCGCCCATGGTCAGAAATTCTCTCCGGTTCAAAAGTGTTCTCCTCCGCAGAAGACAATATCATCAAATAATGGGATTGGCCATACGGCACTTACTATGAAATCAACGGTACAAGAGATTCGCGAGCGGTTCGACAACGACGTCGAACGATTTTCCAACCTCGAGACGGGACAGACAGCCACCATGGACTCCGCCATGGTACTCGATCTGATTGCGCGGACCGCGGCGCAGGTGAACCCGGAGGCAAAATCGATTCTGGATGTAGGTTGCGGCGCGGGAAACTACACGCTGAAAGTCCTGGAATATTTGCCTGGCCTGAATTCCACCCTGGTCGACCTGAGCGCTCCCATGCTGCAGAGGGCGCAAGCCCGCGTGTCAGCGGCAACTCCCGGTACGGTGGAGACGCTGCGGGGGGACATTCGCGAACTGGAACTCGGCGCCGCGAAGTATGACCTGATTGTCGCGGCCGCCGTGCTGCATCATTTGCGGGAAGACGCCGAATGGGAAGCGGTTTTCCGTGCCTTCTACCAAAGCCTGCGGCCAGGCGGTTCTATCTGGATTTCCGATCTGGTTTCGCATGCCGTTCCGGAGGTGCAGCAAATCATGTGGCGCAGGTATGGCGATTATCTGGCCGCCTTCAAGGGAGAAGCATACCGCGATCATGTCTATGCGTATGTGGAGCGCGAAGACACGCCGAAGCCCGTGCTGTTTCAGTGCGAACTACTGCGGCGCGCCGGCTTTCGAGAGGTGGAGATTCTGCATAAGAACGCCGTCTTTGCCGCGTTTGGCGCCATCAAATAGCGGTTTAGAAAAGCCTCCACACGGATTCGAATGGCTTCCCGGATTTGAAGCGGCGGTAGGCGGCGCATACCGGGTACAGCAGCGCCAGCACCACAACCCACATTACATACGCCATCTGCGGTGAGCCTGCCTCCCGGAAAAAGGCGAAGCCGAAGATTGCTAATAGATAAAAGTGCGCCAGGTAAAAAAAGAGGGGGGTCTGGCCGAAGACAATCAGCGGCGACTCCTCGGAGCGAAACCCCTCGGGCAGGCGCATCAGGAGTGCGAGCAGCAACAGATTAAGGCCCACAGACATTGTCCAGAAGACGAGCGACGGTGGGTACTTCACGTTATTCAGAAACTCGATCCAGCCGGAGTCCCGAGCTTGCGTAATATTGCCCCAGCCACCGAGCGCACGCAGGCCGACAGCGAGCAACACGAGAGCCGCTCCCCAAATCCAAACATTTTTCTGCGCTGCCGGATTCGCCTTCCACCAGTAGCCGAAATACATGCCAAATGCTGCTACGGCGAGCCACGGAATTACCGGGTACAGCACAATCAAATGCTGCGAAAGACCGGGGGCGAGCAGTACGGTCTCCCAAATGGGCCCGATCTTGCCGGAGGCCGGGAGCAGCGAATTGGTGGCATAAACGCACAGTGCGCAAATCACAAGCCACATCCACGGGCGCAGCAACAGCAAAAGAGAACAGAGCATCAGCACCATTCCCAGCCCGGATAAGGTAATAAATCCCCAATAGAGCGACGTGCCGTCATTCGGTAGTGGCTGAGGCATCCGGCTCAGGCTTACGGCCGGCCCCTTCTGCAGGCCCGCCAGAAACAGCACCGGGGTTTCAAGAAACTGTCCGGTGAGGAAGATGGCGACGCCGCGCAGCGCGATGCGGCGCACGATCCCCGCCTCGCTCCAGCCGGACTGGCGGCGCGAGGCGACGAACCAATACACACCCGCTCCCATGAGAAAGAAAAATCCAGGGGCGCAGAGATGGGTAATCCAGCGCGTGAGGAAAGGAAATGCCGAGCGATAGGAACTGATAGCTCCATTCCAGAATTCCGAGCCGTGCTGTCTGGATATGAACGCGCTCGCGTGATCGATCGCCATGACGATCATGATCAGTCCGCGCAGTGCATCGACCGCCGCAAATCGGGAACTGGTGCTCAAGCTATCCCCAGAACTCTTCGCCGTCCACCAGGTTCTTGCGCAGGAAATCGGGATTGATGTCGAGCCCAAGGCCGGGGCCGGTGGGCACCTTCAACATGCCTTTGCGGACGTCCGGCGGAACTCCGGCGGCCATGCCCTCAATGTAGTGATTGGGGCGGCCAAGCGCGCTTTCCGAGCGGTAAAAGTTCTGAATGGAGGAACCGAAGTGCGCGTTGGCGTAGGTGAGAATCAGGGACCCGACGTTGTGCAGCGCCACCGGGGTCCGCGTCAACGCCGCGTAATCGGCGATCTTCTTCACGCCGGTGAATCCGCCGGCAAAGGCGAGGTCCGGATGGACAATGTCCACGGCGGCGGTATCGAGAAACGGACGGAAGCCCCGCACCAGTTCCAGCTTTTCGCCCGTCATCAGGGTAATGCGTGTAGACCGCCGCAGGGCCGACCATGCCTCAGAGTAGGTCGGATTCATAGCATCCTCCATGAAGAGGGGATTGATTGGCTCCACGGCCTTGGCAACATTGATGGCGCTGGGCAGATCGAGTTCATTGTGACAATGGACGGCGATATCAATCTCGTCACCGACAGCCTGCCGGATGTTGGCATAGGCGCGGGCGACCGATCGTATCTGGCTACTGTCGAGCGTGTTGGTGTAGCGCCCCGACACTCCGCCAAACGTTGGATGAATGTCGCACTTGAAAGCGGTGAAGCCCTCGGGCATAGCTTTAATGCGTTCGGCGAAATCGTGGCAGGAGGTCTTGTCCAGCATGTTCAAGCCGACCCCGTGGGAATACATCGGAATCGCGTCGCGGAACGGCCCGCCCAGCAGGTTGCAAACCGGCAGTCCGGTGATCTTCCCGGCCAAGTCCCAAAGCGCCATGTCGATGCCGCTGATAGTCGGGATGTGGGCCATGTAGGTGTGCATCAGGGTGGTCAGGTTGTGGAAGTGAACCTCCACGGTCAGCGGATCTTTGCCGACTAGCAGAGGTTTCATTGTCTCGATGCGCGCCCGGGCCATGGGACCCGTGGAACCAGCTTCGCCGTAGCCGGTGAGGCCGCTATCTGTGTCGATGCGAATGAGGCAATTGCCGGCGATGTTCTTGATCGCCATAGCACGAATATTCGTGATTTTGACCTTGTTGAGGTTGGGTGCGGCCAGCGCGTGGAGGCGCGAAAACAGGGTTCCGGCCGGTAGTGCGGCGGCCATGCGGAACATATCGCGGCGGGTCCAGGTTTTCATGAAAAATCTCCAGTAATGCTCGTGCCTTGGGTAAACGCAAGTATATATCAGGAAACTTGAGAGGACAGTAGCCGGGCGGCAGTCTCTTGTGCTTTTGGCAACCGCGGTCGAAGGTGACAAGCGTGCAACTGGCGCTGATCGCGAAGGCGGCGAGCTATGTATCAATCCAAAAGTCCGCTCCGGTTTGTGGGACGCCTCCATCGTTTGCCAGGTGCGTTCCAGACCGCGGCTCAGGCGAGAAGATGACTCGATCGTGCGCGGGGAGCCGCTCCAGCAAGTTCCACACCTGTTCGGCGGTCGCGATCCTCGCATTCTTCCAACCGAGCCGGCGCAACAGAGTAGCGCACAGGCCCGGAAACCGCGGAGGCAGTCTTCGCGCGTCGCGAAGGCTTTCGGGCATTGGCGTCTTAAGTGGTCACTTCCCGTTCAAGCGCCCGCACAAGCAGATCTTTCATGCTTCAGCCGCGGAGCGCAGCAACTGATTTGGCGGCGAAACAAAACATCGGGAAGGTCGATCGTCGTACGTAAGCGCGCTCTTAGAGCTTAAAGGCTACTTGCTGTACGCCGCATAAGCCTTCGCCAGGTCCGCCCCCGGAGCCTCGATAATCACGCGATACCGAAAGCGCAGTTCTTTCCCCGGCTCGATGGTGACAGAGCCGTTCCGGGTCTTGTCGTTAAAGAAATCGTGCTCGCCGAAAATATTCGCCGCGAACAGGCCGTAATCGCGAGAGTGCCAATAAGTCGGGTGTTTCGGGTTCCCGGGATGATCCAGAATGGCCACGGCCATCTTTTGCCCTTCCACATCTCCCACGTATTCTACCCACGGCGACGGTTTGCCCCAGACGTTCTTCATGCCCTTCGCCCCCTCTGCGTTGGTCATGAGACCACCCCGCTTTTCAGACATTGAATCCGCTAACCGGATGGCGAATGTGCCTTCCTTCGTATCGTTGAACGTTACCTTCTCCACCGCCTTCAAAACGATATCGAAGTCGATCACGCGCGAGTCGGGCTTGTCGTAAAAGATCATCTTTCGCGTCTCGGTGAGCAGTACTTTTCCCTTCGTGTCCTTCCAGTCGAAGACGGCATCGATCGTCCCCTTGTCCTTGCCGCTGGAGATCTTGGCCGGCTTTTCCGGAACAATTGGACCAATGTTCGGCCGGTCCGGCGCGTAGCTGGCTTCGTTCTCCCAGAAATTCACGCCGTTCACGTCGCCGTGGCTGAACCATAATCCGCGATGGTGCTTGTGGTCGCGGCTCTCGCCTTCCACCATCTCCATGGGATAACGGCGGGTCACAATCTTCCCGTCGGCGGCGCGCAGCGGATGCAGGTAGGGCTTTGTCGCTTTGCCGCCCAGATATAGCGTGGTGAACGGTTTACCGTCGATGGCGACATCGATGCGATCTGTGCCACGGGTAATGGTCACTTCCGCGGGAATGGGAACAGCGGTGACTAGCACCGTCAGCAGAGGGAGTGCGAATCGTTTCACAGTCAGAGTAAATCACATTTGGGGGTCAGTCTCAACCTCAGCGCCAAAAACTGTCGCCGCCAAATGATAATGTCCTAAGTGTGCCAAGTAGAAATGTCCTATTGA
>JBDUEM010000151.1:0-17550 GCA_040002435.1 Bryobacteraceae bacterium
TTCTACGCCGAGAACATGTTCAAGCGGATGGAACTGGATGATGCCGAATACCAGTTGAAACCGATGAACTGCCCCTTCCACATTTTGATTTACGCCGACAAGATGCACAGCTATCGCGACCTTCCCGTGCGCCTGGGTGAATTGGGAACCGTATATCGCTATGAGCGTTCGGGCGTCATGCATGGCCTGCTGCGCGTTCGCGGGTTTACCCAGGACGATGCTCACATCTTCTGCACACCGGACCAGATTGAAGATGAGGTAGTCAACTGCCTTGAATTTGCGATCGATACGCTGAAAACCTTCGGCTTCGAAAACTACGAAGCTGAGCTTTCCACTTGGGACGGCGGCGCCAGCGGAAAGTACGACGGTACTCCGGAGCAGTGGCAACTGGCCGAGAACGCCCTGGCGAAGGCAACCAGCCGCTTAGGTCTGAAAGTCAAAACGATGCCGGACGAGGCCGCTTTTTACGGTCCGAAGATCGACATGAAACTTGTGGATGCCATCGGACGCCTGTGGCAGCTTTCCACCGTGCAGTTCGATTTCACACTGCCGCGCCGCTTCAATCTGAAGTACATCGGAGAGGACGGCAATGCGCACCAGCCGTTGATGGTCCACCGTGCGCTGTATGGATCGATTGAACGATTCTTCGGGATTCTCATCGAGCACTACGCCGGAGCGTTTCCAGTGTGGCTCGCGCCGATTCAGGCGATCGTGCTGCCTATTACCGACCGCCAGGCCGAGTACGCCAAGCAGGTGCACGATCAGCTCAAAGCGGCTGGCATCCGGGTGACCATGGACGATCGAAAGGAGAAGGTGAACCTGAAGATCCGCGAGGCGCAACTGCAGAAGATCCCCTACATGCTGGTTGTGGGCGACCGCGAAGCCGAGAACGGAACGGTATCTGTACGAAACCGCAAGCACGCCGATCAGGGAGTGAAGCCCGTGGCTGATTTCCTGGTGGAGATTCAAAAGCTGATCGAGTCCAAGGCACCCTCCGAGTAACGGCTCATGTGGCTGTTGCTGGCGTTGGTTGCCGGATCTCTTGTTTATTGTGTATTGGTAATTGTGGCCGCGCGAAGATATCTCTCCGCGCGGCCTTCTGCTTTAAAACGGATGATGCCGATCACCATTCTGAAGCCCCTGGCGGGTGCTGATGAAGGCTTGGCGGAAAATCTCCGCAGCTTCTTTACCCTGGATTACCCGGACTTTGAAATCTTGCTCGCGGTGCGCCACAGGGAAGATCCGGCCGTCGCCATAGCGGAGTCGCTGCGACTGGAATTCGCGGGGGTCCGTTCAAAGCTGTTGATTGTTGGTGAGCCGCCCTATGCTAACGCCAAGGTGTTCAGCCTCGATTGCATGATGGCTGCCGCGGCCAACGATGTCCTGGTGATGAGCGACAGTGACATTCGCGTAGCGCCGGATATGCTGCGAATCGTCGCCGCGGAATTTCAGGACCCGAAACTCGGTGTCGCCACATGCCCGTATCGTGCAATAGCCGGACGAAGCTTCTGGTCGCAACTGGAAGCCGCGGGGATGAACACCGAATTCCTCGGCGGTGTGTTGGTGGCGCGAATGCTGGAAGGGATGAAGTTCGCCGTAGGTCCGACAATCGTGGCGCGCAAACAGGCGTTGCGGGAGATCGGCGGTTTCGACAGGCTGAAGGACTATCTGGCGGAAGACTTCGTGATGGGCAAGTTCGCGGACGATGCTGGGTGGAAGGTGACCCTATCGTCATACGTGGTGGAACATCGCATCGGCACCGAAACGCTCGCGGCGAACGCCGCACACCGGCTGCGATGGGCCCGCAGCACGCGGCGATCGCGGCCCGCGGGATATGTAGGGCAGCTATTCACAAACCCGTTGCCGCTGGCCGCGCTACTCGTGTTGTTCCGGCCGGAGTGGTGGCCGCTGCTGGCTGTTACCGTTGCCATCCGCACCGCTGCCGCATACGCGACGGCGGTCTCCATTCTCCACTCCAATCCCCGCTGGTGGCTGATTCCTCTTCAGGACTTGCTGAGCTTCGTATTCTGGATCGCCGGCTTCTTCGGCAATACCATTATCTGGAGAGGGAAGAAGTATTATCTGCAAGCCGATGGACGATTTGTGCTGGTGGCTTAATAACCTATTCCAGGTAGCCCAGCCCTTTCAATTTCCGTGCGATCTCTTCATCCGACTCGCTCTCGTCCAGCGACGCCAGTTCTTTCTCCAGGACGTGTTCGACAAATTCCTGCGGCGAGCTATACCCGCCCGCCTCGGAACACTTCTTCACTTTTTCCCAGAGGTCTTTGTTCAGTTTGATTGTAGGTTTCAACATAGAATCAGCAGATACTTCAGAGTATCACCCAGGCCGCCTTCAATCCGGGCCCGGCGTCACCGTTAATACACTCCCCTCCACTTTCCCGAATCGCATCGGGAAACTGTGCCCCGTATAGTAGGCGTCCCACTGGTCTTTATAGTGCCAGGAGAGAACCTGCCCGGACTCGCCGATGGTGATGTTCTGTAGCGATTTCTCCCAATCGGAAAGATCCGCAACAAACCGCATGGACGGTCCCAACCGCTTCGAGGTCTGCTTCACCGATGTTGGCGAACCGCTCATCGGCACCGGCCCGATGTTGAAATACGGACCGATCCAGGGAATCTGGCCGATGATGGGATTCTTCAGTGCCAGGTCCAGATACTCGCCGTACTTCCATTTGTTTGCGTTCCTGCCCTGGATTCGCCGGCCTTCTTCCACGGCACTGACAAACACCCGCAGCAGCATCTGATCATAGTCGGCGAACCAACTCGCGGGGCGCGCGCGCAGCAGGTTCTCCAGAGCAGGCCCACTCATCGGTGAATCATAGACCGCGCCGCCATCGGCGGTTACCCGTTCGGCCACCGTCCGGCGGAGGTGCTGGTAGATCAGCGAGACCAGAAAAGGTGCGGCCAGATCCTTCTCCATCTGCCCGTTCCAGTCGCGAAGTATTTTCACGGGATCTGTCAAAGAAGGATTCTGCGCCCCGCGTTTGTCGTACGCGGTGACTATTTGTTTCGCCAGGAAAAGGCTGAGGCCGGAATAAACGTCCTTTTGCACGGCCAGCATTTCCTCCGGCTTCCAGCCGCTCTTGGCCGACAACAAATTCAGAATCTGGCGGGGCCGGTAGTAAGGTGCGAACAAACCGTTCACGCGATACTTAAAGTCTTTCGGAAACGGATTCTGGTTGGCGGAAATAATCAGCCCCGATGGGGGATTGTAGAGGGACGGCAATTCCTCAAAGGGAATAAAGCCGGTCCATTCATCAGCACCAGTGCTGCCATCTGCGGGCAAGTCTCCGTCGTAGGAGGCGCGAATCGGAAGCTTACCCGCAGCCTGGTATCCGATATTTCCATCCACATCCGCGTACACAAAATTCTGCCCCGGTGCATAAAAGCGGGAAACGGCAGCGCGAAACTCCTGCCAGTTTCGGGCCATATCCAGGTCAATCATGGGAAAGCGGAAAATGCCGGGCTCAGCGCCAATCCACCGCAACGTCAGCACTTGTCCACCGTCCGTGTTCCAAACGGGACCATGCCGCGTCACCCAATTGGCGAACTCCACCGGCTTCTCGCCTTTCACCCGGATCAACTCGCGTTCCAGCCGTGCCTGTTCCACCTTGCCTTGAAAAAGATACTGTCCGGTCTGCAGGTTCAGCTTCTCGGCATAGAGATCCTGCACGTCGAAGTGCAGGTTCGTCATGCCCCACGCGATCCGTTCATTGTGGCCGATGATCACGCTGGGCACCCCGGGCAATGTGGACCCGGAGACATTCATTCCCGGGGCGCGCATGTGCAGCAGGTACCACGTAGATGGCATTGCGAATTCGAGATGCGGATCGTTCGCCAGCAAAGGCTTGCCGCTGGCTGTGCGCTTGCCGCCGAGAACCCATGCATTCGATCCCGGCTGTACATCGCCGCCCGACCGCTTCGGATAGAGGTACTGAAACATCGCAGGCTCCGCACCCTTCTGCATTTTGGCGCGCTGCAATTCATCTTTCCAGGAGGCGGTCATGTCGCGATACATGCCCAGCCCCACCAGTATCGAGTCGACTACACTCCAAGGACGCGGATCGATTCGAAGCAGCGTGAATTCCACCGGCAAGGATTTCGCATGGGTTTCGAGGAAATAATTCACCCCCCGCGCATAGGCAGCCAGATAGGAGCGTTCTTTCGCGTCAAGCCCCTTATAGTGCTCTTCGGCGAGCCGCCGCAACCGCAGCCGGCGCGAATCGCGGTCCGCCTCCAGCGTGACGCGGCCCAGCACCTCGGACAATTCACCAGCCGCAAACCGCCGGATCAACTCCATCTGCCAAAGCCTGTCTTGCGCCGTAGCGTATCCCTGCAGAAAAAGGGCATCTTCCACGCTGCCCGCAACAATGTGCGGGACACCGAGCGAGTCACGGGTAATGCTTGCACCGGCGCTGACCGGCGCATGTATTTCCCCTGAAGTTTTTGGAAGAACGCGGTAGACTACCCAATAAACCGTCACAAGCGCCGCCACCAAAGCCACGGCTACCAGCAAGTTAATATATTTTAGGAGCCGATTGAGGGACACTGTCCGAATTGTACCGTGCGAACTGTATAGAACTTTGCCCGTTCGCCGTCCTAAATCCTGATGAGTGAAGGCCATATTGGATACCGGCTGCTGCTGCTCAGCCTGATCCTTACGCTGAACGGCTTTTTTGCCGCCGCCGAGGTGTCGCTTCTCTCCGCGCGAAAATCCAAGCTGCATCAATTGGCCGAATCCGGACTGGTTGGCGCGCAAGCCGCCGTCAGCCTGCTGCAGAATCCGGAACGGCTGTTGTCGGTGACACAACTGGGCGTTACCCTGGCCAGCTTGGGCCTGGGCTGGGCAGGGGAAGACACGTTGTTCCAGATGATCTCGGTCATGTTTGCGCCGCTGGTCACTCCGGCCACGGCGTCCATCGTGCACGGTGTCGCCTTCGGCCTCGCTTTCGCGGTAATGAGCTACGCGCATGTGGTCATCGGTGAGGTGGTGCCAAAAAATCTGGCGATTGAAAAGGCAGATCGCCTCGCCGTTCTGGTGGCGCCAGTCCTTCTGATTTTCTATCGCGTCTCCGAGCCTTTTGTCTTCGTAATTGAACGCACTGCTTCCGCCATCAGCAAGATGATGGGCCTGCGCGGAGAGACCCACGGCGGCGGCCATTCGACGGAGGAGCTGAAGTTCATCGTCAGCAGCAGCCACCTGGAAGGTCATCTCCACGATTTTGAAGAGGACGCGATTCAGCATCTGTTGGACCTGCGGAATTACGTCGCGCGCGAGATCATGGTGCCTCGAAACGGCGTCATTTCCGTCGCCGTGGACGCGCCTCTCGACCAGGTGCTGCGGCTGTTGATCGATCATCAATATTCACGCCTCCCGGTCTATGAGAAGAAGCCGGAGAACATCATCGGCGTGGTTCACTACAAGGACCTGACAAGGGTATGGGAGGAGCGCCGCGAGGCCATTGAAAAGCGCCGGCCCGTGATGCCGTTCCGCCTCCGCCGTTTGCTGCGAAAGCCGCTGGTGGTACCCGAAACAAAGCCCCTCAACCAATTGGTGGACGAGTTTCGCAAGAGCCGGAATCACATGGCGATCGTGGTGGATGAATTCGGCACCATCAGCGGAATGGTGACTCTGGAAGATGTGCTGGAGCAGGTGTTCGGTCCCATCGGTGATGAGCACGATGAGCATCGTGAAGCGCCATCCACGGAGGCGAGCATCCTGGAATTGGATGCCAGCACGAGCATAAGGAACCTGGAAACGCAGTACGCCATCGAACTGCCGGGTGACGCCGGCTTTGAGACGCTGGCCGGATTCCTGTTGTTCCGTCTTGGCGAAATCCCCAAGGTGGGAGATGTCTTGGAATCAGACCACCGCCGGTTCACGATCCTCGAGATGGACCGCAATCGTATCGCGCGCGTCCGGATTGAAAAACTAGTTCCAGAGCCTGGGGTCCGCGTATTGGAATTTGGCGAGAAAGGCGACAAGGTCTGAGTCCGGGGGTACGCCTGGCAACTCTTGCTAGCCTTCGGGTCTAATCTCGTCCTGATCGTCAAATGCGAACTCGCAGCCCGCCCAATCCGGGCGTCCCAGGAGCCGATGGGAGCCGCGCTGGCGTTTCACGAGAACGGATCGACGATGTGCAAACCGGTGTTCACGAAATCAGACCGGTTTCGCGTGGCTACCGCAAGCCCATGGACGAGGGCCGTCGCCGCGATGAGGCTATCCTTGATCGGCATGGCTTTCCCGGTCGCGCGAAGGTGCGCCAGTAACTCCGCCCACTGCAAGCCGGTGTCCGCGTCCCAGGGCAGGCAGTGCAAGCGCCCTGCGCCGGCTTCGAACCAGCGCTCCAGAGCGGTCCGCTTGCTTCCCCTCGGAAGGATCAGAATCCCGAATCGCAATTCGCCAAGAATGACGGGATCGACCGCGATTTCTCCCTCGTGTGCGCGAAGCCACGCAACAGCACGCGGATCGGGCGTTAGTTTAGTCGGCTCACTCAGGACGTTGGCATCGGCCAGGTACTTCACAGTTCATCTGTCGACTCGGAGTCGATCGGCACGAAGAAATCCTTTCGTGGACAGGCGAGCAGCCAGTCGATGACGCCCTCGTTTTGAGGAACCGCGCGCCGGACGAGGCGATAATCCCCACGATCAAGGCGCTCGACGTCGAACTCCTGCCCTGTTTCGACACGGTCCAACTTCCGGAATTCCGCCGGCAGAACGATCTGGCCCTTCGAGGAAATTGTGGCCTTCATACAAGTAAGATATCGTCTTACATTGGGCAATGTCAAGCGCTACGTCCGCCCTCAAACGATCCGTCTACCCCTCCGGAATCCGCGGAACAAAATCCGCTTTCCTGACAGCCTGGCTCGCCGTTGCCACAAGCAAATCACGAACCTTCCGCTGATCCGGCGGCAGCCGCAAATCCGGAACAAGTTCCGCCAGCGGTTCCAAAACAAACCGCCGCGCGGCAATCCCCGGATGCGGAATGGTGAGATGCGGCGTGCTCACAACCGCGCTGCCGTGCAGCAGAATGTCGATGTCGATCACCCTTGGCCCTTTCGCTACCGTGCGCTTGCGTCCCATCTTCCGTTCAATATTCATCACCCGCCCCAGCAAGCGAAGTGGCAGCAGGGAAGTCTCGGCCTCCAGAACCATATTCAGAAACCAAGGCTGCGAGGTCAATTCCTGCGGGCTGGTTTCATAAACCGAAGAAAGCCGCTTGATTCGCAGGTCACTGCTCTGAAGATGATTGATAGCGGTCTGCAAAGCCTTTTCCCGGTCGCCGATATTCGTTCCCAGGGCCAGGTAGACAGTTTTCAAAACAAGTTGTCCTGCAAAGCGCCGCGGGGCCGTTTCGACACCTGGAAATAGTCGAACGCCCGGTCCGTCGCTACGCGTCCCCGTGGAGTACGGTCGATAAACCCGAGCTGCATCAGGTACGGTTCGTAGACTTCTTCAATGGTCGATGCCTCTTCGTCAATAGAGGCTGCAATCGTGCTCAGGCCCACCGGGCCGCCGCCGTACTTCACAAGGACGGTCTGCATGATCTTCTGATCGATCTCGTCGAGTCCGAAGCGATCCACTTCCAGAAGATCGAGCGCGGTCTTTGCTTCCGCCAGACTCACATGCCCGTCGCCGCGCACTTGCGCATAATCCCGCACGCGGCGCAGCAGCCGGTTCGCGATTCTCGGTGTTCCGCGACTGCGGCGCGCCACCTCCTCGGCCGCATCCATGTCGATCGTGACGGCCAGCATGGGCGCCGATCGCAGCACAATTTTCTGCAGCTCCGGAACGTCGTAGTGGTTTAGCCGCAGCACCAGTCCGAAGCGGCCGCGCAGAGGTGCGCTGAGCAATCCCTGTCGCGTAGTTGCGCCGATGGCCGTGAACCTTTTGACGTCCAGCGTGTGCGTGCGCGCACCAGGTCCGGATCCGATCATGATGTCCACGCGGAAATCTTCCAGCGCCGAGTACAGCATCTCCTCTACGTCCTTCAGCAGCCGGTGAATCTCGTCGATGAAGAATACCTGCTTTAAACGAACATTGCTCAGGATGCCGGTGAGATCGAGCTTTTTCTGTAGTATCGGTCCGGAAGTTTGGTCGAAGGCGACTCCAAGTTCGTTGGCGATGATGGTCGCAAGCGTCGTCTTGCCCAGCCCAGGCGGTCCGTAAAGCAGCACGTGATCGAGGGCTTCACCGCGCCTTTTAGCCGCTTCAATGGCGATCGAAAGGTTTTCTTTCAGCTTGGTTTGGCCGGTGAAATCTTCCAGCCGCCTGGGTCGAAGACTGGCTTCAATCTGCCGTTCTTCCTCCTGCACAGACGCTGAAACAATCTCCGATTCCCGCATGAAGCCTCAAGCTTACCGCACCAGTTCGAGTGATCTACGGAAGAGCGGTTCAAACTCCACTGCAGTGCCGCCCGTCTTCGCCTTGCGTATCGCCATTTCGGCGGAGGGGCGGTTGCAGCCCAGATTTATCAGCGCTGAAAGCACGTCTTGTTCTACTTCCGTCAACGCGGAGGTGGGCCGTTCCGCTATCTCTTCCGTGGATCCGCCGGGGATGCTTTCCAGCTTGTCGCGAAGTTCCAGAACCATACGCTCCGCGGTCTTCTTCCCCACGCCCGGAATGCGCACCAGGTGGTCCACCTGGCCATTCCGGATCGAACTGACGAGGTCGCCGGTTGCCAGCCCTGACAGAATCGTAATCCCCAGCTTCGGCCCGATTCCGCTTACCGAGATCAGCTTTTCGAACAGAAGTTTCTCCTGAGTCGAATGAAATCCGAACAACACAATCGCATCTTCGCGAACATGCGTGTGGATCCGCAGCCGCACCTCCACACCGGTCTCAGGCAGTGCGGAGAATGTCGACACGGGAATGATGACGTCGTATCCGACGCCCTGCGCATCCACGATGATTTGGTTCGGAGTCTTCTCCAGTAGGATGCCGCGCAGATGAGCTATCATGAACCGCTATTATCGCTCGACTTCCTTACGCGCGCTGCTCAGTTCAATGGTCCGTAAAGCGTAAGCGTGGACAGCGAGGCGCACAGAAGAACCCGACCAACGTGGCAACCACGATCCGTATCGATCCAGGAGTCCTCGAAGCTGACAAGGCAACTGGCAGGGGTTGGCAGACTCCTATGCATGAAGTCTTACGCGGCGGGTGCAGGGTCTAGGTAAACCATAATTCATAGTCCTCGCGCGAACTGCGACACCAGCGCGCCACAAGCGGCTATCATCGCAGCATGGCCAGACGCCGCTTTTTCGTAGACGAAGTACACAACCATCGTGCGGAACTCAACGGCGAAGAAGCCCGGCACCTGTCCCATGTTCTCCGCGTCGAGGTCGGTCAGAAATACGAAATCTCAGACAACACGAATGTCTACCTGGCCGAAGTGGAAACGGCCCGCAAGGAACGAATCGTCTTCCACACACTGGAAAAGCTGCCGTTTTCAGAACCGTTAGTCCATGTCACGCTCCTCGCCGCTCTCATTAAGTTCGATCACTTCGAGATGATTCTGGAAAAGGCCACGGAACTGGGGGTCTCGTCCATCGTGCCCGTCGAGGCAATCCGCAGCGAGCGCGGGCTGGAACGCGCCGTTGAGAAGCGCCTCACCCGCTGGCGCCGCATCGTTCTCGAAAGCAGTCAGCAATCCCGCCGTGCGAGATTGCCCGAAGTGACCTCGCCGCTGGAGTTCGCGCATGCACTCAAACAGGAATCGGATGCGCGGCTATTCCTGGACGAAGAGCGCACCGGCGTTCCCGTACTGACTGCGCTGTCCCTTAAGCCCCCAACAGTCTCTTTACTGGTTGGCCCGGAAGGTGGCTGGACAGAGCCCGAAAGGACCTCCGCCAGCGCAGCCGGCTGGACCTCAGCATCGCTTGGCCCGCAGATTCTCCGCGCGGAAACAGCCGCCATCGCCGCCCTGGCAATCGTCAACGCGGCATTCTATTAGCCGGCGGAGCTACAATTTACCCATGGCATTCGTTTCCCGCAGAGAATTCTTCGGCGCTTCCGCAGCAGCCGTACTCACAACCGCACGCAGCTATTCCGAGATCAAGGGCGCCAACGAAAGGCTCCGCGTCGGCGTCATTGGTTGCGGCGGCCAGGCCATGGGCCACATGCGTGCATTGAAGCGCAATAAAGAAAACGACAACGTCGAAACCATCGCCGTTTGCGACGTCTACGATAAGCGCCGCGACCAGGCGGCCGAGCTTACCGGAGGCAAGCCCTATAAGAGCTACCACGAGATGCTCGAGAACAAGGACATCGATTACGTTCTTGTGGCCAGCCCGGAGCATTGGCATTGCCAGATGACGCTGGATGTGGCCGATGCCGGAAAACACATCTATTGCGAGAAGCCGATGACGCGCACGGTCGAGCAGGCCAAGCGCGTAGTCGCGAAGATTCACGGCGGCAAGGTCAAAATGCAGGTCGGTGTGCAGGGCACTTCCGACGACTCCTACATCACCGCGAACAAATACATCAAGGAAGGAGCGCTGGGCAAAGTGGTTCTCGCGCAGATCGATTATTCGCGCAACCACAAAGGCGATTTTTGGGCCGCGCCTGCGTACCCCATCGACCCTGATGCGAAGCCGGGTGTGAATCTCGATTGGAAGGCATGGCTTGGCAATACGCCCAAGCGCGCCTGGGATCCGGAGCGGTTCTTCCGCTGGCGGCGATATTGGGACTATTCCGGCGGCATTGCGGGCGATCTCTTCGTCCACCGGGTCACGCGCCTCATCAAGTCGTTGGGACTGACGTTCCCCGCCACCGGTGTCGCGGCGGGCGGCAAGTTCGAATTCACGGAAAGCCTGGCCGAGATTCCGGACACCATCAACTTCCTGCTCGATTATCCCCAGGGCTTGACCATTCAACTGGTCAGTTCCATGGCGAACGATACCAAGATTGACCACCTCATCCGCGGCCATAAGGCGACGCTGGAGTTCACCAAGACCGGCTTCACCATCCATCCGCAGGAGCTTTTCAAAGACGAGGCCAAGGAAATTGTCCACGTCAAGAGCGGCGCCGAAGATCTCGCCATCCATCACCGCAATCTGCAGAACGCGATCCGCAAGAATGAAGAATTGAACTGCGACGTCAATCTCGGCTACTACGGCGTGGTTGCGGCGGAGATGGGCAACTGGTCTTACCGCAAGCGCAAGTACATGAAGTGGGATGCAGCGAAGGAACGGATCATCAACGCTTGAAAACCACTATTCTGTGCGTTCTATTGGCCGGCCTCGCGGTTGCCCAGCCCCGCTACAGCCTTCTCCTGAAGGGCGGCCACGTCATCGATCCGAAAAACCACATCGATGCCGTCCTTGACGTGGCCATTGCCGATGGCAAGATCGCGGCCGTAGCGCCGTCTATCGATCCGGCCGCCGCTGCCAAAGTGATTGCTGCCGCGGGCCTCTACGTCACGCCGGGCATCGTCGACATGCATGTGCATGTCTTCCACACCACCAACATTCCGAATGCCTGGGCGGGAGACAATAGCGTCGATCCCGATTCCTTCAGTTTTCGCGGCGGCGTCACCACCATGGTGGACGCCGGCACCGCGGGCTATCGCAACTTCGATCAGTTCCGCGCAACCGTCATCGATCGCTCGAAGACCCGCGTGTTCGCCATGATCAATATCGCTGGTTACGGCATGATGACCAACCTCATGGAGCAGGACGTCAAGGACATGCTGCCGGAGCGTATCGCCGAAGTGGGGCGGCGGAACAAAGACGTCGTTGTAGGAATCAAGTCGGCGCATTTCGACGGCCCCGCTTGGACCTCGGTCGATCGCGCCGTGGAAGCGGGCAAGCTCCTGAACATTCCCGTGATGGTCGACTTCGGCGCCTTCCGCCCGGAGCGTCCCTACTGGCAGTTGATCACGCAGCACCTGCGCCCTGGAGATATCACGACGCACGTATACCGTCCGGCGGTTCCATGGCTCGATGAAAACGGGAAGGTCTACGACTACCTGAAGCAAGCCCGCGCCCGCGGCGTCATCTTCGATGTGGGCCACGGCAACGGCAGTTTCGTTTTCCGCAACGCCGTCCCAGCCGTCGCGCAAGGATTCTACCCGGATACCATCTCCACTGATTTACACGGGCCCAGCATGAACAAGGGCTTGATTGATTTCCCCACCACCGCGTCCAAGTTCCTCGCTCTGGGAATGCCTCTGAAAGAAGTCATCCTGCGCTCCACATGGAATCCCGCGCAGGTGATTCATCACCCCGAACTCGGCCATCTGACTGTTGGCGCCGTAGCCGACATCACGCTCTGGTCCGTGGAAACCGGCAACTTCGGATATCGGGACTCCCTGGAAGGAATGATCAAGGGCAGGGAGCGGCTGCGATGCGAAATGACGGTGAAGGGAGGCGTGATCGAATGGGACTGGAACAGCATCTCCGGCACCGACTACCGCAAGCTTGGTCCGTCGTATGGAATTCGCCCCGCGGTCGATACTATCGTGCCTCCGCCCAGATCGAACTGAGTCCGCCGCACTAAGTCCGCCCAACTAAGTCCGCCCAACTAAGTCCGCCGAACGACGGCGCTGACCGGTTTCGACCCCACCGAGATCATGGTGAACAGCGGTGCCCGCTTCGTGCGGTCGTTGTCGATAGCGCCCAGCCGGATCACCGCCATATCTCCAGATTTTCGATTCAGCACCAGAGCATATTGTTCGCCCGGCGTCATCACCACAAAGCTCGGTTCAGCCCCAACCGCCGTCACGGCAATCACTTTCCGCGTCTTGATGTCCAGGATACTCACGTCACCGGCCGCCGGGTTTGTGATGAACAGATAGCGTTGCGACGCGCACATGGCCGCGGGCGCGCGGCCGGCCAATACCGTTTCCTTCACCTCCGGAATGCGATAGGGAAATATCACTACCACCACATCCATTCCTTCGCCCGTGATGAACAACTGCCCGCCGTCCGGGCTGAAGCAGAGATTGTCTGGCCGCACTGCCAAAGGGAGATTCGCCACTACCTTGGCGCCGGGCATCTCCAGCACCGACAGCATCCGGTCGCCCGTGTTTGCGATCAGCAGCGCGTTGCCGTCCTGCCGGAATCGCACGGCTCCAACGGAACTGCCGATCCGTACCTGTGCGGTGATCCTTCGCGAAGAAAGCTCCACTATTCCTATTGAGCCCGCCTCGCCATAGCTGACCGCGCACAAGCCGGTGGAATTCGCCAGATCAAAGTTTGCCGGCTCCATCGGCAACGCCACGTGCGCGTCTGTCTTGAAACTATCCACTGCGACGCGAACCAGTCTGCGCGAATCCCGGCTCAAAACCCACAATGCAGATGCATCTGGAGTAATTCGCATCGCCATCGCGGTCGGGGCAGCCTGCACTTTTCGCGAGACGCGCATCGTCTCAATATCAATCTCGTGCAGGGTGCCGGTTCTTGGCGTAAGAGCGTAAATGACGGGCCGCACCGGGTGCGAAATCACCGCGGTGGGCTCCCCCTCAATTGGGATCTTTTGCGTGACAGAAAATGCCGCGAGGTCCACTACGGCAATCGCCTTGCCCTCTTCATTCGCAATGAACGCATAACCACGGAAGCCGCCCTGGCCTTTCCTGAAGCATGCGGCGGTAAACAAGCCTGCTCCGCTGCACACAAATTGGCGCCGATTGATCACGTGAGACCATTCTAATTGGTGCGGCCAATCCTTGCCCTATTTCTGTTTGCCGTGGCGGCATCCAGCGCGGACCAATCGAGCAAAGTGGCCCTCTCGCCTCCGCTGGCGCAGTGGAAGGCGGAGATTGAGGCCACAGGCAAAACAACCGTTGTGCTGGCGCGCGTATTCACAGATGCGGGCCGCAATGAACTAACGCTGCCCTCAGACGCAGAGTTCCGCCCGTTTCTCCGCTCCCTGTTGCAGAGTGAGGCGTTCGTTGCGCAATTCGTGCAAACGCACGCCATAAACGTAAATTCCCATACCGGCCTGCGGCCCATTTCCGTCGTGCTTCTGAATATGGCGCGCGCCGCCGATTGGGATGGCCAGGAAGAGGCTGTCATCGCGCATGAGCTCGGCCATATCTGGCTCCACGCCAGCGGGTATCCGGCGCCGCAGGCCGCTCGCGGCCTTTCGTGCGAAGCGGTTCATAGCGGAGACATGGTGCAGCACATTCTCATCAGGGAACAGATGCGTGCACGCCGCATCGCCTTTCTTCCGTTTTGGAGAAGCACCCTCGAATCCGCGCTTGCGGAAATGCAGGAGGCGCCAGGAGATCAACCGCTGCTGCGAGCGGATCGTTGCCGGCGAATCTCCCGGCTTGCACTTTGGGTAGACGTAGCCTTGGGGATGTCCGACAGGGATTGGTCCCGCAGACCGGAATTCCTCGACGCGCTTCGCAGCCGGTTCCCCGAACTGCGCAAGCCCACCATGGCTATTACCACTCTGCTGCGCGGTCATAACCTCCAGGACCGCGCGGAATATCAGCGAGTGATGAACGGGGTGCTTTCAGAGGTTCATCGTCTGGAAAGGTAGTGTCATCTCCCTGCGTGGTCCTGATCGGCATCTCGCCGCCTAGCGCAGGCTGCCGAACGGATGAAATGCGTCGTTTTCCAAGGGAACTATCTCGTCCGGTATTCTCGCCCACTGTTCAATTTTAGCGAAAAGGTCCTGCGCTCGAATGGGCTTGGATAGATAATCGTCCATCCCCACCTCCAGGCAGCGTTCCCGGTCCCCTTTCATCGCGTGAGCGGTGAGCGCGATAATCGGGGTGCGGCGCCCCTCCGGAGTCTCGATGGCGCGTATCGCGCTGGTCGCCTCGAAGCCGCCGAGTTGCGGCATCTGAATATCCATCAGAACGGCGTCGAACCGGTCGCGCTGGAACTCCTGCACCGCTTGCAGTCCGTCGGCCGCGACAACAACGGAGTGACCTCTCTTGTTCAGCAGCAGCACAGCCAGCTTCTGATTTGTCGGGTTGTCTTCCACCAGCAGAATGCGCTTGCCCAGGAACGGCATCCCCGAAGCAATGCCCCTCCCCCCCGGCATCAATCCATCCTGAGGAGTGATTCCCAAGGCGTGCAGCATCACGTCGCGAAGCTCCTGTTCCCGAACCGGCTTTACCAGGTATCGTTTGATCCCCAGATTCCGGCAACGAATGGAGTCCCGCCCCAAGTCAGGGGAACTCAGCATCATCACGATGTCCGAGGAAAGAGCCGCATCGTTCCTGATCCGCTGCGCCAGCACGAAACCGTCCTCCTCCGGCATCCGGGAATCCAGCAGGATTAACGAAAATGAATTGGCCAGTCCGGATTTTCTCACCAGTAGCGAAAAGGCTTCCCGGGCATCGCCCACGGCTGTCGGCTCGGCTCCCCATTTTGCAAGGGTCTCGGTGAGGATCGCCGCATTCCTCGCATTATCGTCTACAACCAATACCCGCAGTCCCCGTAACAACCCATCTGCGCCGTCGGACATCGGCTGCTGGCCGGCCACTCCGAAACGGGCAGTGAAGTGAAAGACGCTGCCCTTGTCCAATTCACTCTCGATCCAGATGCTTCCTCCCATCATCCTGACCAGCTGCTCGGAGATACTCAATCCCAGGCCCGTCCCACCGTAACGGCGTGTCGTGGAGTTGTCGGCTTGGGCGAATGGTTCGAAAATGCCGAGCTTCTTGTCCTCCGCAATCCCGATTCCCGTGTCGCTGATGCTGAAGTGGATCGACACCTCGTCCCCAAGACGCTCCTCGAGCGCCACATGGACGGACACTTCTCCACGGCTGGTAAACTTCACTGCATTGCCGGCAAGGTTGACAATAATCTGCCGCAGACGGTCGGGGTCACCGACAATGATGGCGGGAACACGCGGGTCGATCCGGCAGAGTAATTCGAGCCCCTTCTCATGCGCTTTCAGCGCTAATGTCCTCAGAACTCCCTCGATATTCTGCCGCAAAGAAAAGTCCACCGCATCGAATTCCAGCTTACCGGCCTCGATTTTCGAAAAATCGAGGACATCGTTGATTACCGAGAGCAGGGAATCGGCGGAGTTCTTCGCCGTCATCAGGTAATCACGCTGCTCCGGACTCAATTCGGTGTCGAGCGCCAGTTCGGTCATTCCCAGGACGCCATTGATCGGGGTGCGAATCTCATGGCTCACGTTGGCGAGGAACTGGCTCTTGGCGGCGCTGGCCGCCTCGGCCCCCTTCCATGCCTGCGCCAACGTCTGCTCATTGGCCAGCAATTTGTTGCGAGCCACGTTGATTTGATTCGCCATCTCATTGATGCTGTCGCCCAGGTCGCCTAGTTCATCGTTGCGGTCCAGACGAACCTGATGATCGAGTTTTCCTTCCGCCAGAAGGCCGGTCGCCTTCACCAGTTCCTGCACGGGCCGCGCCATGCTCCGGGCGAACCACGCTGCCACCAGCGCCGATATCAACAGGCTGCCAAGGGCCGCCAGCAGGATATACTCCGCCTGCTGGCGGGCCTCATGGTAAAAGAAATTCACTGGCCGATCGGCTTGCACGATGCCCGCAACCTCGCCCTTGCTGTTTCGCACGGGGGCGGCCGCCGAGATCCAAACCCCTTCCGCGTCGGAGTAGATTCCTGACGACGAGGCAATCCCCTGCAGCGCCTGATAGTAATGATTGCGTCCAGCCAGCCTGCTTCCGACGAAATAGCGGCCTGTGCTGTCGCGGTCCGTCATGACAACGAATTCCAGCTTGCCGCTGGTAGGAAAATCGGAGGCCGCCCTCATTATGTACATCGGACTGCCACGGCTTTCCATGTGATTGCTGTTCTTGATTTTTTCCAGCAGCACACGGATTTCTTCGAATTCATCCGCCCCTGCCAATTCACCGGAGGGCGTTTGGTAAATCAACGGCAGGAGGTCGCCGTCCACCATTGGCGCAGCCGTCTTTACAATCGCCAGTAGTTCGTCTTCCAGATGCTTTTCCAGGCTCCGCTTGGAAACGCTGTAGGCCAGTATGGCCGCTGCACCCATCGAGATGGAGATCAGCAGGACGGCAAAGCCGGTCAACCTGCGCCGAAAGCTTCGACGCCGCCGTCCCGATGTGCGCTCGAAAGTCATTTGAAATGCCACGCAACGTCGTCGGATGCGTTATTCAATTTTGTGCCGGACTCGTAAGAAATGTTGCAGTGCGCCTAGTTGTTCTTCCGAAAGCCTTCCCGACAGCGCGGGTAAGTCAGTGGTTTTTTTTACTCGGGGGGGCAGGCGATCCTGCAGCCCTACCAAAATGATCCGTTGCGCAACCCGGTCCGCGTTCGCCTGTTCCCGGAGCGGCGCCCTTCCGAAAAAAATCGATTTGCCCAGCTCGTATTTTTGCGAGTCCGCCACCAGATGTCCGGGTGGAAGAATCGGGCGCACCATATAACTCCCGGACGCCAACAATTCGCCAGCAGAAATTCCGAGAAACACCACTTCCAGGAGGAAACAAGGCCAAGCGCGGGTTAACTGCATTGGAATCATCATGGCACGCCCAAAAGTCCGCGATCCGGACCGCTCGCACCGCCTCGCCGATCCGCTCCGGCATCGACGCCATCGCGATCGGCGGTGGTGCGCTGGCAG